>CANBKJ010000005.1 GCA_947369165.1 uncultured Lachnoclostridium sp.
CTCCACGGCTTAAAGGTGTAAACTGACCAAACCTGTTTTTACTTCTCCATATATAACTTCCCCTTACGACATCTTCGGCTTAAACACCAGTGCCGCCAGAAAACTCAAAATCAACGCTCCAGCGATTCCCACCGCTGCCTGTTCCAGCCCACCGTAAAAGATTCCCACAAAGCCCTGGCTGTCCACAGCTTCCTTGACTCCCTTAAATAACAGATGCCCAAAGCCGATCAGAGGAACCGTGGCTCCGGCCTTTGCCCAGTTAGCAAAGGGCTCGTAGAGGCGGACGGCACTCAGTACCGCTCCCAGGCATACAAGAATGACCATAATCCGCCCAGGAAGAAGTTTTGTGTTGTCCATGACGATCTGCACCACCGCGCAGATGGCGCCGCCTACCAAAAAAGTAATTAAATAATCCATTTTCCTGCTCCTTTCCTACCGTGCGATCTCCAGCATTACCCCATGGGCGATGCCCGGTACACTATTTCCCTCGTTAAAACTGACCGTAGAGAGCAGCGCTCCCGTCGGCACAAAGAGAACCCGTTTCCATTCGTGCTTTCGCATTTTGTTGAGAATGTAACCTGTGAGGGTGATCGCACTACAGCCGCAGCCGCTTCCACCGGCATTGGTATCCTGCTCTTCATTGTAGTAGATCTCCGTACCGCAGTCCATGTGCTGCTTACTGATATCATAACCATAGCCCAGCAGCATATCTTTCAGAATACGCTGGCCGATGGTTCCCAGATCCCCGGTGATGATCTTATCATAATAATCCGGCTGGATGCCAAAGTCTTTTAGATTATTCAAAATACAGTCACAGGCTGCCGGAGCCATACACGCCCCCATGTTCATACTGTCCTTAATTCCATAGTCTGTGATCACCCCTGTTGTCAGTCCGGCGATCTGTACGTAACCCGTCTCTTTACGTTTCCAGTTGCCATCTCCTTTACCCAGCACCACGGCACCGCTTCCAGTCACCGTCCACGTGGAAGAGTAGGGTCGCTGGTTGCCATAAGCCAGGGGAAAACGGAACTGTTTTTCTGCGCTGGCAAAATGACTGGAAGTAAGCGCCACCACATAATCCGCAAAACCGCCCTCTACCAGCATAGATCCGATGCCCATGGATTCTCCCATGGTGGAGCAGGCACCGTACACTCCAAACATCGGAATATTAAAATTCATAATCCCGAAAGAGGTAGCGATTAGCTGCCCCAGCAGATCCCCAGCGACAATATAGCGGATATCTCCGGGTTCCAGACCGGCATTGCGTATCGCGATGTCCGCTGCGATATGCTGCATCTTGCTCTCCGCCTCCTCCCAGGTATTGCCGCCAAAAAGCGGATCGGTCTCCACAAAATCAAAGTATTTTCCAAAGGCTCCATTTCCTTCTTTTTCTCCGGCCACTGATGCTGCGCCGATGATACAGGGCGGAACCTCAAACTGGACACTTCGTTTTCCAACAGTTTTTTCCATATCTTCATTCTCCATTCCGTGCACACTGAATATCATACCGTATACCAGAAATACGCAGGTATTCTCCTTTATCATATAAGAACTTTCCTACTCAGATAAAAAAGATGCACATACCATTTTCCCATAGTATGTGCATCTTTTCTATTTTCATCCATTGAAAAAATCAGGATTGTTATTTATTTACTTTTCGCTTTCTTTTTGCTTATTTTGTTCAGGAAGAACCATATGGTACCTGCCAGACATACGGAAGAATAACATCCGGATATGATACCTGCGATCAGTGGAATCGCAAACTGACGAACCGCATCTACACCCATGATCGCCAGAACCACTACCATGATCAGCGTCGTAATAGAAGTATTGATACTTCTGCTCAGCGTCTGAGTGATACTTTCATTTACGATATCCGCAACCTCTGTACGGCTTCCCGCTTTCTTCCGGTTCTCACGAACACGGTCGAAGATAACGATGGTAGCATTGATGGAATAACCAACGATGGTAAGCATACATGCGATAAACGTACTTCCCACAGAGATGAAAGCACTTCCCACTGCGTACACCATCAGCACGACAATCACGTCATGGATCAGTGCCAGTACGGAGCTGGCACCGAAAGCAAGGTTCTTGAAACGGATCCAGATATAGATCAGCATACAGATCGCCGCAATGATAACCGCAATCACAGCATCTGTCTTCATTTCGTTACTTACCGAAGCTGAGATCGTCTCAATCTCGATATTTTCTTTTGTCACACCATATTTTTCACCGATGGCAGTCACAACGGTCTTCTGCTGATCCTCTGTCAGATCCACCGTACGAATGATCAGTGTTCTCTCTCCGGCCACATCAGAAATCTCCGCATCCTGCACACCGGCTGCTGTCTTGACTGCATCGGTAACCTCGGTCTTGAAATCTGCACTGGCGTTTCCGCTGCCATCAAAACCCTGGGCATTTTCATCAAAGGTGATAGAGGTAGACGAACCACCCATAAAGTCAAGGCTGTAATTCAGAATCTGTCCGGTCTGCACTTTATTAAAGATCAGGCCTCCGATGCAGAGCAGGAACAGAGCTCCTGAAATAACAATATATTTTTTGAAATTTCCAACAAAATTGATTGCTTTTCTCTCTCTCTGGACACCAAAGAATTTCGGATTATCCAGTCCCAGACTGACCAAACCATACAGGATCCATCTGGTGACAAAGATCGCGGTGAACATGGAAAGAATAATACCAATAGCAAGGGTCTGGGCAAATCCCATTACCGTTCCCGATCCCTTAATGTAGAGTACAACAGCGGCGATCAATGTCGTTACGTTACCGTCGATGATCGCGGAGAGCGCCTTCTCAAAACCGATCTTGATGGCCGACCGAACAGTCTTGCCAGTGGCAAGTTCCTCACGTATACGGGTAAATATAATACAGTTGGCATCCACCGCCATACCGATAGCAAGGATTACACCAGCGATACCCGGAAGGGTAAGGGTGACATTCAGGGCATTCAGGGCGAGCAGTGTGGCTGCCACATAAAGAACCAGTGCGAGGGAAGCAGCAGCACCTGGCAGACGATACATCACAATCATAAAAATAATGACAAGGATAAATCCGATGAGACCTGCATAGAGGCTGGTCTCCAGTGATGTAAAGCCAAGTTTCGCTCCCACGATGTTGGAACGGATATTTTTTAGTTCCAGAGGAAGAGCACCGATACGAAGAGTAGCTGCCATATCCTCTGCGTCTGAATATTTATCAAAGCTTCCAGAAACAACAGCGACACCATCTGTGATCGCTGTCTGGATCACCGGTGAAGAAACCTCTTTGCCGTCATAGATAATGGAAAGAGCTTCCCCTACGTGGTCACTGGTAACGTTGCCAAACTTTTTAGCGCCTTTTCCATTAAATGTGATCTTAACCACATTCTCTGCCACTCCGGTCTGGCTGTCCTGCTGGGTTGTCGCATCTGCGGAGGAGATCATAGATCCGTCCAGCAGTACTTTTTCTTTGTCATATGTGGCGGTTTTATCCTCAGCGATCTGGCAGTCCGTCTGCAGCACAAATTCCAACGCGCCGGCTTTTCCCAGCTTGTCCAGCACTGCCTGGGGGTCCTCTACGTCCGGTACATCTACCGTGACGCGGTTGCTTCCCTCCTGGTACACAGATGCCTCTGTACTTTCATTTTCCACACGTTTCTGCATCTTATAAACCGTATCGCTCATCTCCTGAGCCGTCGGATTCTCTTTGGTCGCCTCATAGGTGACACTGACACCTCCGGCAAGGTCGAGACCTAAACGGATATTTTGGGCACTTCCTCTTTTGCCTGCCCCAATACCTGTATACGCTACCACACCCATAGCGGCAGTCACAAGCAAAATAAGCAAAATCTGAAAGATCCCTTTCGTCTTACTATTCATTGTGAAAATCTCCTTTTCTAAAAATGTACCTAAAAATTATAGCACAAACAAGCATTTACTTCAAGTAAAACTCGATAAACATTGAAAACAGCACACAATTGTGATGAACAACCATTTTCCGCGGTTATCCGTCCTTTTCCCTTTTTCGCAGCCGGAGTTCCCGAAAAAAGCCGCTCATCATCTGGCTGCACTCCTCTTCCAAAATTCCCTGTTCCACCTCCACTCTGTGATTAAATCCCTCCATCTGCAGAAGATTCACCACGGAACCGGCACAACCTGCTTTTGGATTCATGCTGCCGATGACAACCTTAGGGATCCGCGCCTGCACGATCGCCCCGGCGCACATCGGGCATGGCTCCAGGGTCACGTACATGGTACACCCCTCCAGCCTCCAGTCCCCCAGAACTTTGCTCGCCTTATGTATGGCACTGATCTCTGCGTGGGCAAGAGTATTTTTTTTCTCATTGCGCTTATTATAACCACGGGCAATGATCTTCCCCTCCCAGACAATCACGCACCCAATAGGCGTTTCCATTTTTCCATAAGCCTTCTTTGCCTGACGGAGCGCCTCCCGCATAAAAGTTTCATCCGTACTCATCGCTGTCCTCCATGATAAAATGTAAAAATATTGTAGCACAAGTATCTGACAGCGTCAATTTTTCCTTATGAACCGGTTGCAAACCTCACATGAATCTATTATAATAAGCAGAAGAACAAATGAATGTGAGAGGAACCTGGCAATGTATATACTTTTCCTATTGTTTTGGATACTTTTAAATGGAAAACTAAATCTGGAGATTTTTCTTTTCGGCGTATGTATCTCGCTGGCAGTCTATCTATTCTGCTGCAAATTTCTCGGCTATTCCCCCAAAAAGGATCTGATCTTTGCCCGCATATCACTGTATGCCCTGGGATATGCTTTTCTTCTCGTGGCAGAAATCGTCAAGGCGAATATCGGGGTATTAAAAGAGATCTATACCGAAAAAACCGAAATAGAACCCTGTGTGGTGGAATTTATATCTCCCTTTGAATCAGAGGTTTTGAATGTCATACTGGCAGATTCCATTACCCTGACACCGGGAACCATCACCGTGGAGCTTTCCGGCAGAAAATTTACCATACACTGTCTGGACAAGTCCATGTCGGAGGATCTGGACTGCTCTTCCTTTGTCACATTGTTACAGAAAATAGATCACTGCATAAACGCAAGCTGATCATTCATCATAGAACGGAAGACTGACAGAAGGAGATATCATGTTGCAGACTATACAATCGACTTTTTTTACCGGGGTGCTTATCCTGCTTTCCCTGTGCATCATCGCCTGTCTCATAGCAGCCATCAAGGGACCGTCTCTGGGAGACCGCATGGTGGCGGCAAATATGACCGGAACACTGACCATCATTGCCATCTGCGTCCTCGCCTGGCATCTGAATGAAGGATGGCTGGTGGACGTAGCTCTGATTTATGCCATGCTGAGTTTTATCGCAGTAGTCGTCCTGACAAAGATCTTTATCGGCAGCTACAAATCTGGTTCGGAAGAGGATGAGGACGATCCCCGGTGATATATCTATCATAAAATAATGCGAAAAGAAGCCGGGAATGCTCTTATGCTGACGGCTTCGGAATGGAGAATACTATGGAATGGTTACGATTCGCCATCGCAGCACTGCTTATCCTTGGCGGTATTTTTACCGCTATATCGGCGGCGATCGGCGTATTCAAATTTAAGGAATGCCTCACAAGAATGCATGCGGCAGCCATGGGGGACACCCTCGCCCTGGCACTGGTCCTGATGGGACTTGTCCTTCTCTTTGGCATATCCTTCACCTCTTTGAAACTGGTGCTTGTGATCGTCTTTTTATGGCTGGCAAGCCCCGTATCCAGTCATCTGATCGCTCAGATGATGTATGAAAGGAAGAAAAGGGAACATGACAATATTTAGCCTGATACTCGTTGTATTTCTTATCCTGTGTGCTGTCGCTGTATGCCTGAATAAAAATCTTCTGACATCCATCGTGATCTTTATGTCATACAGCGTGATCATGTGCATCCTCTGGATCATTCTGGAATCCCCGGATCTCGCCGTCACAGAAGCCGCGGTGGGTGCCGGCGTTACCAGTGTGCTCTTTTTTGTAACCCTGAAACGGATCCATGCCATCAACACAGATGAGCGCAGCGAAAAAGAATCCACGGACAATACAGATGAACAGAAAGAGGCAGAACGATCATGAGTAAACCGAGAAAAGATTATGAGAAAACATGGTGGCGCAGGCTGGAGCGCTTTGTGGACGGAGAGCGCATTGAAGTTCATGAGTATCATGATATTTTTGATGAAAATCCATCTTTTTTAAAAGATGATATGCAGAAGCTGGATCCTGTGACGCCACACAAAAAAAAGAAATCTGAATGGCCGGAACGTCTTGATACGCTGAAAGAGCTGTATAACCGATATGAAAAATGGCCAGAAACCAAAGGGATCACGATTTTCAAGCGAATCTACGGCTGCATGGCTGTGCTTTTTTGTCTTGCGCTGATCACCGTACTCCTGTTTACAGTATCCAATCTCCCCACCTTTGGAAGTGCAGATAATCCAGCTTCCAATGAGGTAGTGCAGCGATACATCGAAGAAGGTCTTGCAGAGACCGGCGCCGTCAATATCGTGGCGGGGATGATCCTTGACTACCGTGCTTTTGACACACTGGGAGAATCCCACGTGCTCTTTATCGCCGCCACCTGTGTGATGATTCTTCTGCGCGCGGACAAGCATGGGCAGAAACATACCATGAAAAAAGTTAAAACGCCCCAGGCTAAGCCGGATCCGATCCTGAAAGCGGCAGCGACCCTGCTCACCCCCTTTATCCTGATCTTTGGAATTTATATTGTGCTGAACGGACATCTTTCTCCCGGAGGAGGCTTTTCCGGGGGAGCTATCATCGGTGCGGGACTGATCCTGGCGGCAAATGCCTTTGGCTTTGAACAGACTGGCAGGTTTTTCACGCGGAAAACCTATTCTGTCGTATCCTTATTTGCCCTGTTGTTTTATTCCGCCGCGAAAAGTTATTCTTTTTACACCGGCGCCAACCATATCGAAAGCATCATCCCCAAGGGCACTCCCGGCGCCATTTTGAGCAGCGGTTTGATCCTACCCCTGAACATCTGTGTCGGCATGGTAGTAGCCTGTACGATGTACGGATTTTACTCTCTGTTTAAAAAGGGGGAATTATAGATGAACAACACAATATTTACGAATTACTATGAAGTGGCAGCTGTCATCCTTTTTGGAATCGGTCTGACTACCCTTCTTCTTCATAAAAATCTAATCAAAAAAATTATGGGATTTAATATTATGGATACAGCGATTTATCTGTTCCTGACTTCTAAAGGCTACATTATGAGTCACCTGGCACCGATCCTGGTGGGAACAGATATTCCGAATCCTTCCGGGAATGCCGTTAAAACATATACAAACCCGATTCCAAGCGGACTCGTACTGACAGGAATCGTTGTCTCCGTCAGCGTCACAGCACTGATGCTCGCCATCACTGTCCGCCTTTACAAACGATATGGCACGCTGGATATCGACCAGATCGCCCTGAGTGCCAAGAGAGAGGAGATTTAGCATGAGCCTGGTTCAGAACTTTCCTTTTTTCAATATTATCATGTGCCTGGCTGGCGGCGTCACCTGTTCTGTCCTCAGGGGAAAATACGCAAGGCGTCTGACCATGGGACTTTTGACCGTAATTCTTTGTATGTCCGCCTTTGTACTCGCCTTTGTGTTCCGGACCGGTGAAAGTTATACCTTTATGATGGGGCACTTTCCGGCGCCCTGGGGCAACGAGATCCGGGTAGGAATCTTAGAGGCACTGATGGCTGTCTTTTTCAGCCTGATTATGATCCTCTCCATCCTCGGAGGGGGCAAGTACATTCTCTCTGACATCATAGAGACGAAACAAAATCTTTTCTATGTACTTATCAACCTTATGATGAGCTCCCTGCTGGCGCTCATCTATACCAATGATCTCTTTACCGCCTATGTATTCATAGAGATCAATACGATCGCTGCCGGAGGACTGATCTTGATCCGGGATACCGGACATACCCTGGTGGCAGCTACCAAGTACATGATCATGAGCCTGATCGGTTCCGGTCTGATCCTCATAGGACTTTCCATGCTTTATGGGATCACCGGACATCTTCTCATGTCAAACATACATGAAAGTGTGATTCAGATCAACACCAACGGGCAGTATACCATTCCCCTCACAGTTATCATCGTATTTATCTGTGTAGGCCTGGCGATCAAGTCCGCGCTGTTTCCCTTTCATTCCTGGCTTCCGGATGCCTACAGCTACGGAACGGCGGCTTCCAGCGCCATTCTCTCCAGCCTGGTATCCAAGAGCTACATCTTTTTGCTGATCAAGATATTCTACCGTGTCATCGGTCTGGATATCATCATGCACTACCATGTAGAAAATATCCTGTTCATTTTCGCGATCCTCGGCATGATCCTGGGGTCTGTCAGCGCCATCCACCAGATGGACATAAGGAGAATGATCGCATTTTCTTCGGTGGCGCAGATCGGCTATATCTACATGGGCATCGGACTGGACACAGAGGCGGGTATTCTCGCCGCCCTCTTCCATGTCATCTCCCATGCGGCATCCAAGTCCCTGCTGTTTATCTCTGCCAGAGGACTGTCGGAAGTATCAGGAAACAGCAAGCTGTTTCCTGACTTAAAGGGCGCCGGCTATCGGAACATCATCGCCGGTATCGGTTTCAGTACGGGAGCTCTCTCGATGATCGGCATCCCTCTCTTTGCCGGGTTTACCTCCAAGGTTTACTTTGCCCTGGCCACTCTGGAGTCCTCGCCTTTTAAGCTCTGGACTGCCATGATCGCCCTGGCCATCAGTACGGTGCTGAATGCCGTGTATTTTTTACACACAGTATTAACCATATATACACCGGTTAACAAGACAGACCGCATCGGGTTCCGGGCAAAACGGCAGTTTACCCTTGCCATCCTGCTGTTTGTCCTTCTGAACCTGTTTCTGGGAATTGGTTCCAACCTCGTATGGCAGACGATCCAGTTGGGAACCGACATGTTTATATAAATAAAGGTGCGGCTGAGAACCGCGCAATTTCTCCGCGAACTGGAGACTTTCCTACTTAGATAACAAAGCGTGCTGGGAATCCGGCGCTTCAAAAACAATTACTTAAAGAATAAAAAAGGAGGCTGTTATGCTGGCGATACCAGTTTTACTGCCGCTGCTTTGCGGCATGATCTTATTTTTTGCTTCTTCCCGTCTGGAGCAGTATCTTCCGGAGCGGAGAAACTGGCTGACCGGCTTTACCGGCCTGGTCACCATCCTTGTTTTTCTGTGCACACTTATGAACCTTTTGGCGCCGGAAAACACATTGATCCTCTGGCACATCAAAGAGGACGTACCGATCATGTTTCACCTCGACCGCCTGGGAAAACTATTTGCCGCCCTCGTTACTGCCATGTGGCTCCCGGTCACTATGCACTCCTTTGAATATATGAAGCATGAATGGAAAAATGTACGGTTTTATGGCTGTCACCTTATGACGCTCGGGGTGGTTCTCGGCATCTGCAGCGCGGGGAACCTGGTCACCATGTACCTTTTCTATGAGGGTATGACCCTTGCCACCATCGGCTATGTCATCCACTCCCAGACCAAAGAAGCCATATCCGCCGGTTTTAAATATATCTTTTACTCCATCGCTGGGGCATTTCTCGGCTTGATGGGATTTTTCTATATCTATCAGTTCGGCACTACCCTTGCCTTCACGCCGGGAGGCGTGATGGATCCAGCGAAGGTGGCGGGGCATGAGGGACTGCTCCTCGTGATCCTCTTTGGCATGATCGTAGGTTTTGGCTCCAAGGCAGGTATGTTTCCTCTGCATGGCTGGCTTTCCACAGCCCATCCTGTGGCACCAGCCCCCGCAAGTGCCATCCTCTCTGGTATCAATACAAAGATGGGTGTACTTGCGATCATCCGGGTGATCTACTATATCGCCGGAGTCTCATTCCTGAAGGACACCTGGGTACAGACCGCATTTATTACCCTGACGCTGATCACCGTATTTATGGGATCGATGCTCGCCTACAAAGAGAAAATACTCAAACGGCGGCTCGCCTATTCTTCGGTCAGCCAGGTATCCTATATCCTGTTTGGGGTGTCGCTTATGCATCCCCTGGCGCTGGCTGGCGCGCTGGCACATGTTATTTTTCACTCTATTATGAAAAATGGATTGTTCCTCTGTGCCGGCTCTATCATTTATAAGACAGGAAAAACAAAAATAGACGAATTAAAGGGAATTGGCAAACAGATGCCCGTCACCCTGATCTGCTTTACCCTGCTGGGGATCTCCATGGTGGGAATCCCGCCATTTTGTGGATTTTTCAGCAAGAAAGACCTCTGTCTGGGGGCTTTGGCGACCGGAATTCCTTTTGTGCGCTATGCTGGTCCGGTGATCCTTCTAATCAGCGCCCTGCTGACCGCCGGCTATCTTCTGGTTCCCGCCTTCCAAGCATTTTACCGCACACCAGACGGGGTGGAAGAAGGGGAAAAACCAAAAAGCTGTGAGGCAAATCTCTGGATCCTGGTTCCTCTTGTGCTTCTGGCAGCCGCCGCTGTCATACTGGGAATCTGCTTTTCTGGTTTTGAGAAACTTTGCTCCGATATCGCATACCTGAACAGTATTTTTTAAATAAGCCTGGCGGAACTGCTTGACGGCAAAACTCCAACGGCGTGAAAGAAATGGTGATAAAATGAATGGAATCTTACTTATTATACCTGTTCTTCTGCCCATACTGGGCGGAATGCTGCTTCCCCTGTTCCCATTTAACAGTAGAAGGCAGCGCAATATCTATGTGGAAACCATTGTGGTAGTTAATTCTCTCCTAATGTGGTATCTGCTGATCACACATCCCATGTCCTACACGAGACTGATCAACCTGGCCGGCATACTGGAAGTATCCGTCCATCTGGATGGCGCTGGTATGATTTTTGCGGCACTGGTAGCCACTCTGTGGCCCTTTGCCACGCTGTATGCCTTTGAATACATGAAGCACGAGGTAAGTGAGAAGCGCTTTTTTTCCTTTTACACCATCACCTACGGCATCACTCTTGGCATCGCACTATCCGCCAATCTCATGACCATGTACATGTTCTATGAGATGCTGACACTGGTTACCATTCCTCTGGTCATGCACTCATTTAAAAGAGAAGCAAGATTTGCCGGCCGGAAATATGCCTATTATTCCATCGGAGGCGCAGCTTTTGCCTTTATTGGTTTTATCTTTATCCTGAACTATGGAAGTTCTATGAATTTCACCTTTGGCGGTGTACTGAACACAGCTAAAGTCGGAGCAGATACCAATGTACTCCTCGCCGTCTTTGTATTCATGGTACTGGGGTTTGGCGTAAAAGCTGCGATTTTCCCGCTGCATGGCTGGCTGCCCACCGCCTCCATCGCACCGACTCCGGTCACAGCCCTGCTCCACGCAGTTGCCGTCGTCAAATCCGGTGCTTTTGCCATTATCCGTATCACATACTACATCTTTGGTACGGAATTTTTGCGGGGCACCTGGGCACAGTATACTGTACTTCTATTTGTGGCGGCTACGATCCTGTACTGTTCTTCCAGCGCGGTTAAGGAACAGCATTTAAAACGTCGTTTTGCTTACTCCACCTCCAGCAACCTTTCCTATATCCTGCTCGGTGTACTCCTTATGACACCTGAAGGACTGGTGGGAGGATTTACCCATATGATCTTTCATGGCATAATGAAGATCACACTGTTTTTTGCCGTGGGCGCCATCATGCATCAGACTGGCAGCACCTATATATATGAAATATCCGGGTATGGCAAAAAGATGCCTGTGGTCTTTGCCTGCCTCTCCATCGCAGGCATCGCCCTGATCGGCATCCCTCCCCTCACCGGCTTTATCAGCAAATGGAATATCGCCACAGCTGCTGCCGGTGCCTGGCAGCAGGGAAACAGGCTGGCTCCGGCGCTGATCTGTGTTCTGATCCTGTCCGCTTTCCTGACTTCGATCTATATCTTTACAATCATAATAAAGGCCTATCTGCCGGCAAAGTTTACACCGGCATCAGGTGGACAGGCTCTGGCAGACAGACAGGCAGAGGGCGGCACCAGAGAGATCTGTGATCCAAACTGGCTCATGAAACTGCCTATGGTCTTGTTTGCTATACTGATCTTTTTATTCGGCATATATTCCACGCCGCTGATGAACTTTTTCAGGCAGGTGGCGGCAGGAAGGATCTAGGAGGTGATGACATATGGATTGTTCAATGATGAGTTTTACACTGGAAAACCCGCTAAGCCCTTATTTTATCGGAATCACACTGGCAGTATATCTGGTCACAGCCAGTACCCTTCCCCAGCTTTTAAAGGGTCCCCGCAATGGAAGACGTTTTTTGCTTTTTTATATACTGACTGGCATCGCTTCTCTTGGGATCTTCGCTGCCGCAGACTTTTTTACCCTGTTCTGTTTTTTTGAGATCATGACCTTGTGTTCTTTCGCCTACGTGGGCTGCGATGAGAGTCAGGCATCCCGGAAAGCCGCCATGTCCTATCTGATGTATGGTATCCTGGGAGGGCTTGTCATGCTTTTTGGTCTGATGCTGATCTACTCACATTTTGGGACACTGGGCTTTCAACAGCTGGCAGACACATCATTTGCGCCGGCTGACACACCTCTGCTCTACACCGCCGGAAGCTGTCTTCTCTTTGGATTTGGCGCCAAGGCAGGCATGTTTCCCCTGCACACCTGGCTGCCAAAGACCTATACCGCAGCACCATGTGCCGGTACGACAGTACTGTCGGCAGTACTTTCCAAAACAGGCATCTACGGAATCTTTATGGTCAGCTTATGTCTGTTCCAGAATAATCCCGCGGGGGAAACCTGGGGGCTTACCCTGGCGATATTGGGCTGTCTGACGATGTTCACTGGTGGACTGTTAGGACTGTTTTCCAGCAACATAAAAAGGACTCTCGCCTGCTCATCCATGTCCCAGATCGGATTTATCCTGGTAGCCATCGGATGCAGCGATTCCCTGGGGGCCCTGCTGCACACCGTGAACCACTCCTTGTTTAAGCTGATTCTCTTTACCATCGTGTCCTTCCTCTTCGGCATGACCGGAGAACTGGATTACAACCGCCTTGCCGGCTTTGCCAACCGCAAGTGGTGGATGAGACTTCCATTTATATGTGCCGCCCTGGGAATCAGCGGTGTTCCTCTCTTCAGTGGGTTTGTGAGCAAGACATTGATCCACCACGGAATCGAGACCTGCATGCACGTCTCTCCTTACGCAGATATGTATCAGGGCGTGGAATGGATCTTCCTCTTTTCCGGCGGCATGACCTTTGCCTATATGCTGAAAATGTACTTTGCCCTGTTCCACAACCATCCCCGGGAAGAGAGCTGCCGGGAAGATACCTGTATGGCAAAACCGGGATCTCTCTCTGTATTCCTGCTCTATGCCTTTGGTTTTCTCTGCCCTGCCATCGGACTGTATCCGAAGGCGCTGCAGCTGCTCCCCGTGTGGGAGAACCTCAAAGGAATACTAATCTCACTATCTATCGGTGGCCTGATCTATCTTATCTTCATCCGCACCTGCATGATGAGAAAAGAGAGCCGGGAGGGAAGTTCTTATACCCGTTATATCGATATTTACCCTTCCTGGCTGGATATAGAGGAACTGGTCTACAAACCAGTATTTTTGAAAATACTACCCTTTTTCGGTGCTCTGTTCAGCCGGGCTGCCGACCGCCTCATGGACGGTTTGTCAATCTTTATAATGAAGACGCTGCTGCGGCCAGGAGGGCGCTCCCATGTGCGCAATGACCATCCCCTCGCCTATGCTGCCGGGAAACTGGCTGACGCTGTCTTCACACTGGTGCATGTCAAGATTCGGAAAAAACCTCCGGTATCCAGAGCTTCCTATGCAGACCTGTTTACCGTGGGAAGCACTGAGTTTTCCCGCGCTGCCAGATTGGTCCTCTATAGTGTCTCCTTTGGACTTCTCCTGTTTGCGCTGGGACTTACGGCAACCCTGGTATATCTGCTTGCCACTCTTCAATAATCATAATAAAAGGGGGATCACTTATGAAGTGGATTAAATTTACACTGGATACCCATACCGATGCTGTGGATATCCTAAGCTATATGTTAGATGAGATTGGTGTGGAAGGAATCGAGATTGAAGACCATCTTCCACTGAGCGAATCAGAGAAAAAACAGATGTATGTGGATATCCTGCCAGACCCGGAAACCAATGACGGTTCTGCCAAGATTCACTTTTACATGGAGCCCCAGGACTGCAATCCTGAAAAGATTATGCTCCAGGTTCATGAGATCTTTCAGGAGATCAAATCTTATACAAATATCGGAAATGGCACGGTGAGCCTCTCGGAGACGGAGGACAAGGACTGGATCAATAACTGGAAGACCTTTTTCAAACCCTTCCGCGCCGCTGATCACGTGATCATAAAACCTACCTGGGAGACATGTGCATTAGAGGACTACCAGCCTGACAGGGATATCGTGATCGATATCGATCCGGGGATTGCTTTCGGAACAGGAACCCATGAAACTACAAAGCTTTGTATACAGGCACTGTCCAGATGTGGCTGTCAGGATAAGCGCATCCTGGATGTGGGCTGTGGAAGCGGGATTCTCGCCATCTCAGCGCTGAAGCTGGGCGCCTCTTTCGCAGCTGCCACAGATATCGATGAGACAGCTGTAGAAGTCGCCAGAGAGAATATGCTGGTGAATCATATCTCTCCTGAGACTTTTGAGCTCTTTGCGGGAGATCTAATCGGCAATGTAGCTGCTGACCACTCTTACACCTTCCATGCACCGGCAAACACCACACCCCTCAGGGAAAAGATCGGAGGCGGATATGATGTCATCGTGGCAAATATTCTAGCCGATGTCATCATCCCCCTGTCCGGCGTTCTCCGCCCACATCTGAAAGAAGGTGGGATCTTTATCTCTTCCGGCATAATAAATACAAAAGCGGATGAAGTAGAAGCCGCCCTGAAACAAAATCATTTCCAAATCCTTTCAAAAGAAACTTTAAAGGAATGGGTCTGCTTTATTGCTTCTTAAACTTTTTCTTAAATTAATGCATCATTTTCCCCTTTCAGTACTCTTATATATAGAAGCTTCTAAGAGGATATTCCCAAAGTCATTTTATGACTTGGGGAATATCCTCTGGCACTACTGTGCAAAAACAATGGAGGACGGTTTATGAAAACGAAATTACCTGAACTCGTCAGGCAGGCAAAGAAAGGAGATACCTTTGCTTTTGCCCGACTCTATGAAGAAATCTATAAAGATTTGTACCGCTTTGCCTACTGTACCGTAAAAAATACCCATACTGCGGAAGATGTGGTCAGTGATTCGGTACTCCATGCCTATGAGAACATACATAAGCTGCGAAAAAATGAATCCTTCCGCAGCTGGATGTTTCAGATCGTGGCAAATGAATGTAAAAGGCAGTTCCGGCTCCAGTCAAAGACAGTCTCCTATGAGACAGATGTAGTACAGGATTCCCCACAGACGGTTTCCGATCCTACAGACCGTCTGGCGATCCGGCAGGCATTTGACCTGCTGAACGAACAAGAGCGTCTAATTGTAGGATTAAGCCTCTATGGCGGTTACAGCGGTAAAGAGATCTCCCACTTTCTCCACAAAAAAGAAAGTACGGTTCGTTCCATAAAGAGCCGTGCGCTGGACAAAATGAAACATATACTGGAGGTGTCAGATGATGATTGAGAAAAAATTAAAACGATTTAGTGAAGATATTGTGATACCGGATAACCTGAAACCAGATCAGATTGAAAAAAAGCTTCAGCACGCTAAAACGGGACGTCAGAGCCGATACGCCAGACGTTTCACGACCAGGCTTGCACTGGGGGCTGCCTGCCTTCTGCTTGTGGCTGCTGTGGGAAATTACCTGCTGGCTTCCGGTATCCTAAATATTACCCCGGATCCAAACCCACAGCATGATTCTATCCCCCGGGCAGGTTCCGGGACTCCGGCTGCCAGCCCCACCCAGCCAGGAGAAGAAACTTCCACACCAGAAGGGGAAGTATACGAAACACTGAGACAAAAAATAGCTCTGGATCTGGAGAGCAGCGGAAGCGGTCTTACCTATAAATATGAAAACGAATATGACCTGGAGGAAGCCGTCCCTGAAAATTCAAAAGCAGCCGATACCGCAGGGAGTGCGGACTCTGCACTAAGGAGCTCCTCCAATGAATACTCCGGCACCAATCTCCAGGTACAGAACGTAGATGAGGGCGATGTGGTAAAAACCGATGGAACTTATATCTATACATCTGCCGCCGATACTTTTGGAAGCACCGTCTGCATTTATAAAGCAGAAGGAAAAAACACTAAAAAACTAACAGAACTCACCGTGGATTCCATGAATATTTCAGAGATGTATATCAAAGACCATTTTCTCGTATTAGTCGGCAATGACTGGGAAAAGCAGCCAGCGAAGGAAAAGTTATCTGGAGCATATACGGAACATGATATCCGGCTGGAGAATACATTAGTTTTAGTTTATGACATAGCAGATATCAAAAAACCAAAACAGATCTTCCGCAAAACCCAGTCCGGAACCTATTCCAATTCCCGAATCAACGGAAACTATCTCTACACTTTTTCCGTGATGTATGCGGTCTCTGCTGACAAAAAAGATAAAATGGAGCGCTACATTCCCTCTGTGGGTGGCAGTCTTGTTCCAGAAGACCGTCTGATCATCCCCTCCGACGTCACTTCCAGCGCCTATATGGTTTTTACTTCGCTGGACATTACAAGCGGGGACGATTTTTCCGATACTTTATCAATCCTCGGAGGAGATGGTATCTGCTATGCCAGCGAAAAAAATATATACATCGCCTCTCCGACAGCAGACTACACCAAAACTACCATCAGCCGTTTCCACTACCAGGAGGGAAAAATCACAGAAGATGGCGAAAAGACCTTCCGCGGGAAGATCCTTAACCAGTTCTCCATGGACGAGTACGAGGGAAAGCTCCGCTTTGTCGCCACCACAGAGAACTCTGGCAGAACAAAAACCTCCAACGGTCTCTATGTTCTGGACGAAAACATGGAATTATTAGGAAAAGTAGACCGTCTAGCCAAGTCGGAACGTATCTATTCCGCCCGGTTTATGGGGGATAAAGCGTATTTTGTAACCTACCGGGAAACGGATCCGGTATTCCTCGTGGATCTTTCCGATCCCTCCAAACCCGTAGTAAAGGATAAGCTGAAGATCCCCGGATTCTCCGAATATCTTCAGGGCTATGGGGAGGGACTGATGCTGGGGATCGGCAGTAACATCAATAAAAACTGGGATACCCAGATAAAGCTGACGATGCTTGATATCTCCTCCGACACCAATGTCCGGGAAATACACACCAAACTTCTGGAAATGGAGACCTACAGCCTGGCAGGGAAAAATCATAAAGCGATCCTGGCAGACCCTGGAAAAAATCTGATTGGCTTTGCGGCAGAATCTTATGATAAGAAAGGAAAGCAAAAGATCACATATCGTCTCTATTCTTATGACAGGAAGAAGGGCTTTCAAAAACTTGCCACCCTCTCACCCAAAGACATGGAAATGTCTTCTGCCAGAGGATTGTATATCGGTGAATATTTCTATCTGGCTGACGGCGAAGGCATCGGCGGCATATATGTATACGATCTGAATACCTTCAGACAACTGGCTAAGGTCACCAAATAAAAAAGGGATGGCTTAAAAGCGCACACCGCCAAAGAATGAAACCAGGCAAAAAGCCTATCCGATCCTTTGGCGGTGTTATTTTAACTAAATAGTGCCATCGACTTAGCTCAAAGGGCATTTTTCAAACACACCCTAATTAAATCCATATAATTTTCTGGAAATACTGTAGCCCCAGACTACCATCTTTCGGCCAGCCTTTCCCCGTATCTGCATTGGCTTGCTGAGCACCTGCTTATTTACAAGGCGAAAGGTATTGCGGCTGGAATTTTTCAGATACTTCCAGAGCTCCGTCCGCTTTTCCAGGCTCTCCTCAGAACCTTCTTTGATCAGAAATACGGAACTGACTGTCATCATCATGGCGAGATATTTCACCATATAATCTCTGAGCTTTTTATTCTTAATCTTATTCAGATCATGGGCATCGATCATAAGTTTATTCACCTTGATCTGCTGATCGATCCGTCCCATCATCACCTTCTCATTCACTGACTGGTCATCCCTGCCGATAAAATAGCGGTAGAGATCTACATCCATATAATACATTGTCTTTACATAAGGCAACGGAGTATATACAAAAATGTTATCCACATAAAAGGTGTGTTTTGGAAGCTCCAGTCCACAGTCCAGAAGCATCTGCGTGCGGTAGATCACAGAGTGCATCAGTATGTTCTGGCTGATCTTAAACTTCTTGATGTCACTCCAGCCAAATACCTTCTCCTGGGGAAACACTCCTTCATATCGAATCGCCTTATGCTTATGCACACTTGGTTTTTCATACACATAGTTTGCCAGAAACATATCTACAAGCTGGCCTTCCCGGATAAAGCTGCGAAGCTTCTCTAATACCTTGACCAGTGCTTCCCTGTCCATCCAGTCATCACTGTCCAGCACCTTATAATACAAACCTTTTGCATTTCTAATGCCCGCATTTACAGCCTCACCGTGTCCTCCATTTTCCTGATGGACCGCCCGGATGATCCCGGGATACTCCTGTTCCAGCTCATCGGCTATTTTTCCCGTATCGTCTACGGAACCGTCATTTATAATAAGGATCTCCACATCTTCTCCACCCACCAGCACACTCTCCACAGCATGGCGCATGTAATCCTGAGAATTATAACATGGAATCGCTACTGTTAAAATCTTCATTTCTCTCCTATACCCTCTCTGCCAAATCCAATGCCCGTTCTACGATGGCATCAATATTGTAGTATTTATATTCTGCCAGTCTTCCAAGCAGATAAAATCCAGGAATCTGATCTACCAGCGCCTTATATTTCTCAAACAAGGCATCATTTTCTGGATTATTGATAGCATAATACGGAATTTCTCCATTGCTTCCCGAATATGCCTTCGGATACTCCTTCACAATGGTGGTATCCTCCATATGCAGCTGACCGGACAGATATTTAAACTCTGTAATCCTCGTAAATTCCTCACTCACTGTGTAATTCACCACAGCATGGCTCTGATAAAATGGTTTCTCATAATGTTCAAAGTGAAAATCCAGAGAACGATAGGGAAGCCTTCCATAACAACAGCCAAAAAACTCGTCCAGTGCACCGGTAAAGACCACATCACCGTGGAATGGATTTTCTTCAAACCACACTTTGACATCTCCCTCCGGATTCAGACGCAGAACGTCTGTCCCCTGGCAGTTCAGCCGGATATCGATCCCATCATGCTCCAGCATTTTCTCAAAAATTTCCGTATACCCATGTAGGGGAATCCCCTGGAATCTATCCTGAAAATATCGGTTATCACGGCTCAATAGCACAGGAACTCTTCCAGAAACCGCAGGATCGATCTCCTTGGGCGACTTGCCCCACTGCTTCATAGTATACTTAAGAAAAATGTTTTCATACACATACTGTGCAATTTCCTGAAGTTCATCGTCTGGGTGATTCATAAGTTCCAGGATCGGAACCCTCGCTCCCTCCCCAAAAGAGGAAATAAGCTTTTTTTCAAGCTCCGGAGCCCGTTCACCATACACCATCTCCAGCGTATTCAAGTTAAAGGGGATCGGAAGCTCTTTTTCTCCGATCTTTCCCACCACCTCATGCCGAAATGGGTACCACTCTGTAAACCGGGATAAGTATTTATATACCCGTTCACTGTTTGTATGAAATATATGAGGTCCATATTGATGGATCAGTATTCCATATTCGTCTTTACGGTCGTAGCAGTTGCCGCCGATATGCGGTCTGGAATCTATGATCAGAACCCGCTTTTTCTTCTCGGCCAGTTCCCTGGCCACAACAGCGCCTGCAAACCCACAACCGATCACTATACTGTCATACATACTGTTCTCCATTCCCACTAATACAGCAAAATCCTTCTATATTAGTCCAAAAAGCGCATCTTATTTTCTTTCGATCCCTTCTTGACCGGTGCTGCTGCCACCGGGCGGTTCATCCCCGCAGCATCCTTGAGACCACTTGACAGTTTATCTTTACACTGTTTGCAAAAACGTCCTGTCTTTATTAGAGTGCCACAATTTTCACATTCAATTCCCACCGGTGAATCCTCAGAAAAACACAGTCTTTCTTCTTTCACCCAGCGCTTGATCTGGCGAATCGATACATCCATCTCTTCCGCCAGTTCATTGATGCCGACCTTTGGATGATCATACACGTATTTTTTCACTTCCGTAAATTTTTCATCCATTTTTTTTACACACTGCGGACAAATTCTTGATCCACTTATATAGTTAAAAATTTTACCGCAGCTCTTACATGTGATCACTTCCATACCATCTACCTGCCTTCCTCCATGCCAATAAATGTCATGGTTTTATTCTCCCCTGCCTATACAGAGACAAAGAAAATATATTCTGTTAGTTCCTGTCTCTTTTAATACTTTTCCACAGGCCTCCAATGTGGCGCCTGTCGTATAAATATCGTCCACCAGCAGCACATTCCGATATCGTCTGCCGGTTTGAATGATACCAAAGCTCCTTTGAAGATTTTCGATGCGCGCTCTCACATCAAGTCCCTTTTGAGGTCTCGTATTTTCCGTGCGGATCAGATAATCCCCCATCACAGGAATCCCCAGTTCCATTCCAATCTGTGCTGCCATGTATTCTGCCTGGTTAAATCCCCGGAAACGAAGCTTCCTTTTATGCACCGGTACCGGAAGGATGACTTCCGGCGAAATCTCTTTGATCCAGGCTCCATATCTTTTGACGAGTTCTCCGGCAAAATAATCGCCGCATGAAAGTTCTCCGCCATATTTAAAATTCGCAATGGCAGTCTGCATCATGCGGTCATAGGAATACAATGCCTTTCCCTTCGTCACATAAAATGTTTTCCCTCTGCAGTCCCCGCACAGCTCCTCCCTGGAGACTTCCAGCGACTTAGAACAACGTTTGCAGCGAGGTTCCGTCTCAGAATGAAGCTGCCTTCGGCAGGAGCTGCATAATGCCCCTGCCGCCCTCTTATTTAATACATCATGGCATATGACACATTTTTTCGGAAATACTGCATCCAGCAATAAATTCCACAAAATTACCCCTTTCCACAGGGCAAACCGCTCACTATTATTTTACCAGAGATTTAGTGGTATTGCAATTCTTTTAAACGAATTTCCAAGGTGGAATATCTTTTTTGCTCGGATTTATTGCCGATCATATCATAAACCGCTTTTTTACTCCCAACAATTGTCACACACTGCCTGCCTCTGGTAACTGCTGTATACAAAAGATTGCGGTTCATCAGCACTCTGGGCCCCCCCATCAGAGGAATGACCACTGCCGGATACTCGCTCCCCTGGGATTTGTGGATCGTGATGGCATACGCCAGTTCCAGCTCATCCATATCTCCAAATCCGTAAGTCACCAGCTTTTCTTCATCAAAGGCTACTGTTAATTCTTTATTGAACAGATCAACCTGGCGGATTACGCCACAGTCTCCGTTAAACACACCGGTGCCCTCTTCGATGACCACACCGTGAAATCCTTCCAACCTCCAAGGCATCTGATAGTTATTTTTGATCTGCATCACCTTATCTCCCTCGCGGAAAATAGTTCCATGAACTTCCAGCTGTGGTTTTCCCTCCTGCTCCGGATTCAGATATTTCTGCAGGATCTGATTGCAACGGATCACACCCAGCTCTCCCTTTTTCATGGGGGTCAACACCTGTACGTCAAAGGGGGTGCAGTCCGTGTACCCTGGCATCTTATCCCGCACCAGCCAGAGCATCACCTCCAGCACGCCATGGCTGTCCTCCCGTTCCAGACAGAAAAAATCCTGACTCTTATTGTCCAGAGCGATGGGCTCCCCGTGATTGATCCGGTGGGCGTTGACTACAATATCACTTTCTGCTGCCTGGCGAAAGATCCGCTCCAGCCTCACCACACTGCAGCAGCCGGAGGTGATGATATCTTTCAGTACATTTCCCGGCCCCACACTGGGCAGCTGATTTACATCCCCAACCAGGATCAGTCTTGTTCCCACAGAAACTGCTTTTAAAAGACTTGTAAAAAGATAAATGTCCACCATGGACATCTCATCGATGATCACCACATCTGCCTCCAGCGGATTCCACTCATTCCGTTCAAATACTCCCTGTCCCTCCGGTGACTCCGAAAAGGATGCTTCATTTTCTGCCATCCCTGCACCATTGTACTGCAGCATCCGGTGAATGGTCTGGGTCTCCCTGCCAGTAGTTTCACTCATCCGCTTGGCTGCCCGTCCTGTGGGCGCCGCAAGCAGAATCGTCTGTCCCTGGGATTCAAGAAGCTTGATGATCATATTAATGGTGGTGGTTTTACCTGTTCCCGGTCCCCCTGTCACCACCAGCAGTCCATGGCTCATAGACTCTCTGACAGCCAGCACCTGCTGCTCTTCCAGTTCGATCTCCGACTCCTTCTGGAGCTTTCTAATCACCCGGTCCAGCGAATCATCATAATCCGCCGATACATTTTCGATGTCCAAAAGCATTCTGGCACAATTCATTTCATTATAATACAGATTGGGAAGATAGATCTTCTCCCCGTCCCGGATAATGCTCTTATCTATCTCCATTTCATCTGTCATCCGCATGAGACGCTCCACACCGACACCGAGAAACTCCACGCAGTTGCGGTACAGAAGTTCCTCCGGCATATAAATATGCCCTGAATTGCTTCCCAGCCCCAGCACATACAAAATTCCGGCACGAATCCGGTAATCCGAGTCCATATCCAGTCCGGTCCTCATGGCGATCCCATCGGCAATGCGGAATCCCACTCCCCGGATGTCCTCCGCCAGCTTATACGGATTATGTTTCACCACATCATACAGCTCTTCCCGGTAGGTCTTATAAATCTTTACTGCCAGTTGGTTACTGATACCATATTGCTGTAAAAACAGGAGAGCATTGCGCATCTCCCTCTTTTCCTCAAACTGATCGGCGATATCCCGTGCTTTTTTCTCGCTGATTCCCTTGACCTCACTGAGACGTTCCGGTTCTTTCTCGATGATCTCAAAGGTTTTCTCTCCGAATTTATCTGTGATACGTTTTGCCAGCCCCCCTCCAATGCCTTTGATCGCCCCGGAAGCCAGATATCTCTGCATAGAAACCACATCATCGGGATCTCTGCTCTCACTGCTTTCTACTTTGAACTGTTCGTGATATGTGGGATGCTTTACCATGCTGCCCCGCAGCACCATGTATTCCCCCTCATTAATAAAGGGAAATACGCCCACACAGGTCTCCAGCACTTCACCCTCCTCATTTTCACAGGCAAACTCAAAGACCGTATATCCATTTTCCACATTGCGGTAAATAATATGCTCTACATATCCCTTCCGCTCTTCCATAGTAATCCCCATTCCTCCAAAAAGGCGCCCTAAACAGGGCGCCAGTTTTTCCATTATGTTGTCCACTGGTTTAGTACTGCAAACCGGTTCATTACTAACTATCAACAAAGTGGCAGAACCACTTCCACATCTATTCTTCCGTCGTGGTGAGCCCCATATTTCTGGCCATGGAATCATAGAGAGTCTGGGCGATTCCCAGTCCATTGCCTGACGCTACCATATTTTCTGCCAGTGCCTGATACATATTATCACTGAACATGTCAACGTACTCGCCGCCCTCTTCTTCCTCGTCACTAAATACCTTCGCTGTCTTTTCCATGGTCTGGAACATTTTCTGCAGAAGATACGTCTCAAACTGCTCACATGCCGACATCATCTCTTCGTCTGTCTCGGCATCCTGGATCTGATTTGTAAGCCGGTTTGCGGTAGCCGCGCCCGTCAACGAATCTGCTCCTATGGAAGAGCCTAACAGGGCACTATTTAGATTATTTACGGATAAAGACATAACCTATCCCTCCTTATGATCTGAGGTTGTTCGCCTGCTGGAGCATCTCATCGGATGCTGTGATCGCCTTGGAATTCATCTCATAGGCACGCTGGGCAACAATCATATTAACCATCTCATCCACAGCCTGCACGTTGGAGCCCTCGAGACGCCCCGACACGATTTGAGAGCCCAGCTGATCTGCCGTACTTGTGATCACTGCTCCGGAAGCCGGAGATTCTTTCATAATTGTATCCATGGTACGATCCAGCCCCGCCGGGTTTGGAAATCTGGCAAGTCCGATCTGTATTCCCATCTGCTGAGCATTGCCGATGGCATCGGGATACATAAAATTACCATACTGATCCACTGACAGCTTGGAAGCATCGATTTCCGCCGGGAAGGTAATCGGCTGGCCGTTGGCAGCGATCACAGGATAACCGTTAGAATCCGTAAGTGCCATGCCATCTCCGGTTACCGATACATTGAAGTTGCCGTTTCTGGTATAACCAATACTTCCATCATTCAGCCGCACCTGGAAAAATCCCTCTCCCTGGATGGCATAATCAAAGGATCCATTGGAAGCAAGAAGTGGTCCCTGGTTGAAATCCGATACAATGGCCGCCGGTCTGACGCCAAGCCCTACCTGTGCACCAACGGGTTTTGGTTCCCCTGTACTGTCATAAGACTTCCCCTGTATCGTCTGGTACAATAAAGATTTAAAGTTGACAGCCTCTGTCTTATAGCCTGTCGTATTGATATTGGACAGATTATTAGAAATCGTATCCAGATTTGTCTGCTGGGCGATCATTCCTGACGCCGCAGTCCAAAGTGAACGCATCATAATCATTTCCTCCTAACGTCTGCTCTCGCCTGTCTCACGGACTATCTGCTATATTTTTTGTTATCCAAGCTTTCCAACCTGATTTGCCGCACGTTCGAGCATGGAATCCATAGAGCGTATTACTTTCTGATTTGCCTCATAAGCTCTTGTTATAGTAATCATATCGACCATTTCGGACACAACATTAACATTTGACATCTCAATATATCCCTGCATCACAGAAGCATCGGCTTCCTTCTCCGTCGCTCCGTCCACAACCGTATACATATTGTCGCCAACCTTTATTATGTAATCATAATCCGCAAAATCCGTTATTTTCAGCCGGTCAACGATAACTCCATCTGCTGTCACCGTTCCGTCATTGCTGATCACAACATTTTTTGCGTCCGTGGGGATCTGAATATCTCCACCTTCTCCCTGCACCCGGTTTCCTTCAGAATCCACCAGAATGCCTTCCTTTGTCACCAGAAAACTTCCGTCCCTGGTATATCTGGTGGACGTCTCTCCTCTGGAATTTGTATAATTTATCGTAAAGAATCCATTCCCGCTCAGTGCCAGATCAAAGTTCCCGCCGGTGTTTCTCACCGATCCCTGGGTATAATCTGTATACACCTCGCCAATCTTCACACCCAGGCTCATCGTACCGATGGCCTCGTTGTGGTATGCCTGAGATCCGTCTCTAATCTTAATTGTCAGCAATTTATCAAATGCCTGGCTGCTCACACTTTCCTGCTTATATCCAGCAGTATCTGAATTTGCCAGATTATTCGAGATAACATCCAATCGATTTTGTTCGTTGACCATCCCTGTCCACGAAGTATAAAGACCTCTTAACATTACTTTCCTCCTCTTCAGCTCTCATTGGTCGTTCCGCTCAGGAACTCTACATACTTACCGGTACCAATAGCCACTGCTGTCATTGGCTCCTCCGCTGTCATGGTGGTGATACCTGTCTTGCTCTCGATCAGTTCTTCCAGACCATACAAAAGGCTTCCTCCACCGGTCAGCACAATACCGCGGTCTGCGATGTCTGCTGCCAGCTCCGGCGGCGTCTTCTCCAAAACACTATGAACCGCCTCAACGATCTGAAGCGTTGTGTCCTTCAGCGCCTCTTCGGTCTCCTCGGAAGTGACCGTGATGGTCTTTGGCAGACCGGTCACCAGATTTCGTCCACGGACATCCACTTCCTCCACTTCTGGTCTTGGAAATGCAGAACCTATGCGGATCTTTATGTCCTCAGCAGTTCTCTCACCGATCAGCAGGTTGTGTCTTTTTCTCATATATCTTACGATGGCATCGTCAAAGTCATCCCCTGCGATCTTGATAGAGGTGCTTACCACCGTTCCACCCAGGGAGATCACTGCGATATCCGAGGTTCCACCCCCGATATCCACAATCATGTTTCCGCAGGGTCTCGCGATATCAATCCCCGCACCTATCGCAGCTGCGATAGGCTCTTCGATGATCTTAACATCTCTGGCGCCCGCCTGAAATGCCGCATCCTCTACGGCCTTTCTCTCTACCTCTGTGACACCGCTGGGCACACAGATACTGATCAAAGGCTTACGGAATCTCTGCTTGCCAACTGCCTTTTGAATAAAATATTTCAGCATTTTCTCCGTCACCGTATAGTCGGAGATGACTCCCTGTCTCAACGGACGGACCGCCACGATGTTTCCCGGTGTACGGCCGAGCATCAGTCTCGCCTCTTCACCGATCGCCTTGATTCTGTTCGTATCTCTGTCAAATGCAACCACACTAGGCTCCTTGAGTACAACACCCTTGCCTTTCACGTATACAAGAATACTCGCTGTACCCAGATCTATTCCAATGTCCATGACTTTCTCCTTTCTTAACTTTCCCTAATTTATCCATGTAATTTCTCTATATTCCAGTTTCCCCAAATTCTGTGTCAAGTAAACATCCCTAATCTCTATTATCAACCGAATCCGGCAATTATCAAATGATTTTTTGCAAATTTAATATATAATTTACATTTAAAGTTCCCTGTCGGAACTATATCATCCGCTTTTCATTCTCTGCCGAAAGAGCAGCCTGCATCATCAGAGCGCACTCTATCCGCTTTTTCTGCAGCTGACAACCAATCTCGTAGGGTTTATTAATGTCCTGGTGCATATTGAACGCGTTCGCGGCACATCCGCCACTGCAGTAAAATTTGGCAAAACAATTGCGGCACTCCTCTTTGGCATATACATTGCAGAGTTTAAACTCATCCAGGATTTCCGTATTTACAATTCCGTCTTCTACATTTCCCAACAGGAAATCTTCATTTCCCACAAACTGATGACAGGGGTACAGATCTCCCCAAGGTGTAACCGCCAGATATTCCGTCCCGGAACCGCAGCCGGATAATCTCTTATAAACACAGGGACCTCCCGTCAAATCGATCATATAGTGAAAAAAGTGAAATCCTCTGCCATCCTTTTTTCTTTTGATCATCTCCTGCGCCAGTCTGTCATACCCCTCACAGATCACCGGTATATCTTCTTCCCGTATAGCATAGGGTTCCTCTGGTCCCGCCACCACCGGCTCCACAGAAATCTGCTCAAACCCCTGATCTGCCAGATGCAGTACATCCTCTACAAAATCCAGATTGTAATGGGTAAATGTCCCCCGCACATAGTACTTTTGCTGATGGCGGCTCTCCGCCACCTTCTTAAATTTATCAAGAATCAGATCGTAACTGCCATCCCCATTTTTATTGGGACGCATATGATCGTGTACTTCTTTTCTGCCATCGATACTAAGAACGATATTATCCATCTCCTGATTGGCAAATTCTATGATTTCATCATTCAGCAATACTCCATTGGTGGTAAGTGTAAAGCGGAAATGCTTGTCATATTTTTTCTCCAGACTCCGTCCATATGCTACCAGCTGTTTGACCACCTCAAAATTCATCAATGGCTCACCGCCAAAAAAATCTACTTCCAGGTTCCGTCTGCTGCCGGAATTCTCCACGAGAAAATCCAATGCTTTTTTTCCTACTTCAAAACTCATCAGGGAGCGGTCGCCCTTGTACTCCCCCTCGCCGGCAAAACAGTAACGGCAGGAAAGGTTACAGGCATGGGCTATATGAAGACAAAGAGCCTTCACTACCGTCTGGCGTTGTTTAAAATCAATTACGCCCTCTTTGTAAGTATCCTCTGAAAATAAGGTTCCCTCTTCTTTTAACTGCTCCAGATCATTAAATAATTCCCCCAGCTCTTCCTCTGTAATCCCTTCTTCGCTATACTCTTTGCAGATGATCTCTGTAATCTCTTCTTTTCCTTTTTCTTCATACATGCTGATCACGTCGTATGCCACATCATCTACCACATGAACAGAGCCACTATTTACATCCAGAACTATATTATATCCATTATTTTTATATTGATGAATCATTTCTTTCTTCCCCGCTATCTTCCATCTTTCCAATCATATCCCGACTGCGCCAACGCAAGAAAGGACTTTGCTTGATTTTTGCAAACCAAACAAGTCCTCTATTGCTCAGATTCTTATGTCAATTATTTGTTCTCACAGCTCTGATTCCCAACGGTACAGGATGTCTTGCATGCCGACTGGCAAGATGTCTGGCACTCGCCGCAGCCGCCTTTTTTTACAGTATCTTTGAGATTTTTTGATGTAAGTGTCTGAATTCTTTTCATGATCGTCTTCCTTTCTTCAATACGTTTCCAATATTGTTACTAGTATATCACAAAAAGAACAGGATTTCAACTAACAATAACGCTATTTTATTCCGGACCGGATCATTCCTCCCAGCATTCCAGAAAAAATACAGACCAAAAATGCCGTGAGCATACCCGGCATCTGTGCTGCTACACTTTGGTTCCAGATGGCACTGACGCAGTATACCACCGCAAAATACACGAGGCCCAGCAGACCGCCGCCCAGATATCTTTTCTCTTCCAGTCCTCCGCTGAAAAGGAATCCTCCCGCCAGACAGGAAATCACATATGTAAACAAAATCCCTCCATTGGCCCCTGCCATAGACATCTTACATTTATACATGATAAAAGACAATACCAGCAGCACCACCGCAGTCAATACATACGCCACCAGAATACTTTTCAGCATTTTTACAGCTTTTGTTTTCATATTCATTTTCATCGCTCCATATCTCAAACTTTATTATTTTTTATTATATGAGTCTACCAATTCTAATATGCTTATGCTATAATAGTTTGTTGAAAGCGATAAGAGATAGATTAGGAGGCAAAATAATTGAGATATATAGATTTACACGTACACTCCACCTGTTCAGATGGCACACTTACGCCGGAAGAACTGGTGCTTCGGGGAATAAAAAATGATCTTGTGGCATTTGCCCTCACCGATCACGATACGGTAGACGGAGTCACCCGGGCAATCCGTAAGGCAGAGGAACTGGATCAGCACATCCAGGTGATCCCAGGAGTAGAACTATCCTGCCAGTATCCGGCCGCCCCTGGCCAGGATGTAGAGATCCACATCCTGGGCTATAATATTGACCATACAAATCCTGCTCTGGTCTCCACGTTGAAAAAAGTGGCAGAAGAAAGGGACAACCGCAACAAAAAAATGTGTGAAAATCTTCACAATGCCGGATATCCCATTACCTACCAGGAATTGACAGAAAAGTTTGGTGATATGATACTCACCAGAGCTCATTTCGCAAAATTATTGTTAGAAAATGGTGGTGTTCCCTCTATGGATGCGGCCTTTAAGACCTGTCTTGCCATTGACAGCCCCTATTTTGTAAACCGAGAATATTTAACTCCAGAAGGCGCCATTCAACTCATCCAGGATGCGGGCGGCATCCCTGTACTGGCGCATCCCCTTCTGTATAAGCTTTCTGTCAGCCAGATCCGAAAAATGCTTGAAACACTCAAAACCTATGGCATCCGCGGAATCGAAGCCCTCTACTCACGAAATCATGGAACCGATGAGGCATTTGTACGCAAGCTGGCCGGTGAATACGACCTTTTTATCACCGGTGGGTCTGACTTTCACGGCGACAACAAACCGGATATTGAGATGGGCACTGGCACTGGGAATCTGAGGATACCAGTCATGCTGTTAGAGAACCTGAGATAGTTCAGTGGCGCCACCCGGCTATCTCTTTATCCCCTCCAGTTTACCTGCCATTTGCTCCGCTGCCCCGGTGATATCTTTTGCTCCAATCACAGCGGAGATCACCGCCACACCATCCACACCGGTTCCCCGGAGCTTTTCCACGTTTCCATGGTTTACGCCGCCGATGGCCACCATCGGGATCTTTACAGCGTTTCTTATTTTCATAAGCTCCTCTATGGATACATGATGGGTGTCTGCTTTGGTGGATGTGCCAAACACATCCCCCACACCGATGTAGTCCGCACCATCTTTTTGGGCCTGAAGTGCCAGTTCCGCATTGTAGGCGGACACCCCGATGATCTTATCCTGACCCAGAAGTTCTCTGGCCGTCACAGCCGGAATATCCTTCTGGCCCAGATGAACCCCGTCTGCATCCACTGCCAGGGCAATATCGATGCGGTCGTTTATGATAAGCGGGATCTCATAGGCGTCCGTCACTTCTTTTACACTATGGGCGATGTCCAAAAATTCTCTGCCGGAGCAATCCTTTTCCCGCAGCTGGACAACCGTCGCTCCCCCTTTGATGGCAAGCTCCACTGCCTCTTCAATAGAATCTGTTGTCATAAGATCTCTGTCCGTACAGAGATAAAGAGTATAATCCACTCGTGGTTTCATATGCTGTGTCACTCCTTTTCCTCCACCTTTTTCTTTAATTCTAGTATCTGGTCCCTGAAATGCTTAATGACAGACTGTCTGGTAATGATGCCCACAAACAAGCCGCGGTCGTCCACCACCGGAACAAAGTTCTGATTGAGTACACGCTCAAGCAGATCCTCTACGGTGGCACTCACCTTCACCGGATGATTCCAGTCCTTTCGCAAAATATCCCGTACCAATTCTTCATCCAGATGTTTCAGGTCACCTTCATTGTTACGAAAAATTCCCCGCAAAAAATCTCCCTCATTGATAGTCCCCACATAATACCCCTCATGGGACAGTACCGGGGAAGCCGTATAACTGTGGCTGCGCATCTTTTCGAGCCCCTGTCTGATGGTATCGTCATCATATAAGTAAGAAACTGATTTTTTCGGTTTTAACAAAAAAAGTATATTCATACAATCATCCCTCCACTTCCCTGTTATTCAACATATTTTCGATTTCCTGTGCGTATTCTGGTTTTTTGTTTTGAATCCGTTCCAGTTCCTGGATAAAATCCTGCATGATCCCATTGTTATAATCGATCTGGGCCCGGAGTTTCTGACGCTGCTCATTGAGCTCGTGCCGGACCTCAACCATCTCTCTCGGATCCACGATGGCATTCGCCCTGCCAAGCCAAAGATCCCGGTCTTTGACACCGAGTTTAGTCAGCTCCGTCAGAAGAATTTCATTTTTTTCATTGAGAAGAAAGGCATCTTCCCGCTGTCTCGCCCACTCCCGTTTTGCCTTGCGGTACTGGTCGTAAACAAATTCCAGTTCCGTCACATTCCGTACCCGGTATTTGGTACACATATAATCAATGGTCCTTGTATTATTCACATACTTAATCCTGACCCGGTTTGAAAACGAGATGGCACGGTTGCATCTTCTCTCGGTGAGAACCATATCCCTTCGGTTTTTTCCGGCCTCGATAACGATAATGAGCGTCACCACAAAGGCAAATGCAGCTGTGGCGATAAAGGGTACACGGATGTCGGTCTCAAATACCACCAGTATGGTCACGAGAAGAATTCCAAATAATGCCAGCATAAAGCCAAGCACCTTGCTTACCAGCTGCAGCGTACTTTGCTTCCGGATGATATCCCTCTTATCCCTCAGCAGCATCCTTTTTTCCCCATCCAGCTGCCGCATATCGTGTTTAATCTTGATCTGATAATCCTCAAATTCCTTTAATTTTGAGATATCATCCTCTACCTTCGGCTCAAAATTTTCCATGGCCGCCCTCTGGGCGTCTGTAAATTTATAACGTCGTCCCTTTCGTTTTTCCCGTTCTGCCGTCAGTTCCACAATGGCAGACGCCGTATCCTTCAGCACCGTTTTCTCTTCTTCTAATGCCTGGTCCATCAGCTGGATATCTTTCAGATAAGAAGTCACCTGACCATATTCCACTTTGATTTCCCCACACTGCCGCTTTGCTTCCCGGATTCCATCATATAATCTCTGAATATAATCCAACCGGATCGACTTATTGGTCAAATCAACTTTCTCTTTTTCCAGCTTGATCTGCTCTGGCATGGCTTCCAGATCTTTTTCCACACTTTCCGCCTCTGTCCCATTTTCTATTTCAGATTCTGCTGCCGGCTGTTGATCCCCCTCTTCTTTTTTCTTACTGCGAAACAATCGGAATCCCATCATTTACACCCCCATCTAAATAAGCTGACCGAAGCTCATTTTTACAGCGGCTGATAAACTCCTCCTCACCACCGTCATCCTTCCCCCCGGTTTGCGCATCGATATAATTCTGTCTTAATTGTCCTAATTCTTCTTCGGTCTTTCCAAAAGAACTACCCTCCTGTGCAAACTGCTCCTCCTGGCCATTGAGCAGCAACGCGTACAAATACTGTTGAAGGGACTGTTCCTTGTGATTTCTGGCATACGCTTCCTTGAATCCATTCGCAGCCTCCCGGAAAGAGGATACGTGAAACAGGGCAATTGCCTGATTATGCAGGAGATCCCCATACTCTTCCGTTGAAAAACGTTCTGCCATCTCTCCATAGAGAAGCTGTTTATACTCCAGCAGGCTCCTGCCATACTTGCCGGCGCGAAGATAATTATCCGCCTTAATCTTGTTCTTCTCATGGGCCGGGAGATTTTCAATCTTCTTCATCACCGTTACCAGCTGCAAGATCTCCTCTTCCTTGTAATAATCGCAGGAACACAGCAACGTAACTACCAGATCTTTGAGATCGTTCTTTTTCTGGAGCAGCACGTGCATTTTTTCCCCCAGCGCCTCCAGCCCTGCCTGCTCACAGAGCCAGCTTACCAGCTCTTCGTCAAAAAACTCTTCTGTCACACTGTATATGTGATGGTACATATAATAACAGAGTTCCTCCAGCGAATACACTGGAGTCTCTGAGATGGGAATAATATAAGGCTTCTTTGCCAATTCTCCCTTACACAAAATAAACATTTAATCGCTTCCTTTATTCAATCGTGATGGTCTTTTCCCATATCCGGCAGGAGGATGGAAAAAAATCTCCAAAGCCCTTGTCTCTGACTGTGACAATGCATTTCTCCTTCCCGGCAAATCTCAGCTGCAGACCGATCCTCGCTCTTCTGTCTGTCCTTCCAGGGATTCCCTCCATCGGGATACATTGTTTCATCCGGTCTTTTGTCCGCATGTTCTTCACATTCAGTTCCAGTTCCCTGTCCCCGTCGGGAATCAGGTCGATCTCATGGTCAATCTGATACCAGGGAGTCCCCGCCCTGGCAAGGAGAATTTCCTGTGGCTTCCCGTCGGCATATATATTCATGGAAATATTGACTTCCACCGTATCTTCATCCAGATACACGAACTCATCCAGCCTTCGTTCCTCTGACATTTCCCTGGCACAATAACAGGCCCCGCTCACATACAGATTATCTCCCTGAAACAGATGGCGTCCCACGCAGAGTTTTTTCATTACCGCTCTGGCGAAGCCCCCCTCAAACCCGGTGCCCGTCATATAAAGAGTCGTGATGATCTTCCCATGAATGGCGCCCTGGACCATACCCTCAAAGACAGCATTCTTTTCCTCTTCGGTGCTGTCTCTTTCCTGAAACATTGGAATATAGTCGCTATAATCCCTCTCTTCCACAGTGGCCAGCATCGGCCGCTTATAACGGTCCGTCTCCATCTGAAGATACATCAGCCTGTCCCTCGTATAGTCAAATACGCCTACCTGATTGATCCATAACTCTTTTTTCTGACTCAGAACATAATAGATAAAACTTTGACGACGGTCAATGACCATCGCGCGGTCCCGGTGAATCCCGATCTTTGACAATGCCTGGTAAATAATTCCAATAAACTGATAATCCCGGTATTCCGTAGTGACTACCAGCTGCCGGATGGATTCATTGGGATACCTTTTCCGCGTCTTAGACAGTATCCTGCGAAAAAATGTAGCCAGGATGTTTACCGGATCTGTCTCTCTTCCCGCAGCCATCACCGGCTCCTGGCTGTGAATCTTTGCCAGAAATCCCTCTATATACTCTTTTGTTCCCGGAACCGCCACCCTGGTAGGATAATCAATCCCATTCTCATCTCCAGATTTCAATATATCTGGTTCCTGAAGCATCGGTCCCAGAACTGCGATCTGGGAAATATCATTTCTAATATCCAAGCCTACATACAGCCTTCGCTGGCTCATAGCTAATCAAACCTTTCCAATCTTACTCACATGCCGCTTTCCGTGGCAGCACCTGCCTTAAAGCGGAACAAACAGCTTCCCGGAGATCTCCTGCATGGATCGGTACTTTCGGATCAGTTGGCGAAGCACTTCGTCTTCCCCATTCTCCCGCGCCTGGATCATGCGGTTCACCAGCTCATAAAAAGCGGCTGCCTCCGGTTCCGCTGTCTCTCCAAAAAACTCCTCATCCGCCCGGATCACTCCCTGCCGGACAGGGCGGGGTTCTCTCCCGGCAAAAATTTGATAATGAACTGTCTCTCCCCGGAATAATAAGGTCTCATATACATAGATGTCCTCAAATACCTGCTTCATCTGAGAGACAGCTTTTTCCCCATCCTCATAAGTGAGCTCGATATAGATATCTTTACTGCGGGAATAATACAATTGGATGATGCTTCCATGAAGTACCGCAAAAGGAACCTCCACTTTGCCGACAAATCCCTTCATAAAAGAAAATACCCTGCCAGTAGAAGCATAATGGGACAGATGATACTCAATGTACTCCCTCTCTGCCTCTGTGTATTCGTCCTTTTGGGCATAATAGCGCAGAGAGGCCAGTATCATACTCTGATTCTCCTCTGAGAGTCCCTCTCTGCGGATCTTCTTCCAGATCCCCTCCGGCAACTGCCACTTCTCCGTCAAATACCCATAGGAAATGCCACCCAAAAAAGCTTTTACAAGGATCCGGTTCGCCCCATATTCATAATAATCAACGAAAATATCCGCATATTTTTCCAGATTATCTTCCACAAAAAGAGCCTGACCCAGAAGCCGTTCCGTCCCACCATCCGATATCTCCGCCCCATTCTTCCTTGCTGCATGATATATGCCATAAAGCACAGAAATGCTCCCCATATAAAAATCTACCAGATAAGAAAGAGTCTCATTGTTCTTTATGCCTCTCTGGTATAGGAAACTGCAGAGTTTCATATAATACGGTTCGAAGTGCTCCCGGTCCTCTTTCAGCTTCCAGGTGATCAGAAGCAAAAGAAGTTTCAGGCTACAGCCGGTGATCTCATACTTTTTCAGTGCGCTCAGCGCCTCATCCTTCCATTCGTGCTGAATCATCGTCTGCAGGATCCCCGCGCGCCTCTCCTGGGTCAGATAGCGGAAATCAATGCCGCGAATCACCTCTTCCAGCAGCAGTTCCTCGCCGATAGCTTTATAATAGTCATAGAGAATAAGCAGAGTTTTCTGTCTGTATTCCACGCCAGGCACCTGACGGCGGATCATCGTGTGCAGGAGAATGGCATCCTTGGCTCCAATATCCTTCTTTTTCAACGTCTCAGAAAATAAATACAGCAGAAGCACCGGATTCTCGGAACCATTTTCGTAACAGCCCTGCGCCATACATTCCAGATTTAATATCTTTGTCAAGGTGTAAGGTACTGAATCCCCATGATAATAACCGTTCTTATCTACAAAATACAATTTATAATTTGCCGTCCCAATACTGACATCTGCCTCTCCATTGACAAGATTATAAACCATCTCCCCACCGCCCTCATCATGAAGGACTACCACCCGTTCCATATTCTTGTTATGGCAGTGAAGCCGATGGACAAATAAAACCCCTGGCAGCTCTCTGGCGATCCGGTCTTTACAATTGTCCACACCGAAAAATTCTTCATACAGCACCGCCAGTTCTGGACTGATGTGATGATCATACAGCTGACGGAGCGTATATTCCTGCATCGCCTCATAATAACTCTGGTAATATTCTGGATATCTTTCCTGGTTCCTGACAATACTTGCATAAAGCCCGGCCCGAACGGAATCCCTTAAATGATTCTCATACTGAAAATAAGCTGCCACCACTGGCAGAGCTTCATCATAACACGCTTTGTCCATAGTGTACATATAGTATTCAAAAAGCTCCGTCAGACGCAATCTCCTCTCCACCCCAAGGCGAAACCATTTAAAATACCTGGCCTCCAGCTTCTCTGTCCGAATCATCAGAGCACAGATACATTGAAGAGTGTCCTCACTGCCATATACCTCATAACAGCCCTGCAGCACAGACAGGAGCGCAGGAGTGCATTTCTTCTGGCGCGCCGCCAGAAAAGATACTGCCATCGCCAGATCCTCGGTAATTAAATCGTGCCTTAATCCAAATCTGAGCGCTCCTATCCTACTGCTGTCCAATTTCTTCAGGAGTTCCGGCTCCTGCAGCATCAGTAACATTCGGTATAAATGCAGATAGGGACTGACTGCCCCCTCCCTCCAAAGCAGGTCCAGCTCCTCCATCAAACTCTGGGAATTGCCCTGAAAATACCCCAGCCGCTCCAACATAACGAGAAGACGCCAGTGATGGCAGCCGTTGTCATAATATTCCCTGATCTTCCGGCACAACTCACTTTTTTCCTCAAGGGAACCCAGGGCAAGACACCGTATATACATTGTGGTCAGATAACAGAACACCTTTCTCACGTCGTCTCCCAAAGCCGGCGCCGGCATCCCTGTCACCGCATTGACAAAAGCGGCCTTTTTCCTCTCTTCTCCGGTCAAAACTGCCATGTAGCCCTCCAGGAGAACATCATTCCCCTTGCTGAGACTGCCGATGCCTTCCCGGTTCTCAACCAGCACCCGAAGCCACTCATCTTTTAAACTGCTGTTCATCATGTACTGAATATGATATTTTGCCAGCACCCCAGGCAGCTTGTCCAGACTGCGTTTTTTCGCCCTCTCTTTCATTCCACGGATCCCGTGAAGCCTCACCCCGATCTCCAGTTTCTGATACACATTTTCCAGAAGGATCACACAGCGGTGAATCCCCTCCGGAACCTCCGAAGCCTGAATATGAAAGGCTAGTACCGCATGGTTTTGCAAAAAGTCCTTATTACTGAGATTATTTTTTTCCAATGAAATGTAAGAACTTTTCGTGCTCACCTGGATCCCTGCCATTCCCCAGCTATCTAATGCGATCAGGATCTCACCTTCGATGTCTTCGTCCCTGACCTCAAAGGAAATCTGCCTTTTATTCGCCGCAAACCGCACTGGCTTTTTGTCACCATGAACTACCAAAAACTCCTCCAGCGCCTGCTTCTTTGGATTTTTCAAAGTTAAATTTTGATATAATCTTTTTTCTTCCCACTCCTTCAGATAAATCTTTTTGAATTTATCATGATAAAAGATGGTGACTGCCTCATCAAAGTTTTCCCTGGCAAGCTCCACAAATTCTTTATAGGAATGGATCTCCCCGTCAGAACTGCGGAGGCATCTCGGTAATACCCGGATCTCATATGGCAGCATATATTCTCCGCAATCCGTCACGATACAGAGATCTCCTGCCATGATCTCTCCCGCTTTTTTATTGGCCGCATATACCTTTGCCGTAATTTCATTTTCCTTCCCATCAAAAACTGGCAGAAATTCTATATTGAAATGATCCACCGCTCCGAATCCCTTGATCTTCGTCCCTGCAGAATTGGACACCGTAAAGGAAGAAGCGGCTTCCCCTCCCTCAACTACTTCCAGCTTCAGACAGTCTATAGAACAGACGATCTCCGGCTGCTCATATGTAAATCTGCCCTGGGCCAGTGACATGACTTTCTCTCTCATCGCAATTTCTCCCCGGTTATGATGATGTTTGCTCAATGCGTTGGATCAGTGCCTCGATGAAACGCATTTCCATATCGCGGCATCCCGTCAGGGAATAACTCCCCACCGCTTTCATCGCCTCCATGGCGATCTGCAGAGCTGCTCCTTTATCTTTTTTGACAAAATACAGCCAATAGGCGAAAACTCTCTTTATATTCGCCTCCTCATTGCCCTCCATTTTTGCCAGAAAAGATTTTCCATAAAAATGTGCCTTTCCCTCGTTGGGCTGAATGATCACATTGTAAAATACAAATTCACATAAACTGGATATCTCTCCCCGGGACCATTTATCCGGCACATGATCCTCCATCTCGTCCATGACTTTCTGAAGACTGTCATAATCACCCTGATCCAGAAAATGATAATACAACATGAGAAGATACTTTTTGTAGACGGATAGATCAGTCAGTTTACCCGTATACTCTACCGTCTGGACTTCTAACTCCGCTGGCGCCCTGCCCTCCCGGATCGCCGCATAGCACCGCTCATACTCACGCCTCATAATCCCGGCTGCCCCGCTGCCTGCCTTCTGTTTCTGATTAAATGCCAGAAGCACCATCAGCACAAAGGTATACCCCACCATAACCATGGCTATCGACACCGTAAAGACATTTTTCGGCATAAGTTTTGTCCCCCAGATCTGAAAGCAGGCTGTCTCTGTAAAAAACAGCGCCACCGCCATAGAAAATGCCCCGTAGATCAGATTTCTCATCCGTGTATCATTCGGATCTGTCATACGGCAGCTTATGTAGGGCTGTGGATCACACAGCCCGATAGAAAATCCTTTGTTTTTCTTACGAATCTTTATCATAAAAAATATAAAGTGATCAAACTTAAAGTGTAACAATAATCCCCCCACAATTTTGCCGATAGCGGCAGCGATTCCTATGATGATATAACCTGCCAGTGCACCACCTGCACCCATAAAAAACTGTGCTGCCCCGTCCATACATATATCCGCCTTTCTCTGAAAGTCCCCGGATTTACATCCAGATTCTATTATAATTGTATATAAATACAGCGATTTTGTAAATAGGAAATTCCAGTGCATTCTTCCTTACGCACTACTGCAGCGCTCCCGCCAGCTGCATGGCTCCGATGACAGCCAGGGCAATCCCCGCAAAATAGTGAGAGACTCCGATACATTTTACCCTTTTATCTGCCAGCAGCAAAAATCCATAGGTAAGGATCCCTACAACGAAGGGAAATATATACGCTTCTGCCCCCATGGCACACAAACTGAGACCGCCGCAGAATGAATCCGAGGCTAAGACGCCTCCCAGTAGAACTCCTTCCCATGGATCAATGGTCTTAGAGGAATCCGCGTCATAATTCTTTTCTTCCCGGTGATGATAGACACCCCAGACCGACCGCACACCGATCACAAACAGCACAAAGCCTCCTGCCATCTGGATGTAGGCCGTATCGATAAAATGTCCCATGCCATTTCCCAGGAAAACTGCTGCCATGGATGTGATAGCTGAGACCAGCGCCACGATCGCTTTCGTGTACCAGGGAATACGGATGTCTCCTGCCCGGTAAGCAGCCCCTACCGCCCAGGAATCAATGCTGGCGGATAAACCAAGCAATATTATCTTGATCACGTTCTCCAAATTCTCCTAAAATCCGACTTATTTATTTTATCTTATGATTATCCTGGGGAAAAGTTATAATTCCCGATTTAAAGACATAAAAATGATGTAAAACAGATTCGGGACAACAGGGATGAAAAATAGAAGCGACTGGTACAACACACCTACAAAAGAGATCGAAAAACATTTTCACACAGATATGGAAAACGGGTTACAACAGAAAAAGGCGGAGGCACTTCTTCAAAAACACGGGAAAAACCAGCTGGCTCATAAAAAACCGGATAGCATGCTGAAAAATTTTATTGACCAGTTCAAGGATTTTATGATCATAACACTCCTGATCGCCGCCGGGATCTCCTTTGCTGTCTCCTGTCTGGAGCATCGGATGGACCTGATCGAGCCCTCTATCATACTTGCCATCGTGATCATTAATGCGATTCTGGGCGTTGTTCAGGAAGCAAAGGCCAGGCGTTCTCTGGAAGCGCTGAAAAACCTTTCTGCGCCTCTGGCACTGGTATACCGGGACGGAGAATTAAAGCAGATCGATTCCTCTCTCCTGGTTCCTGGGGATCTCATCGTGCTGGAAGCAGGAAATCTCGTTCCCGCCGATGCGAGAATCGTATCTGTCATGGGACTCTCCATCGAGGAATCCACCTTGACCGGAGAGACAAATCCCATAGAAAAATCCACCTCTCCCCTCCACCAGGAAAATCTTCCGGTGGCAGAACAGGTCAATATGGCTTTTTCTGGAACACTGGTTATCTCCGGACACGGTCTTGCCATCGTGACCGCCACCGGTATGAATACCGAGCTGGGCCACATCGCCGGAATGATTTCTTCTGAGACGCCGCCGGATACTCCGCTCCAGAAAAAACTGAACCATACGGGAAAACTCCTGGGGACACTGGCCCTGATCATCTGTCTTGTCCTGTTTGTCCTTGGCATATATAAAAAACAGCCCGTCTTTTCCATGTTTATGACCTCTGTCAGTCTGGGAGTGGCAGCGATCCCAGAGAGCCTTCCCGCCCTGGTCACAATCATGCTCTCCCTGGGGGTGGAGCGGATGGCAAAAAAACGTGCTATCATCCGCAGGCTTCCCGCTGTGGAAACCCTTGGCAGCGCCACCGTAATCTGCTCAGATAAAACCGGAACTCTCACGGAAAACAAAATGACCGTTGTAAAAACCTATACGATGGACACCGCCCAGCGTTTATTTACATATTTCTGCCTGTGCAGCCACGGTATCGATCCCATGGAGAAGGCGTTGTGGGAGTACGCCGATACCCTGTCCATAAATATGGAGACAGAGCAGAAAAAAAGACATCTGAAAGACGAACTTCCCTTTGATTCCAAGCGAAAACGAATGACAACATTTCACGAAACCTCAAAAGGGCTGATGAGTATCACAAAGGGTGCGCCGGAGATCATCCTCAAACACTGCAGCCATATCCTGATCGACGGAGAAAAGAAAACAATCACCCACAGCATTCGTCGGAATATCGAACAAATTTTCCAGGAATTTGCCAAGGATGCCCTTCGGGTGCTTGCCCTTGCCTACCGGGAGGATATCGGCTCCCACCTGAAACATGACAAATCCGTCTACGAGGAGAATATGGTATTTGTGGGCCTGGCTGGCTTTATGGATCCTCCCAGAAAGGAGGCGGAATTTGCTGTCACAAAATGCCGCCACGCCGGGATCCGCCCGGTGATGATCACCGGCGACCATCAGGTCACCGCTTCCGCCATCGCCCATAAGCTGGGGATCTGCCGTCATCACGATCAAGTCATGAGCGGCGCACAGTTAGACCAGATCAGCGATGCCGAGCTGTCCCGTGTCATCTATCAATACCCTGTCTTTGCCAGAGTTTCTCCAGCTCACAAAGTTCGTCTTGTGAAAGCGTTTCAGAACAATGGAGAGGTAGTAGCCATGACCGGGGATGGTGTCAATGACGCCCCGGCGCTCCAAAAAGCGGATATCGGCTGTGCCATGGGCAGATCCGGAACCGACGTAGCAAAAAATGCTGCCGATATGATCCTGATGGACGATAATTTTGCCACCATTGTCGATGCGGTGGAAGAGGGCAGAGGGATTTTCCAGAACATAAAAAAGGCCGTTCATTTTCTCCTTTCCTGCAACATTGGAGAGATCATGACAATCTTTGTGGCAATCCTGCTGGGAAGGGCCGCACCACTGCTCCCGGTACAGCTCCTGTTTATCAACCTTGTAACAGATTCCTTTCCCGCTATCTGCCTTGGACTGGAACCGCCGGAAAACGATATTATGAACCATCCTCCGGTCTCTGCGGCGAAGGGACTCTTCGGAGGCGGTGGCATGTTTACCATCATCGTCGAGGGCATGTTCATCGGCTCCCTGGCCCTGTTCGCCTATATGCTGGGCGGAGATACCGCAGGAAGTACGATGTGCTTCGCTGTGCTCTCCCTGTCGCAGCTGATCCATTCCCTGAACATGAGAAGCAGCACCCATTCCATCTTTCAGATCGGATTTTTCACCAATAAAAAGCTTCTGTTCAGCGTGATCTTCTGCATCGCCCTGCAGTGCGCCGCCATATCCGTTCCCACACTGCAGATGATCTTCCACACCACATCCCTGACGGTTTCACAGTGGATCTTAGTGGGGATACTGGCACTGATGCCGGTACCGCTGGTGGAACTGGAAAAAAGGGCTGGCTGAAAAGCGCAGCCCTCTAAAGAATTGCCTTCGGCCATTCTTTTGCTCCGCAAGCTGGAAACTTTACTACCTGGAAAAAAGGGCTGGCTGAAAAGCGCAGCCCTCTAAAGGGGCTGTCGGTTCATACCGATTTTTAAAGCGCCTACACTAAAACAAGCATATCCCACAGAAATTCATGCTTTTCAGCATGGGAACTTCTGGTGGATATGCTTGTTTTTTCTTTAGACAGATTTCACTCAGACCAATGAGGCTTCTGCTAAAACTACCCATTAATAATTTCCATCATTTCAGCAGGTGTTACAATAAAATCTTTTATCGGATAATGTTTTTGATTACCCGTTACTAAATAAGCATCATCGTCTCTCTTCTCCATTGCAACCTCATAAAATATCAAATCATCCATATCAACCAAGATTTCCCCCGTAGGTTGCGGAAATACTTCCATACCATATTGTTTTACTGCATTTATAACCAGCTGGATTGTCTCTTCCTTAAAATGAAATTTATTTCTATTAAGTACTTCATCATACTCTGCCAATATAACTTCATGATACAATGGTATAATTTTCCCATCAAACATTGCATCTAATACTCGTACTGTCGCTGAATCTGCTCGTTTTGAAAGCAAAGCAGAAATGAAAACATTTGTATCTATAACTGCATAATACCATAAGCACTTACCTTTTTCTTTCCACTCTAACAGCTGAGATTTCAGCATTGATTTCATCAAGAGACATCTCTGGCACATCAGCAGCCTGCTCTCTCAACTCATAGAATGCATTCTTAGCCTCTGCTCTTGTAATTGTTGTATCTGGTAATGTTGCCTCAAACGGAAGCCCTTTAACCATCTTACTTCTAGTCATAAACATACGGAAAGCTGTTGGTAAATCCATACCAAGAGTCTCGTAAATCTCTGCCACCTCCTGTTTTAATGCTTTATCTGCACGAAATTGAATCAATACCTGTTCTGCCATAATGATTCCTCCTTCACCATACCTTTTGTAGTTATTTTGCATATGTTTGTAATATTATTATATGTCACTTTATTAAATTTATCAACATACATTTGCTTATTCCCGTCATCCGTTCCACCTGCTTATATGAGTACTCATTTAATAAATCCAATGCATGATCAGAGCAATACCTGTGGCTCTCCTTCTAAAAGATATTTCTAGGACAGTTGTACAAAAACATTGTAACGGCATTTTCGGACTTCCCCCACAGGAACATTCTTTCCAATGGGCAGTTGCGTCCGATTTTGGGGAACATCTTCCTCCACAACTGGTCTGCCTAACACAGATTCCACCTCACCGCCAATCTGGATTAACCGATGGGTGCGGATTTTCCGTTCCTCCGCTTTCTTCTCTAATGTCCTTCTTTGTTTTGCCATAAATATCCTCTTTTCTGCATCAGCATTCATGCTGATGACTTTATTACGCATAATGCAATGTTTGTGTACAGTAAGCCGTATGGCGTCTGTTGCATCGCAGACACAATACTTACAACACAAAGCAGAGTTTGTGTAGCGAAAATTTATTTTCGCTCTTACCTCCCTTTCTCCGGCACTCACCGAAAATAAAAATATCACAACTCAACATCATTCTTCTGCCACTACAGGCAGACTGTTTTCACGAATATCATTACTGATAAGGTGCGATAACCTGTCCTCCACTGTAGCAGAATCCATTTCTGCAAAATGCACATTAACCACATAGGTGGTTGTGCCGATTCGTTTTGTAAAACCGTTATTCTCTGTTACTTTTCTGCTATCCCCCATAAAACCTTCCATCTTGTGCATGGATTTTGCACAAATTCGCCATACAAAAATCTGTATCCGCATTAACTTTTTGTTGCCATCAGAACATTTGTTTTGTATAATATCTATATGGTGGCAGTCTGTAGCAAAAGCAATAAATACCCATTTTCGATTTCAAATATGCCATATCCCATTTCTCCTTTCTGATTTTTTGTAATTGGTTTATAATCAAAACAATTACTCCCTGTCACTAATAAGAGAAATGAACACACTAAATCGGAACTGTTTTGAAAAAAGATTTGAAAATATTTTTATTTACGGACAAAAGGCAGTGATTCCATAATGCAAAAGGAAACAGAACCATTTTCAGAAAACCCAGATGCCGATTTTGAAAATGGTCTTTGGGACGCACTGGTAGAAATATGTCTCTGATTTTTCTGACAGGCAGAAAACAAAATATTCTAAAGCCTACTAAAAAGAAAACAGCAAACCATGAGCGACCGTCCGCAGGCAGTTACCATGAGTTTTCAGAGAGAGTATGCCGAACCGTATGAATGGCTGGTAAAGAACTTTACAGACTGGGCATTTACCTTTCTGTCTGCCTTCCTGTACTATCAGAATATGGATAAACCTGATGATATGCAGAAAGATTTATACCGTCAGGGCATGGCTGCGTTTGGCGGGATTGCACCAACTTACCACATAGAATTCTTCTCTGAAAGTCTGTAAGCATTGTGGCAAAGTGTCCCTTGCCTCCAGACCGAACACGGTATTTTGCAGCGGGCAGTGCAAGAACCAGTATAATGTGTATAAGAGCAGAGGAAAAAGGAGAACGGAGGATTTACCGGATGGAGAATGACAAAACGATCGAGTTAGGAGATATCCTTATTTATCAGACAGAAAAAGGCGATACCAGAATTGACGTGTTTTTTCAGAATGACGATATTTGGATGAGCCAGTCTGCCCTTGCCAAACTATACAATACAACTCCCCAAAATATAACCACGCATATCCGGAATATTTACGCAGATGGGGAATTAGATGAAATTTCAACTTGTAAGGAATTCTTACAAGTTCAAACAGAGGGAAACAGGCAAATCAGACGAAAGAAAAAACATTATAATTTCAAAATGATTCTTGCCATTGGCTACCGTGTCCGTTCCAATGTAGGAATGCATTTTAGGAATTGGGCTTCCCATGTCTTAGAGGAATATTCCCGAAAGGGATTTGCTATGGATGATGAACGCCTCAAAAATCCAAAGCAGTTTGGAGAAGATTATTTTAACGAATTGCTGGAACGTATTCGGGATATTAGGTCTTCCGAGAAACGATTTTATCAGAAGATATGCGATATATACAGAACATCCATTGATTACTCCAGTAATGATAATGAGGCAAAATTATTTTTTAAGACAGTACAAAACAAAATTCATTACGGAGTACATGGGCATACCGCTGCAGAAGTAATCATGCAAAGAGCAGATGCAACAAAAGACAACATGGGATTAACTGCTTTTGAGGGGGTAAAAGTCCGAAAGAAAGATGTGGATATTGCAAAAAATTATCTAAATGAAGATGAAATGCAGGAGTTAAACAGAGTAGTCACTATGTATCTGGATTTTGCAGAAGATCAGGCCCGCAGACACATTCCTATGTATATGAAAGACTGGGAAACTTACCTTAATAATTTTCTGAATATGACAGGACGTGAAGTGCTGTCTGGTGCTGGTCTCATTTCTGCAAACCAAGCAAAAGCACATGCCTATGAGCAATATGAGCTTGATGATGAAAATCGAAAGAAGATAGAAGCGAATGAGCTTGATTTGCTGATTGAGGAAGCAGAGCAAATAAAAAAGGAAAAATAATTTACTGCATATAACCCTATAGCAAATTGATGAAGATCAAAAAAGGAGAGGAAAATGTCAAAAAATAACAAAATTTATTTTGTAGCGGTTGACAAACAATCAAATATGCAATCAAATATTTGGGAACTACTTATTCAAAAAAATGATGAAATCTATTTATTTTCCAGAGTAAACGGGCAGGATTATAAGATATCAATACACAAATCCGGAGAAGTGCATGCTGCATTAACTTCGGAATTTGCCAAAAATTATAATATAAAAAATCAAGAACGTTATTTTTTACGAAATAATATGATACTTCAAAGCCAAACACTAATAGATGCCACAACTGGAAATCCTTTTCAAACAGATGAGAAGTATGAAATTGCACATAGTATAATTTTTAGTAATACAGAGTTGCCTGATATATATAATGAAGAAAAGTTAAATGGACTCCAATCCGATGTTTATGTACTCGAATTTCCTGATAATAATTCTATTATAGAACTTTGGTTCTGTGTTGCTTGTACATTAGAAACTGAAATAGAAGAATTTGCAAACATTGATAAAATTTTTTCTTTCAAGCTCCCTAGCAGTGGCAGACACTTTGTTGTACTTGGAAAAACATATGAGTTGACACCAGATTTTCTAAAAACTATAAACGCAGCACGAAAAAAAGCAATATCAATGATCAAACCCGAAAATCGACAATTTGCGAAACAAATTACTGTTGGTTTGAGCAGCCCTGATGAACCTGATGCAACTATTGAACTGCTTTTAAATTCTACAAATGAAAAGAGTGATGTTCAAAATTGTTAAGCATGATCCTAAAACAATTCATAAAAAACAGTTCCGATTTTCCCACCAAAAATCTCCTATTAGTGAAGAAGCAACGGTCACACGCCTTGCGAGTGCCCTTATGCTGACAAGAAATAACTTTCAGGCAAAATTTATGCTTTTCAGTATGGGGACTTCTGATGGATATGCTTGTTTTTTCTTTAGACAACCTATTTGGGGGCGCAAAATCCCCCTTTTCCATGTTTGAGGATCCGGTCTGGATAGAACGAATCTGACGTTTCAGGTTTCCCTTCTCACTTTGGATGATGGCATTGGATGCTTCTTTCAGAGCAACAGGATTTATGTTCACAGCCGCTGCAGTCTGCACATCCGTAGACTTCCCATGTCTGGGTATATCCGTCCGGCTCCCTGCTTTCTGTCCGGATATGGCGAAGTTCCCTTCCGTCATGACAGATATAATAATGTTCATCTTCAAAAATACGGGTTGTCATGTTGTAATACCTGCTGATATCTTTCTTCCAGGCACGGGTCTTCCGTTTTTCGTGATCCTGGAGTTTGATATAACTTGCAATCCCGTTCTGTTTCAGATACAGAAGGTTTTTCTCGCTGCAGTATCCGCTGTCTGCGGTTACTTCTAAAACCGGGATCAGGGTATTGTAATCGGTACGGTCATTACTCACAAATCCGTGAACGATGAAATAGTTCTCCACTGCGATCTGAACGTTGTAGGCTGGTTTTAACTGACCGTTCAGCATGTGGTCTTCCTTCATCCGCATAAAAATTGCTCCCAGATCCGTTTTGGAATAACTGTTGCGGTCTTTCCCCATGATCTCAAAGTATTCTTTATATCCCATCAGGCATTTCCCGCATTCTTCCTTTTGCTCCGCAAACGGAGAACTTTACTGCCCTTTTCTCCGGGGAATCAGCTTCATACTGGTACACCGTGTATCATCCCATCTTATACACTTTCGATTTACTCCAACACCAGTCGTTGTTATCATTCTCATCATTGACATAGAAGTCATCATATAACGCAAACTGGATATAGTATTTCTTTCCTTTTTTTGCTTTTATGGTAAACTTCTTTTTGTACCCGTCATAGTACCGTTTTATTTTGCAGTTTTTCATGGCCGGATCTGTGGAGTAGCGCACACCAATTCCATCCAATATACAGCGTGCCCCGCTGGCATCTGCCGTGATTGTAATACGATCCTTGCTTTTCTTTTTGATTGACACCTTTAAAAATCTTGGCATGACAACGATCGCTCCCTTATCGTCGCCGCCATGTGGCGCATGGTTACTGCTTACAACCCATGCCGTGGATTTCGCAAATCGTTTCTCGTTCCAATTCCATCCGAAAAATACATACCCTTTCTTTTTGGCCGTGGGCATGGTCGCAGGAATCCCATATTCATATGTTTTAGGGCGCTTGCCCTGACAAGTGACGCCATTCATGTATTTGTACACTATCTTATACTTCTTACCCTTTCCAAACGCCGTTTTCCCTGCTCCTACGACATCTGTCCTCACACCGTCTACTTTCCATGTGATCAAGTCTGTCTCGATCCCAAATTCCTTTAAACGAAAATCAAGTGTGGAATGATTTTGAACCTCGCGCAATTTCACTGCATCAATATTGCTCTTACCTATACTCCTCACCCCTCTTCCGATGACAAGTTTCTTCAAAAACCTTATTTCCAGAGCACTCCCCCAGATTTCCTCCACACTGTCAGGGATTATCAGTTCCCGTATGGAATCAGAGCCTTTGAACATAGCCCCACTCATTATTTTCAGGTTTTGAGAAAGACGAACTTTTTCCAAATCATCGCAATTTGCGAACGCACTCCCACCGACCGAGACGATCGAATCCGGCATAGACAATTCTGTAATCTTTGATTCACCAAATGCCGCGCTTCCTATATTTGTAAGACTATATGGCAGGATAACTTCACTTGCACTGCACCCATAAAATGCTCCCGCGGCAATCGAGGTTATCCCCCCCTCCAGGACAACTTTTTTTACATCCTCTTTACTTGCCCGCTCCAATCGCTCTGAGGTGCCGATCTCCCCTGTCCCCCGTATAACCATTGTCCCATCGTCATACAAAAACCACTGAGCTGTTTCTCCACAGGTTCCTGTCTCTACCACCTCCGCCGCCCTGACAGGCGACGCGAGAAATAAGGTTAGGCACAAGGAGAACAGAGCTGTTAAGATAATATGTTTCATATGCATATAATCTCGCCTCTACTTTCTATCCAGCGACATAATTGACTGCGGGAATTTGCTCCCAGTTCCATCCTGATCCGCAGGTGCTACACAGACATATACCTTCTTCGCATCAATTTGTATCCCCTCCAGTTCCATCTTTGTCTTCTTAGAACCTGATACAATCCAAGAGAAGTCTTCCAGATCAAAGAGCTGTTTTTTCACTATTTTTTTCCCTTTCAACTGGATTCTGGACAGTTGTAATTTTGACCCAGTCTGTCTGCCAGAGCTCATATAAATGTTTGAACTTCCGTATAGATCAATTCCCTGCATAGATCGTTTTGCACCTGACGCTTTGGGATAAAAATAATCATCATCCTTTAACGCCTTATAAAAAAGCGGACTGATTATCTCCACGGAGCCAGATTCGCCACCATCTTCATATGGTATTTGTGTTTCTATACACCCCTGGTCTTCTTTGCTGCTAGAGAATGCAACCGTCCCCTTTTTCACCAATGCCTCGACAAAATCGGAGAAATCATACATAGCTATTTGAATAGTCCTATCATTCTTTTTCTTCCAGATAACAAGTTTTTTATTGGAATATAACCCGGCTTCTACCTGACGGATCTCTCCATAGTTTTTTCCTGTCTTTGTGGCATATGCCAGGTTTTTGATCAGGCCGTACTTATCCGAATCCGTTCCGTAGTTAATGATCTCTCCCGCTTCATACTCGATACACGCTATTTCCGTTCCAAAGTTATGATTTATTACATTATTTTTCTTATCTTCATCTGTTAATCCATATGGTTTACACGTCATCAGGAAATATGTCTTTCCCCCATGTTTGAAACGCTGCAGGGTCTGTCCATGTCCAAAGCCCTTCAGCAGCATTGCATCCTCAAGCTTACCGGTAATCTTATCCTTTCCAGACCTCTTAAAGCGTAACAAAAATGTATGTTTACCGTGATGTTGTGTAGCATACACGTAGTTATCTGTCATACAAAAATTTTGAATTGCCTTTCCCTTCTGTGGATATAGTTTTTTTCAGTACCTGCATTTTGGTCCGTATTTTCACTTACCTCTTCACTAATTTTCTTTTCCCAATAATCCTTACATTTGTTCTCATCCAGATTCAAGTCACATTCCGCCTGGCTCTCCAAAAAGGAAGTATCTCCTTTCTCCAAGTTCAGCAACATCGGCCTATCTTCCCGATATTCGTAGGGGGCGTACTCATTTCTGCTTTTCAGATACGCTTCGTAATCCGCATCGCACTCAAAGTCCTCCGGACCCAGATCGTCTCACCAAAATATGCTTCCTCCTCTTCCTCGTCATCATCTTCTTCCAGTGCCTGATCCCACATTCTTATTCCATAAACAGAATATTCCGATAATTCCAAATCATCCTTACATCTTGCAATAAATCCAAAGCTGACCTCGCCACCTGGTGCGATGTTCTGGTTATAGGATTGGTTTTCCAGATAATGATATTCCTCTTCCTGCTCAATGATCTTTGCGTTCCAAATTTCTTGAATTTCAATATCTCCGGTAAATTCAAACCGCCAGTCCTCGATTTCCTCATCCGAGTTATTCCGGATAGTAATCTGTCCATTGACCATATCTCCCCATCGACTGAACTGTGTATAAGAGACCTCACAACTCTCCTCATATTCAGATAAATCGGTCGCATCATAGCACTCTGTGATCTCTGACTTCGCATCACCACAGCATACAGTCATACCAAACTTAACGGATCTTTTTGCCTCGATATCCTGATTCCAATCTGCATTTTTTATTATATAATGACCGGACTCATGATAAATCACCTCAGCATTCCAGATATTTTCAATGTCATCCTCAAAATCGAGGGCAACCATCCAGTTATCCATCTTCTCATCCATTAAATTATACACGGTGACATCTGCATTATAATGGCTTTCCCACTGACTGGTCACTTCAATTTCAAGTGCTATATTTCCCGTCTCGCCCTCAATGTATTCGGTATTTTCGGCTGCACTGACATATTCCATTCTGCCAGCAAAACATCCAAATAACATACTAAGCACCAACAACAATGCTGTCATTTTATTTAATTTATCATTTATGCTCATGATTTTTCTCCTTTATTTTTCATGTTTATTATCGTTTCTCTCCAATGGATTGTGAGTACACCGCCCAATGGTATCGCAAATACTACTTTTCCTTTAATTGTACATGGTCTGCCATAGACTTTCAAGAACAATTGTTCGACTCATATCGACAAGATTCGACAAATCTGGAGAGGAAGCATTCCAATTTAGCGCCACCCATGAACATATTAAAAAAAGATGGCTGCACACAACCATCTTTTCCCCGTTATATATTATAATATAATTATATACCTTTCTTACCCAATCAGCTCCTCAATGAGCTTCACCACCTTTTCCGATGCTCTTCCATCGTCCCAGATGTTATATTTCTCACGAAATTTCTCGAAGCGTTCTTCGTATTCCTTCGGATCGTAATCCAGGATATTACCTATAAGCTGTTCCGTATCCGATGAAATCGGTCCTGGCATCTCGCCCTCATAGTCAAAATAAAATCCTCTCAGATCATTTCTGTATTTCTCCAGATCGTAGGCATAGAAAAACATTGGCCGCTTCAGGATACTATAATCAAACATGACAGAGGAATAATCCGTGATCAACATATCTGACACAAGAAACAGCTCAGCTATGTCATGGCTCTGGTCAAAATGATAAATAAATCCTTTATAGGGAAACCAGTCAATATAATCCATGATCAGATAATGATATTTGACGATCAATATATAGTCCTCATGGAGCCTCTCCATAAGGAGATCAAAAGAGAGCTTGGGGCTGAACTTATAGCTGGAATTCTCCTCAAATTCATCGTCACGGAAGGTGGGGGCATAGAGAAGGATCTTTTTATCCAACGGCAGTCCCAGGCGTCTTTTCAACAGCCAGATATCCTCTTCATTGTTTTTGGAAAGCAGCAGGTCATTTCTCGGATACCCGATTTCTAACATCTCTTTATCAAAGGCAAAGGCGCGTCGGAAGGTCACCGTGGAAAATGGATTCTGAGAAATGAGATAATCCCAGATCTGAACATTTTTCACAAATCCGTCTTGATAAGAACCAATGTCTGTCTCATTCATCATGAATACATTATCCATGTCAAGAACCAGCTTCTTTAACGGTGTTCCGTGCCAGGTCTGGATATAAAAACAGTTCTTTCGCTTTATAAGCCATTCCGGTTGGCGGCAGTCAAACACCCATACCTTCGCTGTCGCCATATAGTAGAGATAGCGCAGCCTTCCATAGCGGAACTGGTAGCCGTCCCCGGGGATCGGATAGGGAATGCTTTCGTAAAACCAGGTACATTCCCATTTCTCCTGATAACCATTTTCCACCATATATTCAAAGATATGCCTTGGATTCCCTGAATAACTCTTTCCCAGACTGGAATCAAATACGATCCTTTTTTTGTTTACCGGGAGCACAACACACATGACACGGTATATGACAATCACTATTTTTTTTAAGAGAAACCGAATCAAATTTCTCATGTCTGCTCCTTCCCGAACACAATATCAATGGCACGCTGAGAAGCAAAACCGTCATCCACACTGCAGAATCTCTCATAAAACTGCTCATAGCGCTCCTTGTACTGTTCCGTAACTTTATCGATATTATGAAGTGCCTCCACAAGTTCATCATTTGTCTGAAGGATTGGTCCTGGAAGTTCTTTGTTCATATCAAAGTACATTCCCCGGATCTCTCCTTTGTAATCCTCATAGTCATAAGCAAAAAACAGCATTGGCCGTCTCAGGTTAGCAAAGTCAAAAAAGACAGAGGAATAGTCTGTAATACAAATATCCGAAGCCAGATACAACCTGGATACATCATTGTAGGTACTCCCATTATATACAAAATCCTCCAGCCCTGTGAGATCAAGGATATCAGCGATATAATAATGGGTCCGCAGAAGCAGCACGCTGTCTTTGCCAAATTCCCGGCGCATCCGTTCCAGATCCATAGCCAGGGTAAATTTATATTTTGCCTTGCCGTAAAATTGATTGTCACGCCATGTGGGCGCATACAGGATCACCCGTTTGTCCTCCGGAATGCCAAACTCCCGTTTTACTTCCCTGGCGATCTCTCCGGCGCGTTCCGAATAGAGAATATCGTTTCGTGGGTAGCCCACCTCGATGATCTGCTCCCTCGGATAGCAGAAGGCGCGCTCAAATACATCCGTGGAAAAACGGTTCGCTGAGATCAGATAATTCCATGCCTTGCTCTGACGGTAAAACAATTTCTTATGATCCTGGCTCACTGCATGGATATCATCCAGGTCAAAGGCAAGCTTTTTCAGCGGTGTCCCGTGCCAGGTCTCCAGAAATACGACACCCTGCCGTTTTTTAAACCATGCCGGCTGTCTCGTATTACAGATAAAATATTTGGCGCGGGAGGTATAGTAAACATACCGCAGGGAATGTCTCTTACAGATAGAAGGATGTCCCTTCATCTCCGGGGCCCTCTTATTCAGGCACCAGATATAACGATATTTATCGCCATAGGTATCATATAAATATTCATACAGATACTTTGGACTATCCGAATAGCTCTTTCCAAAAAAGCTCTCCACAAATACCCAGTTTTCTTTTGTCGGCATTTTCTTGAAAAAATGTTTATCCAAAAATCTCCAGTATTGAATGGGCTTACCAATCAGCCCCCTTTTCTTTTTAAAGATATAAGCGAGACGTCCCAAAGGTTTTGCCAGCCGGTATTTACCTCTCACGATAAACTCCAGTTCCCGGCGTCTGAAAAACTTCAGATCCTTCTTGATACGCTTTAAATCTTCCTTTGGAATCTTCTGAAGATTCTGTGTATACCTGACACTCTTCTTCCCCTTCAGGCTGCCAGGGAATTTACCGATGGTATACATACAGAGACAGCGGTACAAAGCATAACGAAGATGTTCATCTGCCTGGGCAAGAATCTCATACGCCTGCTCGTGACTCTCTATGTACTCACGAGTTCTGCGTTTTCTCTTCTTCTGGCTCAGTGCAGGCAGATGAATTGGATCATTCCGATGTCTCCACACATAGATACTACTGCCATCCACCCACATCTCCCCGGCTGCTCCCGCAAGAACCTTCGCCACTACAGGCATATCCGAGTAAAACGTATTGTATTCGTCAAAGGTCAGTCCCAGACTGTCAAAATAATCCCTTCGGATCAACAAGTGCTGTATCGTAAAACGTTTCTTCAGGATCTGCTCCAGGCCTTCTCCCTCCAGTAGGCAGATTCCCTCGATCTCGGAATCCGGTTTCGCTTTCTCAAAGTCAAAGCTTACAGGGCGGAACCAGGAACTCCAACGATTGCCAGTGACCACCTTTGCCTTTTTTTCCTCTGCCAGCTTTACCAATTTCGCCAGTGCGTCTTCCCACAGATAATCGTCAGCATCCAGAAAGTAAATATACTCGCCCTCTGCATACTTCAATCCAATATTTCTTGCGGCCGCAACGCCAAAGGGACGCAGTGGGATCTCTAGTTCCCCCTCAAAAGGAGTATCCCCACTCAACGCTTCACTACCGGAATCATCCATATCGTTGTCATCTTCACTGGCTGCCTGGGATTTATCCTGTTCTTCCTTATAGGTCTCAAATTCTTCCTCTGTCATGCCCAGGGAGATTCTTTTTCTATTCTCAAAAAACTGATGTTTCCTGTCAAAATACTCTTCCGCATCAATCTCATCTTCCATCACAATATGCTTTACATTTTTCATTGCCAGCACCTGCTCTGGAACCTCATGCCCATCCTTGTCATCTACCAGAATAATCTCAAAATCCGACAGCTCCTGATTCTCGATACTTTGAATACATTCCTCCAAATAGGATGGCCCCTTCAGATAAGGGACGATAACACTTACCTTTGACATTTTATCCTCCAAACCTTCCTCTGCAATATTTTACTTCTCCTGCCCAGTCAGACCAAATACGGCATGTACCACCTTTTCTGTAGCATGTCCGTCTTCCCAGGAACAGTATTTTTTGCAAAAACGATCATATTTTTCCTGATATTCCTCTTTTACCTCATCGATCCGGCGAATGGACTCTATGATTTCCTCCGTCTCAAAAAGCATTGGCCCCGGAAGCTCTTCCTCCACATCCATATAAAATCCCCGGAGTACACTGCGGTATTTTTCCAGATCGTAGGTAAAAAACAGCATAGGCCTTCTCAGATTCGCATAGTCAAAAAAGACCGAGGAATAATCTGTGATCAAAATATCCGATATCAGATAGAGTCTGGCGATATCATCGTATTTGCTCAGATTCCATGCAAATCCCTCATACTGACTCAGATCAAGAAAATCGGCGATAAAATAATGGGTTCTAAGGATCACCACATACTCTTTTCCTAATTCCCTCTTCATCTGCTCCAGATCCAGTTTCAGAGTAAATTTATACTGGGCATGGCCATAAAATTCATCGTCCCGCCAGGTCGGGGCATAGAGGATCACTTTCTTATCCTCTGGTATACCAAGCTCCGACTTAATCTGTCTCATCAGTTGTTTTTTGTCTTCCCGGTACAAAATATCATTTCTCGGATAACCCGTCTCCAGCATTTTCCCATCGTACATAAAGGCACGGCGGAAAATATCCTCCGAAAACTGATTGGGCGCCACCAGATAGTCCCAGGAACGGGTCTGGACATAGAACTGCTCCTTATACAGCGGTGAAGCTGTAGTCACATCTTCCATGTCAAATACCAGTTTCTTCAATGGAGTTCCATGCCAGGTCTCCAAAAACACATTGCCCTTCCGCTTGATAAAATACTGAGGCTGTCTTCCATTAAAAACAATATACTTTGCCCTTGCCATATAATAGAAATACTTAAAACTAAACCGCTTCATCTGGCCGGATGAGTATGGAAGTCTTAACTTCTTCCCCGCATTCACCCACATATAGTTATATTTTCCTGGATATTTTTCATTAAGGTACTCAAAAATATACTTCGGGCTGTCAGAATAGCTTTTCCCAAAAAAGCTCTCAAAGATCACGGTATCCTCCATCATCTTCATCTTAGAAAATACCTTTTCATACAGATAGCGCTTCATCTTGGCCCGGCTGGTGCAGATCCTGAACAGCGTCTGTTTTCTCGCATGATTCCTGGTCTTCTTGGCAAGTCCCGCCGCATCCCCAGCCATCCCATAGCGGATCAACTTTTTGGGATGATGCCTCAGCATAGGGTATACACCATTTCCCAGCAGTTTCAGGGTATCCTGAAGGACAATCACCGTCTCTTTTTGTTTCGCCGGCTTTGCCTCCACCACAAAAGAAGCGATCCTGGTCACAAGCCACTTGACAAATTTATAATCCAGATACTGATTCTTATTCTCATCCTGGGCAGGAATGAATTTCTTTGCCCTGCGATAGGCCTCCATACCCTCAAACACTTTTTTTTCATCATCCTTCGCCTGCAGCAGAGAAGGCAGGTTCACTGGATCATTATGTTTTCTCTTGATATATAAGCCATCTTCACAAGACAACGTTTTTTCTGCATAAGAAAGCACCTGCATCAAAAAGGGCAGATCTGAAAAATAATGCAGATCCTCACTAAATCGAATCGAATGCTCCTGAACCACCTTCCGGGAGATCAACATTCCAAGTATCGTTATCCCTTGAAGACTCTTAGCCCGCATGGGTAGGTATTCATAGGCATTGTCCATATCCCCATCATACACCTTATGCTCTACACCGTTCTGACGGTCCAGTTCCTCTCCATTGTCAAAATATACCTTTCGGCTGTACCACGTGCTCTGAAGTCTGCCATAAGCCACACCACCAGGCACTTCCCTTTCCACAAGCCGCTCCAACGTATCCGGAGCCAGATAATCATCGGCATCCATAAAAAAGATATATTCCCCGGCAGCCGTATCAAGTCCAACATTCCTTGCCGCTGCCACGCCGCCTGCGCCTCCTGTGCGGGCAAAATGTATCGGCAGCCCATTCCAATCACTCACATCTGGTTTATCACATCCGTCACATACCATGATCACTTCAAAATCATGAAAACTCTGTTCTGCCAAACTTCCCAGACAGTCCCGGATATAGTTCTTTTCATCGTGATAAGCTACAATTACACTTATCTTCACTGATCATTCCTCCAGCATAATATAATAAGGTATCATACAGATACCCAGCCTATTGTATCTAAAATTCTTCTTAATTTATTACATTTTATGTGCACGCCTTCTGCACATATTGAGTTTTGCAAAAACTCGCAGTTGTGCATGCTTTTTGCACATTTAAGTCCGGCAGGACTTATTTTATTACATTTTAAGTGCACGCCTTCTACACATATTGAGTTTTGCAAAAACTTATGGATAAGTCCGGCAGGACTTATTTTATCACATGTATATCCTGTGTGGCAAGAAATAAAATGCCCGGATATAATACAAGTTTACCCCTCTTTTACAAAAAGTACCTGTACTTTCCACACTTATTTGCAGAAAATACAGGTATTTGATACTTTGCCAGGCAGCAACGCCAAGATAAGCCCCACGACACCTGACAAACTGCTATCACCCAAACAATCCGGCAATCCAGCTGGCAATCCTTTCGGCAATATCTGTAAAAAATTGGATGATCCTCTCAAAAATTCCTTTTGCCTGATCCAGATCTATGTCCAGGTCTTTGAGACGGTTATACACATCTTCTGCCTGCTGTTTCAGTTTATCCACATCCAGATCCAGGTCCTTAATCTTCTCAAGAAGTGACGCCAGTCTCTGTTCCTGCTCGGCTGTCAGCTTCACATCCAATTCTCCGGCGGATTCTTGAATGATCTCTTTAACCTCTTCCACCGTTCCCACATCACCATCCAGCACTCTTTGTTTTACCAAAGCTACCAGTTCTTCTGCTTTTTCCGCTCCCAACGCCTGCCCCAGCTCTCCGGTCAGCACGAGCTCATTCGTCGCGGCATCCGCATTTTCTTTTTTCAAATCCTCGCCGGTCATCGTAGAATATGCCTTCATGGCACCTACCAGGGCCGCCGTTCCCGACAGATTAAAAGGACCTGCTACCGTTACTTTGGCATCATTGATTCCCGCTGTGATCAGGGCATTGGTATACATACCACTAGTGCAATAGGTAATATTTTTTGTGACAACGCTGATGCCCTTTCCCTCTTCTGTTTTTTCGATGCGGACAGAAGAAAGCGCCTTTGTCCCGATCACCGAATCCGAGAGATATTCATCCAGAAAATCATGTTCATCCTTGTTGGTCACCTGAATCACTTCATAATCTGCCAGTTCCTCTTCTGTCACATCCAGAAGAGAAAGAACCGTATTTTTCTGTTCTTTCGTAAGGTCTGCTCCCAGGGATATATAGGGTTTTTCATCTCCCTCTACCGCATCCGCCTTTGAAACGGAGACCGGCATCAAAACCATCCCCAGTGCAACAAGCCCCACTAGAACCTTTTTCCATTTACTCATATTTCCCCCTATTCCTGCACGTCATTCTGCGCATATATCGCTTTACTAAATTTACAATTGAAATGATGTTACGGATTGCTTCGTTGTTTCACAACTCCTGGCATCGTAAAATAAGAACAAATTATTTTTTCAGCCGCTCCATCGCCTCTTTGGTGTTTTCAAGAGATCCAAAAGCCGTAAGCCGGAAATATCCTTCCCCGCTCGGTCCAAAACCGCTTCCCGGAGTTCCCACGATATTGTGATTTTCCAGCAAATGATCAAAGAATTCCCAGGAAGTCATCTGATCCGGCGTCTTCAGCCATATATACGGCGCATTCACACCACCAAATACCGTATAGCCGGCACTTGTGAGCCCATCTCTGATAATCTTTGCATTGTTCATATAATAGGCGATCTGGTCTTTCGTCTGTTTCTGCCCCTCATCACTGTACACTGCCTCTCCAGCTCTCTGTATGATATAGGGGGCACCGTTAAACTTCGTACCATGTCTTCTCGCCCAGAGACTGTTCAGAGACACGCCGTCACATACAAGCTCCTTCGGAATCACAGTAAATCCAAGACGTGTTCCTGTAAACCCTGCATTCTTAGAAAAGCTTCGCATCTCAATGGCACATTTTTTCGCGCCATCGCACTCAAAGATCGAATGTGGAACATCCTCCTCTGAAATATATGCTTCATACGCTGCATCATATATAATAACAGCACCATTTGTCAAAGCAAAGTCAACCCACTTCTGCAGCTGCTCTTTGTTCAGTGTCGTTCCCGTGGGATTATTCGGACAACAGATGTAGATCATATCAGGGATCTCCTTCGGAATCTCCGGTACAAAATCATTCTCCGCTGTACATGGCATATAGATCACATTGGACCAGCACTCCTTATCTTTCAGATACTCACCGGTTCTCCCTGCCATGGCATTCGTATCCACATATACCGGATATACCGGATCACACACCGCGATTCGGTTATTCTGTGAAAAGATATCTCCGATGTTTCCGGAGTCACTCTTTGCACCATCACTGACAAAGATCTCATCCATGGCAATATCCACACCTCTGGCTTTATAATCTTTCTGCACGATAGCACTTCTCAAAAATTCGTATCCCAGATCCGGCGCATATCCCTTAAAGGTAGCCGCATCCGCCATCTCATCCACCGCCTTATGCATCGCTGCAATCACCGCAGGCGCCAGGGGAAGGGTTACATCACCGATTCCAAGACGGATCACTTTCTTATCCGGATTCGCCTCTGTGTACGCATTCACCTTTTTCGCAATAGTGGAAAAAAGATAACTGCCTGGTAATTTCAGATAATTGTCATTTATTTGGTACATAATAAAACCTCCTAGCATTAATGTATGCACTTATTCTATCATCCTCCCTCATTTTATGCAAGTCCTTCTTTACAAACATTTGTTCTTGTGATAAAATCAAGTTCGTTAGAATTTATTTTATCATCATAAATCCTGGGGAGATGATACCATGATTGTTTTTCACATTGATGTCAATAACGCCTATTTGAGCTGGGAAGCGGTTTACCGTCTCACGGAACTAAATGAGACCCTGGATCTGCGAACGATCCCTTCCGTGGTAGGGGGCGATGAACAGAACCGCCATGGCATCGTTCTCGCCAAAAGCATGCCTGCCAAAGCATTCGGCATCAAGACCGCGGAGACTCTGACAGAGGCCAGAAAAAAATGTCCAGATATTCTCATCGTACCTCCCAGACACCATTTATATAGGATATTTTCCAATGAACTCATCGCCTATCTCAGGACAGTCACCCCTGTAGTAGAACAATACAGTATAGATGAAGCTTTTGCTGATATGAGTGGCTGCCCGCTGCTGTCTGGATATTCTCCCGTTGAGGCAGCGGAACAGATCCGGCAAGAGATCTACCATCGTTTCGGTTATACGGTAAATATCGGCGTATCCACCAACAAACTCCTTGCCAAGATGGCAGCAGATTTTGAAAAACCGAACAAGGTTCACAGTCTCTTTCCCAATGAAATAAAGGAAAAAATGTGGCATCTTCCGGTGAGCGATCTATTTTTTGTCGGGCGCGCTTCTGCCAAAAAGCTATACAATCTGGGGATCCGAACCATCGGCGAACTTGCCCGGACAGATAAGGCGATCTTACAGTCCCACATGGGCAAGCACGGCGCTACCATCCACGACTATGCCAATGGGATCGACATCTCTCCGGTGCTGAGCGAACAGGAAGACGCCAAGGGCTGCGGTAATTCCACTACGCTCCCGCGGGATGTCACCGATGCCGGGGAAGCCAAAAACATCCTGTTAAAACTATGCGAATCCGTGGGCAGCCGTCTCCGGGCTGATGAATTCATGGCGCAGGTAGTCGCCGTTTCGATCAAAGACAACCAGTTCCGCCACATCAGCCATCAGTGTACCCTGGCTTCTGCCACCAACACCACCAGTGAATTATACAACTCTGTCTGCGGACTTTTCGATGAATTGTGGGACGGTTCCCCCATCCGGCTGCTCGGTGTATCTACGTCAAAACTCACCAGAGAGCCTCTCCGTCAGATCAACCTTACCGACAGCAAATATTATATGAAGCAGGGACAATTAGAAAAAGCAGTAGACGACATTCGTAAAAAATTTGGAAATAATGCAATTTTCCGTGCATCCTCTCTTGAAAAATCAGCTGCTTTTAACGATAATAAAGATAGAAAAAAATAGTTTCAGCAGAATATGCCCTGGGCATTTTCCAATAAACCGGTAAAAGGAGTCGATTTCATGCCTATTTCAAGCAACAGCGTACACAACAATCAAAATCAGTCCGGCAGTATGAATACTGCCTCTGCCAAACGTACCTTTCGTTCTGGAGGAGGCACCATCACAGTGAGAGAAGGAGAGACCTTAAAAGGCGTCGTAAGCGATATTCATGGCAATGAGATCACCATCTCCATGGAAGACGGTTCTTCTTTTACAGGAAAGCTCCCCGAAGCCTCCCAGTACTCCATCGGCCAAAAAGCGGCTTTCCAGATCACAGGGCTGGACAGCGGCACCATTTACATGAAAGCGATATCCCAGGCATATCTTCTGGGGATGGAGGACACCATCGAACAGGCACTCGAAGAGGCAGGGCTCCCGAAAAGCCCAAGAAATCTGGAAATTGTCAGAAGCCTTCTCCTGAACCAGCAGTCCATCAGCCGGGAAAATATTGCAGAATCCCTGCAGCTGTGTGCCAAATACCCGGATGCGGATGTAAATTCTGTGATCACAATGAAACGGCTGGGCATGCCGATGGACATGGCAACCGTAACCCAGTTTGACCAGTACAACAAACAGACACACCAGCTCCTGACCCGGATGGATGCCCTGACAGACTCCGTCAACGAACTTCTTACCGGACTTGCCAAAGAAAATCCATCCATCGCCCGGTATGCCACAGGGGAAGTGCTGGATATGGTGCTGCAGTCCCTTCCTTCCTTAGAAGAACAGAACCTCACCACCACACAGCTCCAGGCAAACCTTTCCGCAGCCCCGGGAACCGAAGCTGCTGAAGGTGCTGAGCTTCTTCCTGGAGAAGAGAATCAGGAAATTCTCCCAGAAGCAACAGAAGATAACCAGACTGCCGGACAAACTGCCACTTCACCTTTTGCCCGGATGAAGCAGCTTCTGAACGGTATTACCGACCGGGTCTCTTCCCCAGCGGGTGCAGAGACAAAACCCACCGGATTTATTCCGGAACAGACCGGCCATCTTCTCACTGCGGAGGAACGCAGCTCCCTGTCTGATCTTCTGGGAAAATATACAGAAAATAAAGAGATACTTACGTCTCTGGAAAAAGGAGATCTGACAGCCAGGGAACTGTTGACAAATATAAAAAACACCCTTGCCACCCTTCCCGATGAAGAACTTCATCAGCTGGTGTCACAAAAGGCGTTCCAAAAAGTAGTAAAAGGTCAGTTTTTATCCGGGTGGACTCTTTCTCCCGAGGGGCTGAAAGAAGAAGGAAGCATAGATACCCTCTACAGCCGGATGCAGCAGCAGTTTTCCGATCTCACGAACCTGAGCAGGATGTTTGCCACACGAAATTCCGGTGAACAGATCATCAACACCACCTCGGATCTACAGCAGAACCTTGCTTTTATGAAGATGTTGAACGAACAATTCGCTTACCTGCAGCTTCCGCTGAAATTATCCCAGCAGAATGCCCACGGTGATCTCTACGTGATGACGCGGAAAAACGCCCTGAAAAAATCCAAGGACAATCTCAAGGTTCTTCTTCACCTGGAGATGGATTCCCTGGGAACACTGGACATCCACATCACAAAAGATCACACGAGTATTTCTACTCAGTTTTATGCAGCAAAAGAAGCGGCGCGAAAGCTTTTAGAAAAAAATGTGGAATTATTAAAAGATGCCATAAATGAGCAGGGCTATAGCTTCACTTCCGAATTTCTCGCCAAAGAAAAAGACATCGACCTGGTCCATGACTTTATAGAAAATGATTCTCCGGCCCCGCCGGCAGCTGTCAAGCGCTATAATTTCGACCTTAGGGCATAAAAGAGGTGCGGCTGTGAAACGCGCACCTCTTGAAAATCAGCAAAGTTAATTTTTTTTGCTCCTCTTTAATATTTTTCCAAAAAGGCAGGCAAACAAAATACCACAGGTCAGTGCCGATGTCACATCTGAGATCGGTTCTGCATAATAAATAAACATCACATCTCCTGTCAGTTTCGGCAGGATGATCGCCAGAGGGATCAAAAGGATCACTTTTCGCAAAAGGGCTATAAACAGCGATATCTTCGCCTGTCCCAGCGCAAGAAATGTGGTCTGGCTTGACATCTGCACACCAAATACCAGCATTCCACACACAAATACCGGCATGATCTTTTCCACCAGCAGGATCAGTTCAGAACTGTCTGTAAACATTCTGGCAAATACCCCTGGTACCGCCATGATCGATATGGTAAGCAGAATGGTATAAGACATAACGATCCCCAGCATCGTGAAATACGTCTTCTTTACCCGTTCTGTATTTCCGGCACCAAAATTATAACTCATAATGGGCTGGACTCCCTGGGTAAACCCGCTGACCGGAATACTCACAAACTGCATCACACTCTGCATGATGGTCAGCGTCCCCACATACATATCTCCACCATAACGCTGCAGCCCACTGTTCATCACGATGGAAATAAAACTTTCTGTCGCCTGCATGATAAAGGGCGCCACACCAAGAGACATGATCTTTGCCACGATCTTTCCCCGTATTTTCAAATAGTTTTTCCGGATTCCCATCGCCCGTTCTTTTCTCGTCAAAAATCGAAGAACCCAGACTGCACTGACAAACTGTGAGATCACCGTGGCAAGTGCTGCTCCCCGGATTCCCATGCCAAACCCGAAGATAAACAACGGATCCAGTGCGATATTCAGCACCGCACCGATCAGCACGGACAGCATCGCCGTCCTGGAACATCCCTGGGCTGTGATATAGGGATTCATTCCCAGGGAGATCTGGACAAAGAGCGTACCAAATATATAAATGGTCATATATTCATCCGCAAAGGGAAAGGTGGCATCGCTGGCGCCGATCAGGAACAGAACCGGTCGTTTAATGATAAAAAATAAAACCATAAGAACAGCGGAGAATATAAGAAGAAGAGAAAATCCGTTTCCCAGGATCCGTTCCGCCTCTTTTTTCTCTCCTCTTCCCAGCGCAATGGCGGAGAGCGGGGCTCCGCCCGCTCCCACAAATGCGCTGAATGCTGAAATGATCACGATCATAGGCAGCGCCAGCCCCACCCCGGTCAGCGCGGTTGCCCCCACTTCTGGAATATGACCAATATAGATCCGGTCTATGATATTGTACAAGAGATTAATGATCTGAGCCACCAGGGTAGGGATCCCCATACTCATCATCAATCGAAACAGCGGGGCAGTGCCAAGTTTCTCTTCGTTCGTCATAATCATCAGCCTTTCACTACGATATTAATGATTCTTCCCGGCACATAGATCTCCTTTACGATATTCATGCCGGCAATCTTTTCTGCCACCGCTTCTTTTCCGGCAGCAATCGCCGTATCCTTGTCAGCATCGATGGCAAGTTTCACCGCAGCTCTCACCTTTCCATTGACCTGAACAGCGATCTCCTGCATTTTTTCCACGGTCTTCTCTTCCTCATACTCTGGCCAGGAATTTTCAAACAGACGCTTTTCGTATCCCATGATCTCCCAGAGCTCCTCCGTCATATGAGGCGCCACCGGATTCAGCAGCTGAAGCAGCGTCCTAAAATCGTCCCTCGTCAACTTCTCCGCCTTATAAAACTCATTGATCAGCGCCATCATTGCTGCGATCGCCGTATTGTATTTGAGTGTCTCAAAGTCATTGCTTACCTTTTTGATCGTCTGATGAATCTTCGTCTCCAGTTCTTTGGAATAGCCTTCTTCGTCCACAACCATATCCTGAAGCTTCCACACACGGTCAAGAAAACGTCGGCACCCTTTGACTCCGTCATCGGACCATGCCGCAGCCGCATCAAAAGTTCCAATAAACATCTCATAAGTACGAAGCGTATCCGCACCATAAGTATTGACAATATCATCAGGGTTTACTACATTTCCCCTGGATTTACTCATTTTTTCGCCATTTTCCCCAAGGATCATACCATGAGAAGTTCTTTTCTGATAAGGCTCCTTTGTGGGTACCACTCCCTGATCATACAAAAACTTATGCCAAAACCGGGAATACAGAAGATGGAGGGTTGTGTGCTCCATACCGCCGTTGTACCAGTCTACTGGAAGCCAGTACTCCATCGCCTCGCGGCTGGCCAGCGCCTCAGAGTTATCGGGATCGATATATCTAAGGAAATACCAGGAAGATCCCGCCCACTGGGGCATGGTATCCGTTTCCCGTTCCGCCTTTCCTCCACAACACGGACAGGTGGTCTCCACCCAGAAACGGATATTTGCGATAGGGGACTCCCCATTATCGGTAGGCATATAGTTATCTACCTCCGGCAGTTCCAGAGGAAGCTGTTCTTCCGGAACCGGCACATATCCGCATTTTTCACATTTTACGATAGGGATCGGCTCTCCCCAGTAACGCTGTCTCGAAAATACCCAGTCCCGAAGCTTAAAGTTGGTCTTCGCAGTACCGACACCCTCTTTTTCCAGCCACTCTATAATCGCCTGCTTCGCCTCCGCTACGGATTTGCCGCTCAGAAAGCCGGAGTTCACGAGAGTTCCTGTGGCTACATCCGTATAAGCTGCTTCTTCCACATTTCCTCCCTGGATAACTTCTATAATCGGAAGTTCAAATTTTTGGGCAAATTCCCAGTCACGTTCATCGTGGGCAGGTACTGCCATGATAGCACCGGTGCCATAACTCATAAGAACGTAATCCGACACCCACACTGGTATCTCTTTTCCATTGACCGGGTTGACTGCTGACAATCCATCGATAGCCACACCCGTCTTTTCTTTGGCGAGCTCTGTCCTCTCAAAATCAGATTTTCTCGCTGCCATCTCCCGGTATGCCAGAATCTCATCCCAGTTTTTGATCTCATCTTTGTACTTGTCCAGATAGGGGTGCTCCGGGGACACCACCATATAGGTGACACCAAAAAGCGTGTCCGGACGTGTCGTGTAGATCCTCAGCTTCTCTTCCTTATCCTTCAGCTGAAAATCTACCTCGGCACCATTGGAACGGCCAATCCAGTTTTTCTGGGAAACCTTTACTCTCTCGATGTAATCCACGTCATCCAGATCATCGATAAGTTTATCTGCATACTTTGTAATCTTTAACATCCACTGGCTCTTTACCCTGCGGACAACCTCACTGCCACAGCGCTCACAGACACCATTTACAACCTCTTCATTGGCAAGACCACATTTACAGGAAGTACACCAGTTAATAGGCATCTCTGACTTGTAAGCCAGCCCTGCCTTAAACAATTTAAGGAAGATCCACTGGGTCCATTTAAAATAATCAGGATCTGTTGTATTTACCTCCCGCTCCCAGTCAAAAGAATAGCCCAGTGACTGCAGCTGTGCCTTAAATTTAGCTACATTATTTTTTGTTACTTCCTTTGGATGAACCTTATTCTTTATTGCATAATTTTCTGTAGGAAGACCAAATGCATCCCAGCCCATAGGATAAAGTACATTGTAGCCCTGCATTCTCTTTTTACGTGCCACAATATCCAGTGCTGTATAGGGACGTGGATGTCCTACATGAAGTCCCTGGCCCGATGGATAAGGGAACTCCACCAGGGCATAGTATTTTGGCTTGGAAAAATCATTTGTCGCTGCAAATGCCTTCTCATCCTCCCATATTTTCTGCCATTTCTTCTCAATCTCTTTCGGATTGTACGATGATTTCATAATCTTTTCCTCCTGATTCAACAAGTCTTCGTTTCATCTATTTAAAATAACAATATAATCCCAGACACAGCCGGCAGCCCCTCTAGGGCAATGAATCTTATTGTTCGTTGTACTACGGCGCTCCCTGCACACTCGTTCCACTCTCGATATCCGGCGGCACCGGAATCGGCAGGGGCTGATCTGTATCAACGGGTTTCTCTTTTATATAGTGTGTCACTGAAACCTTCGCTTTTCTGCCAATCTCATCCACCACCTGATACGTGATTCGATACCATCCTGGTTTTTTCGTATCCACCTTCTTTACTTTCTGGTACAGATCCCCGCGGTTCTTCCGGAACCGGATCGAAACGCAGATCTTTTTATCTATTCGGAATCCTGTCGTGTTTTTTGCACGAACTCCCTTCCGAACATCATAGGCGTGGTCATCGTAATCAATGGTTTGATTCTTCGCCCCCAGTATTACCGGTTTCCTTTTATTATATGGATTTCCACGGCTCCAGCGGTCTGTCGGATCATAACCAACACCCTTCGGCAGCCTGATCCTCTCTGGCTTTCCAAGGGGACCGGGGTTTTTAGAGCGATACACAATGACCGGTGTCCCCCACCCACAATGGTCATAGATCCATTTGGCATCCTGTACACTCAGGCGAATACAGCCATGGGATGCCGTGGTCCCCAATTTGTTGTATTCCCCATTTGGCATCGTAGCCGGATTGAGTTTATGATACCACACAGAGTGAAATAAAAAAGGTCCTTTAAAACGGGTACAGTACTGACCATATGTATTCTCTACCAATGCCCGCCAGCGGTGTTTCTGATAAATCCGGAACCTTCCAAGGGGAGTGGCTTTTCCCGCCGAACAAACAAATGCTTTGTACGGTTCATACGCTCCATCTTCATACCGGTAAACCGTCACCGTATTTTTTTGTTTATTAATCTTTATCTGATAAGTCGAAGCTGCCTCTGCGTCTGCCGGAACAACACATAGTCCCAAAGTGAGACATATGGTCACAATAGAAAATACCAGTTTCCAACGCACCCTGCTCTACCTCCTCTTTTGAAACATTTAGAATTTGTCATAACGTACGAAATTTATTATACCAAGTTAACTTCACTTCGTCAACGCAGGTGCCCTTATTTCTTCGGAAACCATTGGCATTTTTGCCGGTCCGCTTCCATATATATTAATAACGATGTAATTACGCGCACGCCTTCCCTGTGCGCAGAATGAGGTATTATGGATCAGCTGTTACAATGGATCGAATCCTATGGCACACCGGCCATCATCCTTCTAATCGCATTGGAATACGCATGCTTTCCCATATCCAGCGAACTCGTCCTCCCCTTTGCCGGCGCCTTTGGAGCGGGTATCGGTCTTTCCCTGCCCCTTCTTATCCTCTACAGCAGCGCCGCTGGTCTGGCGGGCACCAGTCTCACCTATGCCATTGGCCGCTATGGCGGTTCTCCCCTGCTGGAAAAGATCATGGCCCGGTTTCCTTCCAGTAAGAAGCCAATCCTGGCATCCTACCGCACCTTTGGCGACCGGGGCAGGCTCGCCGTCTGCGTGGGGAGAGTCATCCCCATCTGCCGGACTTACATAGCCTTCGTAGCCGGGGCATGCGGACAGAGCTATCCCGCTTATGTGATTTTCTCTTCCATCGGCATCACAATATGGAATACACTGCTCATCTGTCTGGGTTACTATTTTTATAATTACCGGGATGTCTTTTTCCACTACTTCGATAAATACAAGACCTTCATTTTAATTATTGGGCTTCTTCTGATCCTTCTGCTTTTGTTCTCCCGGAAAACAGAGACAGAAGAAGAGATCTAGCTCGACGGCGCCAATTTGAACCCTGCCGTCGAGCTGGTATACTGTATCACTCACATTTCCAAATGAATGATACACTACACTAGAAAAGACAAAAAATGCTTTCATCTGTATCATACAAATGAAAGCATTTTTCTTTTCCAAGGCGACAACCAGATTCGAACTGGTGATCAGGGTGTTGCAGACCCACGCCTTACCACTTGGCTATGTCGCCATA
>CANBKJ010000006.1 GCA_947369165.1 uncultured Lachnoclostridium sp.
TTATAACATGAAACATTTAAAAAGTAAATATATTTAAATTTATATATTGTTTTTTAATATAAGGTTTTCGTATTGTCTCACCGGAATTTTGGATAGTCGTATGTATACAACGCTTTCGTGGAATAACATCTGCTGAATAACAGGATCCGCTGGGCGATTTTTTCTGAGTACCATGGATCTGTGGCGTACTGGTGGTTTAGATTGGATGGGTTAAATCTAAATTTAAATATTGTGTTCTGGCTGGGCTTTGCCTCAAAGTAGTTTTCACGGATGAATTTGGCGGCGCCGTAAATGGCTTTGTCCACGGTGGTCCATCCTTTATAATAGGCATGGGAAGTGGCGCCGGTCTTCGGATCGCTGTCATAGGCCTTGATTCCGTACAGATTGTAGACCGTAGTGGATCTGGGGATCTTTTTTGTGATAAATTTACCCCTGGAACGGGCATAGGAGGGCAGAGCAACGCGGGTAATCCGGTTGCCCCGGGCGAGGGTGCTGGTGCCGTAGGCGGACTCAAGAAATGTCTGGGACACAAAGTACATCGGATCGATGCCCTCTTTTTTGGCGGCGGCAAGCATCACCTTTCCTTTTCCGTACAACACGCTGTAGGAGGGACCGTGTCCTTTGTTTTCACAGGCATTCTTGATGTAATAATTATAGGTGGATAAAAACTTCTCTTCGTTTACAGGGCGGAATTTATCCAGCCGGAGGAACTGGAATCCGTAGGAGGTATCTTTTTTATAATTTACCAGCCGTTTGTATTCTGCCAGAGAGGCGCGGCCGGTACGGCTCTTCTGGATCGCGGCATAATTGTTCAGGGTCCAGTTGTACCGGGTAAAGACCTTCTTTCCAACGAAATTCAGAACTGGTTTGGAGAGCTGTGCCACGCCCAGGGCTTCATCCCAGAGATAGTTGATGCCCAGTGCCTGTACCACTTCCCGGAAGGGTACAAGGATAGTTTTTATCTTTGATTTTCCGTAGGTGACGGACACAGGCGCCTGGGGAAGAGCGCTGATGTTCTGGTTTACTGTGATGGAAGGCTGGTTCAGATGCATGACGATAAATTTGTCATTTTTTGAAATGGTTATTTTCTTTAATTTCTTATTATATTTATAACTCACCTTAATTCCCTGACTGGCAAAGGTTTCTTTCAAAGGAACCATAACGGTTCCATTTATCTTCACCGCTGGTGTCTTCTGCAGGTTGAGTTGTTTGGACTCATAGACAACGGTGATCTTTTCTCCGCGGTAGCTGGTCTCCTGGCTGCCGATGGTGTAAGGTACGGTGATGGCATTTTTCCCGCTGGCTGCTGATGGCGCCGGAGTGGCGGAATTCTGAATCTCCCAGACCGAGATGGCATCTGCACCTGCAGAGAGGATATTTGTGCCAAGGCACATGCACAGGAACAGGGCGAATAATGATCTCAAACGTCTCATAATCGGGTTTCCTTTCTCATAGACTATTTAAAAAAGCGGAGTTCCGTGTAAATATGAATATTATATCGGGAATTAACAATGTGATGTGGGGTGGACCTCTGCTGATTCTTCTGCTAGGGATACATATTTATTTTACTATAAGGACAGGATTTGTCCAGCGAAAAATAAAAAAGGCAGTGAAATACTCCGTGAAGGGGGAGGCTTCCGAGGGTATGAGTGCCTTTGGCACACTGACTACGACACTGGCGGCGACGCTGGGGACAGGGAATATCATCGGTGTGTCCACAGCAGTTTATCTCGGAGGGCCGGGTGGAGTGTTCTGGTGCTGGGTTACCGGGTTGCTGGGGATGGCGACTACCTATGGGGAGACCCTTCTCTCCTGCCGTTACCGGGGCAGAGATGCGGAGGGGCACAATGTGGGCGGAGTTATGTATGTCCTGGAACGTGGGCTGGGTAAGAAGAGGCTTGCCTTTTTTTACAGTTTTCTCATCTGCCTGTCAGCTTTCTGTGCCGGTTGTACCACCCAGTCCAATGCGATTTCTGAGACCTGTATGGACGTGTGGGGGATTCCCAAGTGGGCGGCGGGGATCGCGGTAGCGCTTCCGGTTGGCCTGGTCATTCTTCAGGGGGTGAAGTGGATTGAACAGGTCTGTATGGCGCTGGTACCGGCGATGGCCTTTCTATTTCTGGGAGGCTGCATCGCATTTATCTTTCTGCATGTTTCCCTGCTTCCAGAGGCTGTTCTTGTAATTGTTAAATCTGCTTTTAGCACCAGTGCTTTTTTTGGGGGGACAGTGGGCTTTTCTGTGGGAAGGGCAGTGAGATACGGGGTGGCGAGAGGATTATTTACCAATGAGGCAGGATTGGGAACCTCTGGTATCGCAGCGGCGTCGGGATCGGATGACATCTCGCCGGAACGGCAGGGACTGATCTCCATGACAGCGACTTTCTGGGATACGGTGGTAATGTGCGCGATAACCGGGATCGTAGTGGTCATGTTTGTGCTTATGAATGAACAGGTGCTGGTGCATTTGCCTGCCGGACTTCTTGTAAAGGGAGCCTTTGACACACTGCCTCTGCTGGGGGAGGAGCTGATCGCGGTAGCTACTGTATGTTTTGCGGTGGCGACATTGATCGGCTGGTCCTATTTCGGACAGGTGGCGGCAGATTATATGGGGGGAAAGTCCCTGGTGAGAAGCTATCAGTATATCTATGTGATCATGATCTTTGCCGGTGCGGTGATGCCGATGGGGATCGTGTGGGAGATCACGGATTTTATCAATATTTTCATACTGATTCCGGCAGTATATGCGCTGATAAAGTGCCGGAAGAGCATCTGTTGAGGTTGCTGAGGGGCGCGATTTTCAGCCGCCCTGTTATGGTGCAGTAATGTAATGTGCGGAGCAAGTTTGCCTTTAGGCAAACTTAGAAGGGGCGCGATTTTCAGCCGCCCCTTAAAATACCCCTTGTGATATAAGGAATATCATAGTAAAATAGAACATGTATGGGATAAGATTGCAGTAGAAAGGCATGGTGCAGAACATTGAAAAAACAGGCAGCAGTAATTTTTGGAGGAATTTCTTCGGAGCACGAGGTGTCCTGTGTCTCCGTTGTGAATGTAGTGAGTGGATTTGACGAAGATAAATACGAACTGACATTGATCGGTATTACGAAGGAAGGAAGATGGGTACTTACGGATTCCACAGCCAGCATTGAAGATGGTACCTGGAAAAATGGTACCCGGACAGCTGTTTTGTCCCCTGACAGGGGCAGGCCCGGCGTACTGATTCTGGGAGAAGATGCTTATACTTATAAAAAAATAGATGTGATTTTTCCGGTGCTTCACGGAAAGTTTGGAGAGGACGGAACAATTCAGGGATTGTTCGAGATGTCAGGCATACCATATGTGGGCTGTGGTGTATTGAGTTCTGCGGTGAGCATGGATAAGATCTCCACGAAAATATTTGTGGATCAGCTGGGCATCCGGCAGGCGGGATATGTGACGGATATCGCTAAGGATCTGAGTGAGATGGAGCACACAGTGGAGCAGGTGGAGGAAAAGCTGGGATATCCCGTATTTGTAAAGCCATCAAATGCAGGATCGTCCCGTGGCGTCAGCAAGGCCTGTGACAGAGAGGAACTAAAGCGTGCCCTGCAGCTGGCGAAGAAGCATGACACCCGTGTCCTGATTGAAGAAATGATATACGGCCATGAGGTGGAATGTGCGGTGCTGGGCGGCAATGAAGTACGGGCCTCCAAAGTAGGAGAGGTGCAGGCGGCAGCAGAATTTTATGATTATGAAGCCAAGTATCACAATTCTGAGTCAAAGACAGTGATCGATCCCCCGGAGATCCCGGCAGAGGCAAAAGAAAGGGTCAGGGAAAATGCAGTGGGGATATTTAAGGCAGTCAGCGGTTTTGGATTGTCCCGGGTGGATTTTTTTATAGAAAATGATACCAATGAGGTGGTGTTTAATGAAATCAACACACTTCCAGGATTTACCAATATAAGCATGTATCCGATGCTCTGCAATGATATGGGGATGTCCACCTCCGAACTGATCGACCGTCTGGTCGGGACTGCGTTCGAGAGAGAATAGTCAGCCGTGGCGCACAGCATAAAATAACAGGATAAGGGGAAGACTAATGAAAAAGAATGTAAAAGTTTCCATTAGTGGGATTCAGAATAATGACAATCAAGAGACGGTGGAGGTTGTCTCTGTGGGAGAGATGCTGCAGAGGGATGACCACATCTGTGTCTCTTACGAAGAGGCGGCGGAAGAGGCGGCCGGCGTAGACTGTCAGCTGGTAAAGAGTATGCTGAAGGTAAAGCCGGACCAGATCGAGATCATCAAAAAAGGGGCCGCCCAGACCCACATGGTTTTTATCGAAGACAGGGATACCATTTCATATTATTCCACTCCTTTCGGAGAGCTGGAGGTGGCGATCCATACGGATCGGCTGGAGCGGAAAGAGCGGGACAATGGATTTCAGATCCTGTTGGAATACGCCCTGGAGATCAATGCCTCCCATATGTCGAACTGCAACGTGGATATCCGGGTGGACTACTTGTAACGCCAGGGTCAAAAGTTCAAAATACCTATCATGTTTGCATGATAAATAAGTTCTAACGAACTTATTCGCATTTGCACTTGGGACCCAATATATTTAGAGGAAAGGAGATGGCGGCGTGAAATTTTCATTTACAAAGATGCATGGTACCGGGAATGACTATGTATATGTGGATCTTTTCCGGGAAAAACTGGAGAACCAGGCAGAAGCCGCAAAGGTGGTCAGTGACCGGCATTTTGGAATAGGCGCAGACGGTCTGATCTGCATTGCTCCGTCGGAAACAGCGGACTGCCGGATGATCATGTATAATGCCGATGGCTCCGAGGGGGCGATGTGCGGCAATGGAATCCGGTGTGTGGCAAAGTATGTCTATGATCATGGTATTGTGCGAAAAGATCATATGTCTGTGGAGACAAAAAGTGGGATCAAACAGCTGGAACTGACCGTCGAGGACGGAAAGGCAGTATATGTTAAGGTAAATATGGGAGAGGCGGTACTGAAGCCGTCGGAGATCCCGGTTCAGGCGGAGGGAGAGGATTATATCGCCCAACAGATTGAGGCAGGGGGCAGAAGCTACACCGTAACCTGTGTCTCCATGGGAAATCCCCATTGTGTGGTTTTTACAGAGGGGATTGACAGGATGGATCTGGAAAAGACCGGTCCCCTGTTTGAAAACCATCCTTTGTTTCCGGACCGCATCAACACAGAATTTGTGGAAGTCTTAGACAATCATACGCTGAAGATGCGGGTCTGGGAGAGAGGTTCCGGGGAGACAATTTCCTGTGGTACGGGAACCTGCGCGGCTACGGTAGCTGCAGTACTGAACGGACACTGTCCACGGGGAGAAGAGATCGAGGTGAGGATACGCGGCGGCGCGCTCTATGATACATACCTGGAAAATGGCGAGGTGCTTATGAAGGGACCTGCAGTCGAGGTTTTTCAGGGAAAAATAGAGATTTAACCGTTGGTCCGGAGGGTGCCGGCGCTGTGGCACGAATCCTATGAAACAGCGCAGAAAAGAGGGTAATTATGGCGATTCGGTTAAATGAGGACGAGGCAGTCGTTCAGCAGATTCAGGAAGGACTCAAGGCGAGAGACGGTCATTGTCCCTGTGTCCTGCAGAAAAGCGAGGACACAAAATGTATGTGCCGGGAATTTCGGGAGCAGATCGCAGATCCGGAGTTTGAGGGCTATTGTCACTGTATGTTATATTATAAGGAAAAAGATTAAAAAATGAGGTGATGCTATGGCAGCGATAGAATTAAACGCAGCAAATTTTGAAGAAAAGGTTTTAAAATCGGATAAGCCCGTGTTGGTGGATTTCTGGGCAGTGTGGTGCGGACCCTGTAAGATGATGTCTCCCAGAGTGGATGAGATCGCAGATGAGCAGAAAGACCGCCTGATCGTGGGCAAATTAAACTGTGATGAAAATATGGAGATTGCCCAGAGCTATGGAATCACAGGAATCCCGGCATTTTTCCTCTTTAAGGGGGGAGAAGTGGTGGAAAAGGTAATGGGAGCGATGCCGAAAGGAGAGCTTCTGGCCGCCATTGAAAAACATCTTTAAAAATGAGGATAGCGCAACGTATAAACGCCCAGTCTGACATTTATTATTTCTCTGTCAAACTGGGCGTTTTTTGGAATATTTAACTCAATGGCGTATTGTACTAGCCAAAATAATCGATCTTCATCGCGTGCTTTACCTCGGAAAGAGTCTGGGCGGCTACTTCCCTGGCCTTCTGGCTTCCTTTGTGGAGGATCTCCATCACAGCGGGAATATCTTTTTCCAGCTCGTGGCGTCTCGCCTGAATCGGCTCTAATTCTTCCATAAGAACCGCATAGAGGAATTTTTTTACTTTCACATCCCCTAAACCGCCGCTGGTGTAGTGGGATTTCAGTTCTTCCAGAGATGCATACTCTGGCAGATGGTGTTCAAAATGTTCCTCACGGCAGAAAGCATCCAGATAAGTAAATACACAGTTACCCTCCAGTTTTCCGGGATCTTCCACGCGGATATGGTCGGGATCGGTGTACATGCTCATCACTTTTTTGCGGATATCCTCTGGAGTGTCTGAGAGATAAATGCAGTTTCCCAGGGACTTGCTCATTTTGGCTTTGCCGTCGGTGCCCGGAAGGCGCATACACGCTTCATTGTCGGGGAGGAGGGCTTTTGGCTCCACCAAAACCTCATCATAGGTGGAGTTAAAGCTGCGGACGATCTCCCTCGCCTGCTCCAGCATGGGCAGCTGATCGTCCCCCACGGGAACAGTAGTTGCCTTAAAGGCAGTGATGTCCGCCGCCTGGCTGATGGGATAGGTAAAAAAGCCTACTGGGATACTGGTGTGGAAACCACGCATGCTGATCTCGGTTTTTACTGTGGGGTTTCGCTTCAGCCGGGAAACCGTCACGAGATTCATATAGTAAAAGGTGAGCTCTGTCAGCTCTGAAATGTAGGACTGGACCAGAAGGGTAGATTTTTCTGGATCAAGCCCGCAGGACATGTAGTCCAGAGCAACTTCCGAGATATTACTGCGGACCTTATCCGGGTTGTCAAAGTTATCGGTCAGCGCCTGGGCGTCTGCGATCATGATGTATATGTCATCGAATTCTCCAGAGTTCTGGAGTTCTACCCGACGTCTCAGAGATCCTACATAGTGCCCCACATGAAGTCTTCCAGTGGGCCGGTCGCCAGTTAAAATTATTTTCTTCATATATGTTAATCCTTTCCTGCTAGTACAACGTATATTAAGTCTTTTTATGTTAAACGCAGGATTCGGTTTTATCTGCAAGGAACAAAATCGACGGCGTAGCGGTGGCTACGGCTAGATTTTGTGACACAGCAGATGAAATCGAAGACAAGTTTAATGTAAAATTATTTAGTATACGTTGTACTAGTATTCAAAGACAATTTTATCGGTTTTCCGGCGAAAAGTCAACCAGAGGAAGGAATTCCCCTGCAGTCTGCCGGATGTCCCGTGCGCGAATCGTGTGATTTCGTGTCTGAAAACCCTTGACAAGGAAAAATGTAATATATTGTAAAGTTTAGCAAACGACGTTTTTACTATGGTTTCCAGTGCTTCTTGGAGAAAAAACGTCAAAAAAGGTCAAAATTTCAGACACGAAATCACAGCATTCGAGCACCAGGGGTTGAAACAGGGGTTATTTTGTGATATGTTGCAGATGACACTTAAAAATTGTAAATAGGAGGAAAAAATGTACACATTGGGGAAAAGGAAGACAAAGGGATGGGGAAGTGCTCTTAGAGCAAGAATTATGTCACTGTTTATGATCCTGTGTCTGGTTATGAGCTCTGTCGTATCGGAACCAGTGAGCAGGGCAGCCAGCCAGACCGCCGACGAGAAGATATGGGAAAGCGAAGAGTCTGGTTACCGTCTGGAGGCGTCACAGACCTCCGCCTGGGAAGGCGGCTATACGGCAGAGATTACAGTACGGAACACGGGGAAGGAAGAACTTAGAAACTGGTCTGTAGCGGCTGAGCTACTGGAAGGGGATATCGAGAATGCGTGGAATGCCGGGGTAAAGAAGATCGGGAAGCGGGAAGTGGTCTTTGAATCGGAACAACACAACATGATTATTCCCTCTGGGGAAAAAGCAGTCTTTGGATTCAAGGTCACGGGAGGAAGTTTTACGGATCTCCTTTCCCTAAAACTGGTTCCCGGAAAGATCCTCAATACCAGCCGGGCAGACATGACCTTTAAGGAGACCGGAAGCTGGGACGGGCACAAGATCATGGAGGGAACCATAACAAATCAGAGTGGAAGGACCATTAGAGACTGGTCCCTCTCCTTTGAGATGGAAGGCAAAATAGTAAATATATGGAATGCAGAGGCGGCAGAGGAATGCGGCAGCACCTTTCATCTGAAAAACCGTGGTTACAATGGGGTTCTTAAACCAGGAGAATGCGCCGTATTCGGTTTTCAGGTAGCCTATGATACGGAAGCTTTCAGCGGCATCCACAATGTCAGGATATTTGCCGGTGATCAGGGAACGGGAGGCGAGGATGTAAAACCGACAGAGACGCAGAAACCGACACCGACAGCTATTGCTACTGCGGTTCCTGCCACGGAGGAGCCCACAGCGACAGCCGCGCCGGAGCCTGCAGTGACACCATCCGTGTCGGAGAAGCCGGAAGAAGAGGTTTCCGAAGATGATATCCAGTTTATCCAGGTGGAGAACCGGGACTGGAATATGGATATGATCCACGCCAACGATCCGGCGGTACAGGCAGCAAAAGGAAAAGCAGACAGAAAGATCCGGGTCACGATGCTGGACTCCGGCATTAACTACAGTGATGAGGTTGAGGTTGTAGAGCGGAGGAATTTTGTGGAGGGGCAGGATGAGATGAGCTGTCTCTTTGAAGACGGCAGCGGTCACGGGACAGCTATCGCAGAAATACTGGCATCTGATCCGAAGGCTGCCTATGATGACAGCGACGGAGAGGATGATTTTGGAACCTATACCTATTACAGTGAGGCCGATAACGATGATGAAGATGACGACGGAAACGAAGACGGAGAGACCATTGATGCGGGGGAAGCAGGGAAGGTTTCCATGGGAGACCTGTTGGACAGCGGCTATGAATGGACCGAGGGCGTGAACCCCAACATCGAGTTGTTTTCGGGTAAGGTATTGGATGAAGAAAATGAGACCACCGTGGACCGGGTGGTGGAAGGCATCGAGTGGGCGATAGAGAACGAGACGGATATACTCAGTCTGAGCCTGGGCATGGATAAGGATTCCGAGAAGCTGCACAGGGCGGTCAAAAAAGCAGCAGAGAGCGGAATGCTGATTATCGCTGCAGTGGGAGAGGACGAGAAGACAGACTATCCGGCGGCATACCCGGAGGTTATGGCGGTGGGCATGGTAAACAGCATGGGTGAAACGGCAGGTGTCAGATCGGAAGTGTGCGCCCCCGGAGACTTCATCCTGTCCCGGGGTGTATTTGACAGCATGCAGGTCTTCTCTGGCAGCAGTATGGCGGTTCCTCATGTGGCGGGGCTGGCGAGCATCCTCTGGCAGCAGGACACCACAAAGGATGCGGCCTTTATCCGTGGCCTGATCGACGTGTCTGCCAACCGGCGACCGGAAGAAGGAGGCGGTTACGGTCTGATCGACTGCTGCTACGCGCTGGAGTCCTATGAGGAATTTGAGGAACAGGTCCGAAAAGAACTCGGTCTGTTAGACCGGATCTCCAGGAATAAGAATCCGGAGAAAGTTCAGGAAGAGGTGGCGGATACCATCGAGAACGAGGCAGAGGTGGAGACCGAAGATGAGATGGAAAAACTCCATGGGAGCTGGGACTGGAGAGAACATCAGAAATTTGTAAGTGGTAAATATGAGGATATATGGACGAACGGCAAAAAGTACGTTCGTATATTACAAAGTGGGTTGTCCTTTGTGGATAATGCAGATAAAAATCCGGAGTGTTACGGCATGAGGGACCATCCCTGGTTCCATGGCTTTTATGGCGGTGTAGAGAAGACCGACGGTTCTGTGGGAAAGACGCCCAGATCCAATTATATGACCAGTTTCCGTACATTGCTGGAGCTGGCGGAGGGGATGAGGCGCCAGGGAGAGATCAAAGACATCAGCACTGAGAGTTCCTATCCTGCGGTGGAGAGTACCCTGAAGGGAATTAAAAAAGCTTTCCGAGATAAGGATAAGGTGGGAAGCCAGAGCTGGAAAGATATTGATGAAAATTGTGGGAAACAGGGGGGCTCGATCCCTAAGGACTGCCGGAGCCTGCTGATCTATGGCATGGCGCTGCATACCCTGGGGGACACCTTCTCCCACAGCAGTTTTGGTCTGGAAAAGGTTGTCCCTAAGAAGAAGTCCCAGAATAAAGATAAGGTGATAGCCGGGAAGGTGAAGTGGAAGAGATATGCCCACGGTTCGGATAAGAAGGGAGAGTGGTATGCCGACAATACGAAGAGCAGAAAACTCCGGTACCAGTCTGCTAAGGCGGCTACCAAAGCGGCGATAAAAAAGATACAGGTAGATCCAGAAAAGGGGCTGGCTGGTTATGAGAATTACGGTTCGGCAGTAGAGGCTTTTTGCCCCAAAAAGCAATTTAGCAAGCTAAAAGAGATGTTTGTTACAGTGAAGGACAAAACGGGGAAAAAAGTAAAAATTCCCAAGATACAATATCTCGAAGAGGGATATGCTTTAAGAGATTTTGCCAATAGTTATGAAAAGGAAGTGAAGATCACAGGCAGGACTTCGAAAGATTTGGAGAAATATCTAACATATGTAGACCAGGAACTGCTGAAGGACTGTTTCAAAAAGTGTGGGCTGCTCAAGATCAAGCGGGATCAGAAAATGAGTATGGATAAGAATTCTACTCTCAAGGTAAAGGTTGGGGGCAAAACCATCCTGGATCTGCTACCAAAAGGGGACAGTATATTCCTTTTACTGCCGCAAGATCTGGAGTGTCAGGTGGAGAACACGAAATCCCAGGGAACCAACACCATTTGTACCATCGAGGGAGGTGTCTTATACGATGAAATCGGCAGAAAGATGCGGTATCACGTGCCGGAAGATTCCGAAGAGCTTGACGAAGAGGAGGAAATGAAACTATGTGATCTGAGGCAATATGAGATGTCCACGGATTGTCTGGTCAAAGGAAAGGTTGTCTATTTTGATTATACTGTGGGATCGGCTTCTAAGGAAAATATGCCTGGACTGGGGGGAGTGAATATCCGCTTCCGGTCGCGGGATACCGGAGATGTGTACAACACAAAATCCAAAATAGACGGCGCCTATCAGATCGAGGTGCCCGCCGGCAGATATGACGTCACCTATGAGAAAGGCGAGAAGTATACCGTTGTGAACCAGTCAGTCGCCATAACTTCTGTTATGGATCTATATAAAAATACTACGATTGAGCTTATCGATGAGGAGTGGTTTGGCGAGGGATATCTGGACGCCTATTTATATGATGGATCAACAGGACGTCCCTTGTCGGGGGCAGAGGTACGGATCTATGAAGGTGTAGAATGTTATCATAATGCTCCGGTACACTCTGTGAAGACGGATGTAAAGGGATATTTCTCTACTGGTTTTCTGAGTGCAGGCGCCTATACCATTGTGGTCAGCAAGGAGGGTTACAGCCCCCTGTCTATTTATGGAACGGTCATTGGAAATATCAGAGGATTTATGTCAAAAATCATATTATATAAAAGGGAGGGGTAGATATGGTAAGAATCTTGAAGCGGGCATGCTGCCTCACTGCCGTTGCTGTTGTGCTGCTGTGCACCCACAGCAGCGGCAGTGCGAAGGTACACAGCGGAACCTTTGAGGGGAATACCAGATGGTATTATGACACCCGGACGAAGACGGTCACCATCGACTGTCAAGGGAGGATGGAAGACGGCGGCCAGCACGGGGTATTCATGGGCTGGGGAGCAGAGGAAAGGTATTTGAAAACTGAAAAAGTTGTGTTCAAAAAGGGGATCACCCACATCGGGAAGTTTGCCTTTGATAATTTTCAGAATATAAGGAAGGCGGTACTGCCGGAAGGGCTGGTCTCCATCGGATCTTCTGCTTTCTGGAGCACTCCCAAATTGAAAAAGATCAGCTTTCCCTCTTCTCTAAAAAAGATTAGAAGAGATGCTTTTGATGGATCGGGACTCGAATCCGTGTCCTTTAAGCACGTAGAAAAGGTTGGGAGCGGGGCATTTTCCGGTACAAAATTAAAACATGTCACCATCCCTGCCGGCACATCTTTCGGGAGTTATGCCTTTTCTGGGTGTGATGACTTAAAAAGTGTGAGAATTGAGGAGGGGGTAAAAACCCTTAGCTATGGTATGTTTTCCCAGTGTAGGTTTAAAAGGGTTATCATCCCCGCCAGCGTCACGGAGATTGGAGAGCATGCTTTTTTCGCCTTTTCACCGGAGATGGGAAAGTTAAAGAAGGTTACCATCCGCTCCACGAAGATCAAAAAGTGGGGGAAGGGAATCTTTGGAAAGGCGAGGAAGGATCTGGTGATCCGGGTGCCGAAGAGCAAGAAAAAAGAGTACACGAAGGCACTGCGGAAGGGAGGTCTTCCGGAGTATGTGAAGATCGTGGGGATGTGACGTTTTTAGCATATCGGTTTTGTGATAGATGAAGACATGGAAAGAAGGGAGAATTTATATGAGAATAAATGCGACCAGTATGTTAAATATACGAATTCTAAAGTCAGCGTGCTGTCTCGTCATCTCTGCCCTGGCTGTTATGCTGCTGTGCACCCACAGCAGTGGCAGTGCCAAGGTACGCAGCGGGACATATGAGGGAAATACCAGATGGTACTATGATACCCGGACGAAGACGGTCACCATCGACTGTAAAGGGCGGATGGAGGACGGTGATCAGCACGGGGTATCCATGGGATGGCATAGGAACGAATGGTATCTGAAAGTAGAAAGTGTGGTGTTTAAAAAGGGGATTACCTATGTAGGAGTTGGAACTTTCGATAATTTTAGAAAAGTTAAGGAAGTAGTGCTGCCGGAAGGGCTGGTATCCATCGGATATTCTGCTTTTGGTGCAACATCCAAGTTAAAAAAGATCCATTTTCCCTCTTCTCTAAAGAGGATTGGAGGGAATGCTTTTGTTGATTCGGGAATTGAATCTGTGTCCTTGAAACATGTAGAAAAGGTTGGGAGCGGGGCATTTTCCGGTACAAAATTAAGGCATGTCACCATCCCTGCCGGCACATCTTTCGGGAGTTATGCCTTTTCTGGGTGTGATGACTTAAAAAGTGTGAGAATTGAGGAGGGGGTAAAAACCCTTAGCTATGGTATGTTTTCCCAGTGTAGGTTTAAAAGGGTTATCATCCCCGCCAGCGTCACGGAGATTGGAGAGCATGCTTTTTTCGCCTTTTCACCGGAGATGGGAAAGTTAAAGAAGGTTACCATCCGCTCCACGAAGATCAAAAAGTGGGGGAAGGGAATCTTTGGAAAGGCGAGGAAGGATCTGGTGATCCGGGTGCCAAAGAGCAAAAAGAAGGCATACACGAAGGCGTTGCGGAGAGGAGGTCTTCCGGAGTATGTGAAGATCGTCGAGCTAATATAATACCAAAGTCCAAATCCATATAACAGGATCTGGCCTATGATTATATCAGGGAACATCTTAAAAGTTTTTCCCATAATGGGCTAAAGATTCTGAACTGGTGGGGAGACCCGGAATATGGAGAAAGGCTTAAATACGCCGCCGATAAATTATAGAATATGATACGCAGGAACGAGTATAACAAATATTAGTGGGACAAATATCAAATAGCTGATAGTATTCCCCTTGGATTATTTAAACAGGGATGCTGGCTCAATGGCGCGAAACATGGTTTAAATTCGCGCCGTGGAGCGAAGAAAAAAAGAAAATTCTGTCTGATTTAACGCCTGTTCGATAGCACAATATGTAATAGTTTTTATACAATTCTCATTCGTCTTAAACAGCCTGATCCATATAACAGCTTAAGCTTCATTCGCCCGCAGGGCAAAACAGGACTTTCACCGTCGTGTTAGATAATCTTAACCGGTTTTTTTATCGCTTTTATATGAAAATCGCCGTTATCACAGTGTAGCTCTACCGTGCGTCCATAATTCAGTCCGGTATCTTCTGCGATTAGCCGGATATTCAGTTTTTTCAGCATTTGTTTTGCGGCCTGGGCATTTCTGTCACCGATGCTTCCGATATTTGATAGCTGGGCGACGCCGAACATTTTTGCACCGCCTGCTATTTTAGCCACAAGGCGGCTTCGGCTGGCGCCGGCCCGGGTAACCTGTTTTAATAATTCCTCGATACCTGTGTCTGCAAATTTTGCAATATTTCCGTTGTTTTCTGTGGCAGTACTGTCTGGCAGCATATAATGAACCATTCCGCCTATTTTTGTTACAGGATCATAAAGTGTGAGTCCAATACATGAACCTAGTCCGATCGTCATAATAACATCAGGTGCTTTACAAATATTTAAATCTGCCATTCCGACTCTTATTACATTACTCATTTTTTTACCTCTACATCTCAAGTCCTAATCCTTTTAATATTTTATCATAGGATTGTTGTTCCGGCATAAGGATAAAATAACCGTTGATCATAACTTCATCGCCAAATTCTGTCTGAATCAGCAAAGCGTAGTCGCCATACTGACCAAATTCTATCGCTGGTACGCTTAGTACCGAGGCGGCCATATCGACAGCCAGATACGGAATTGATGGTGAAATAACAAGATTTGTCATGGTAGACAATGCTGACAGATACGATCCGGCTATAATATTGCCGATCTCCTTTAGGGCAGAGAGATCCATCTCGTCAAATTCCCCCTGATAGGAGGCATCCCGCATCATAAGTTTGTTTACAAGATACTGGGCAGAATCCAGTCTCATCAAAAACATCATGCTTCCCTCAATATCCATTTGTATCTCCAGGAAAATGCCGACTATGATCTCATCTTCCGGACAGATGGAAGCTCCCAGTTTTGAAACCTCCAGCAGTTCTACTTTAGGCACATTCATGTTAACCCGGATCGAGAGCATGGACGCGATCGCTGTGGTTGCATTTCCTGCGCCTATATTTCCGAGTTCCTGAAGAACATCAACATACTTTTCATTGATCTCTACTAATGAATAATTGCTCATTAAATCCTCCATTTTAAATAAGATTTATATTGTCCGGTGATTCTACCGGGCATAGTTAAGCCGATCATCAAACCGGCTGGGGACAGCGGCGTACTTGTGCAGCCATAATTCTTTGTTCTTATTTTAATACATTTTTTCCTTCTTGACAAGTCTGGTATTTTTTCTGCTTTTTGATAAAATAGAATAATGACGATGTAAGTTAAATTCTAATTTCAGAGATGGAGGAGGTTATGGAGCATAGAATTGCTGTGATTGGGTACAGCGGTAGTGGAAAATCGACCCTGGCGAGAAAACTGGCAGATCAATATGGATGTGAAGTACTGCATTTAGACTGTGTGCATTGGCTGCCTGGCTGGAAGGAACGGGACAATGCAGAAAAAGAAGAGATTGTATCCGCTTTTATGGATTCTTACAAAAGCTGGGTAATGGATGGGAATTATAGCTGCACCTGTTATAAGCGAAGGATGGAGGCGGCTACACAGATAATTTTTCTGGATTTCCCAGTACATATCTGCCTGTACCGGGCATGGAAGAGATATTTTGCCTACCGGGGAAAATCCCGGGAATCCATGACAGAGGGCTGTGAAGAAAAGATCGACTGGGAATTTCTTTGGTGGATCCTGCACAGGGGAAGAGATAAGAGCCACAAAGCGCGGTATCGGGAGATTTGCAAAAAATATTCTCATAAAATGGTAGTGCTGAAAAGTCCCAGAGAGGTGAGGGAATTCCAAAGCAGGCAGCAGGAGAAGGCAGAGGGGCAGAAACAGGCTTTGCATTTGTAAAGGAGGTTTAAAATATGAAGTTAAAAAAGTGGATGATAATAGGAGGAGCCGCTATGTTGACAGCACTTGCAGCGGCTGGCTGTGGCAGAGAGAGGGAAATAAAAGATGAACAGAACCCTTCGGTGTCGCCGGCAGCAGTGGAGGAAAAAGGAAGTAAGATATTAAAAGAAGCATTGGCAGAGGACTTTACCGTAGGCGTTGCAGTCAATATGGGAACGTTAAACGATTCGGACAGGATGAAATCCGTATGCGGTCATTTCAACAGCCTCACCATGGAAAATGAGATGAAGCCGGAGAGTCTGATGGACTGGGAGGCTTCGGAAAAGAGCAGCGACGGAATGCCGGAGATCAATACGAAAAAACTGGAGCAGATCTTAAGTGCGGCAAAAGAAAACAATATTCCTCTTCGGGGGCATACCCTGGTGTGGCATAACCAGACTCCGGAATGGTTCTTTTCAAAAGATTATGAGCCCTCCAAGGGGCTGGCAGGCAAGGGTGAGATGCGGAAAAGAATGGAAGCGTACATTAAGAAGGTACTGACTTACTGCCAGGAGAACTATCCGGGAGTGGTATATGCCTGGGATGTTGTAAATGAGGCGATGGCAGACGAGGGCGGCTACCGCACCAAAAGCCGCTGGTATGATATTTATGGCGATGAGAGTTATATTGAGGATGCCTTTACCTTCGCCAGAAAATACGCAGATCCGGAAGTGAAATTATTTTATAATGATTACAACGAATATATGCCGGCGAAGCGGGAGATGATCACGGCGACGGTGAAAAAATTAAAAGAAAAGGGCGTTTTAGATGGCGTCGGTATGCAGAGTCACTGGGATATGGATTATCCCACCACAGATCTCATTGACGCGGCACTGGAGAAATATGGAGCCATCGAGGGGCTGGAGATCCAGCTGACAGAGATCGATATGCACAACACCGATGATTCGGAAGAGGGTCTGAGAGCACAGGCGGACCGTTATAAACAATTTTTCCAGACGATACTCCAGGCAGACCGGACTGGAAAGGCCAATATTACGAATGTTACCTTCTGGGGCGTCACCGATGAGGATTCCTGGCTGACAAACTTTAAGGGAGAGACCAGTTATCCGCTGTTATTTGAGGGAGAAATGGAAAAGAAGCCCTGTTATGACAGTATACTGGAGGCGGCGCGGGAGAACTATTGATCCCCAAAAAAAATTTTTTACTGTCTTGTCAGCTGTAAAGTTTTGTGTTAAGATAGGGGATAAATAATGACGGGGCGACGACGCCCCACCCAATCATGTGTGCCGCAAAACGGCACAGAAACGAGGAAGATTGTGAAAGAACTGAAAGACAAGATTAACCGGTTGAAGAAAGAAAAAAATGCGGTGATTCTGGCGCATTACTATGTGAATGATGAGGTTCAGGATGTGGCGGATTACATAGGGGATTCTTTTTATCTGAGCCAGATCGCTAAGAAGGCGGAGGCAAACACCATTGTGTTCTGTGGCGTGTCTTTTATGGGGGAAAGTGCCAAGATACTGAGCCCCGAAAAGACTGTGCTTATGCCGGACGCAGCGGCGGATTGTCCCATGGCACACATGGTGCAGAAGGAAAAGATCCAGAGCATGAGGGAAGAATATGGAGATCTGGCGGTGGTGTGTTATATCAATTCAACGGCGGAACTCAAGGAGCTCTCGGATGTCTGCGTGACCTCATCCAATGCGGTGAAGATCGTTAAGGCGCTTCCTAATAAAAATATTTTCTTTATCCCGGATGGGAATCTGGGACGGTTTGTGGCGAAACAGGTTCCGGAAAAAAATGTGATATTAAACGACGGGTATTGTCCAGTTCATGCGAAGATGACAGCGGCAGCGGTGAGAGAAGCCAGAGGGCAGCATCCTCAGGCGGAAGTTCTTTCTCACCCGGAATGTATAGAAGAAGTGCTGGAACTGTCGGATTATATCGGAAGTACGTCTGGAATCATTGATTATGCAGGGCAGAGCAGCGGGGAAGAATTTATTGTGTGTACCGAGACCGGTGTCTTTTACGAACTGGTAAAGAACAATCCGGACAAATCTTTTTATCCGGTTATGGAACATCAGGTGTGTGAAGATATGAAAATGATTACCCTTGAAAAGGTGGCAGATGTTCTGGAATATGGTAAAAATGAAGTGTTTGTGGATGTGGAATTGCGAAAGGGTGCCAATATACCTCTGACAAACATGCTGAAACTCGGCAAATGATACGGCAAAGGCGGCAGTATGAAGAAAAAAGCAGATATTTTAATTGTGGGAAGCGGAGCAGCGGGGCTGTTCTGCGCATTGAATTTGCCCAGGGATAAAAAGATCATTATGATCACCAAGGATGAGGTGGAGAACAGCGATTCTTATCTGGCTCAGGGGGGAATCTGCGTTCTTAAGTCAGAGGAGGATTATGACAACTATTATGAGGATACGATGCGGGCGGGACATCACGAGAACCGCAGGGAGTCTGTGGATATCATGATCCGTTCCTCGCGGAATATCATTGACGATCTGATCCTTTACGGCGTGGACTTTAAAAATGACCACGGTTCCCTTGTCTTTACCAGAGAAGGAGGGCACTCCACGCCGAGGATCCTGTTTCATGAGGACATTACTGGCAAAGAGATTACCAGTAAGCTTCTGGCAGCTGTCCAGAAACTTGATAATGTAAAAATATACGAACATACGGCGATGATCGATCTGGTGACAGAGAAAAACACCTGTTTTGGCGCGGTGGTAACCGATGAGTATGGAGAGCTTCTGACGATCCGGGCAGATTATTCCGTACTTGCCTGCGGTGGTCTCGGAGGACTGTATGAGCATTCTACCAATTTCCGTCATATGACAGGAGATGCATTGGCAATCGCCTTGAAACACGGAATAGAGCTGGAAAATATTGACTATATCCAGATCCATCCCACCACCCTCTATTCACAGAAGCCAGGAAGAAGATTTCTGATTTCAGAATCGGTGAGAGGGGAAGGGGCTGTACTTCTGAACAAAGACGGACAGCGGTTTGTGGACGAGCTGCTGCCACGGGACGTATTGACGGAGAAGGTATATGAACAGATGGAACGGGATCAGATGCCTTATGTGCGGTTGAGTCTGGCGCCTATTTCCGAGGAGGAGATCAAAGGGCATTTTCCTAACATTTATAAACGCTGTCTGGAAGAGGGGTACGATGTGACCAAAGAACCAGTGCCTGTTGTGCCGGCACAGCACTATTTTATGGGAGGGATCTGGGTGGATTGTGACAGCAGGACATCCATGAACCAGCTCTATGCCATTGGAGAGACCAGCTGCAATGGTGTACATGGGGCGAACCGTCTCGCCAGCAATTCTCTGCTGGAAAGTCTGGTATTTGCCAAACGGGCGGCGAACCGGATCATGAAGAACTATACCCATATTTCCCATGACCCCTCAGTGGATATCAGTCCGTATGATGATCTGGAAGGTCTCTGGAAAGAGTATGGGAACATGGTACTGGCAGAGATCGAGAGACAAAAAGGGAAAAGAAAGGAACAGAAAAGACATGAATGAGATAACAATGCAGTTAAATACGGATAAATTGATACGGATGGCGCTTCAGGAGGACATTACCAGCGAGGATATCACTACCAATGCGGTGATGCCAGGGGCCCGGAAGGGAGAGGTACAGCTGATTTGCAAACAGGATGGTATCGTTGCAGGATTAGGCATATTTTCCAGAGTGTTTGAACTGCTGGATGATGCCGTGGAGGTCGACTTGAAATGCCAGGACGGAGATATGGTGAAGGAAGGGCAGCTTATGGCTGTTCTGACGGGAGATATCCGGGTACTGCTTTCTGGTGAACGCGTGGCATTAAACTATCTCCAGCGGATGAGTGGCATCGCTACCTATACCGCTTCTATTGCCAGGCTTTTAGAGGGTTCCAGGACAAAGCTTCTCGATACCCGCAAGACAACTCCCAACATGCGGGTGTTTGAAAAATATGCGGTGAAGGTGGGCGGCGGTTATAATCACCGCTACAATCTGTCCGATGGCGTGCTGTTGAAGGACAATCATATCGGCGCTGCCGGCGGAGTAAAGCAGGCGGTGCAGATGGCGAAGGAATACGCACCCTTTGTGCGCAAGATCGAGGTAGAGGTGGAAAACCTTGACATGGTCAGGGAGGCAGCCGATGCCGGAGCAGACATCATTATGCTGGATAATATGTCACCGGAGGAGATGAAGGAGGCCGTTCGCATTATTGATGGAAGGGCAGAGACAGAGTGTTCCGGCAATGTTACCAAAGAAAATGTGGAGCGTCTGGTGGACATAGGAGTGGATTACATATCCAGCGGGGCATTGACTCATTCTGCTCCGATCCTGGATATCTCATTAAAAAATCTTCATCCGGTGGAGTAGATTTTCTAAAGAAGTCTGCTGAAAGATACGATAAGAAAGAAACGTCTAAGAACAGAGGAAAGGTATGGTAGAAGATGAGCGGTAAGGAACGTCGGGATTTGATCTTGCGTGAACTGCGTGAGACAAAGGTTCCTGTGTCGGGAACCAGGCTTGCCAGCGAATTTCATGTCAGCCGTCAGGTGATTGTTCAGGATATTGCGATACTTCGTGCTGCCCATATGAACATATTGTCCACGAACCGGGGATATATGCTTCAGAGCGATGTGGAGACAGGCGCCACACGAATTTTTAAGATGTGTAATACCGATGAGCAGACGGAAGATGAGCTGCGGACCATCGTGTATTACGGTGGCGTGGTAGAGAATGATTTTGTGAACCACAAGGTATACGGAAGAGTTCAGGTGGATCTGAATATCCGTTCCAGCCGGGATGTGACGGAGTTTATAAAAGGAATCCGCAGCGGGAAATCCACGCCGCTGAAAAATATTACCTCGGATTACCATTATCATACGGTATCGGCAGATTCGGAAGAGACGCTGGATCTCATTGAAGAGGCATTGAAGGAAAAAAATTATTTGATCATAAAGAAATCCTAGTTGCCGGGCCGGACTTAAACGTGATAAAGGACTGCCTATGCAGTCCTTTATCTGAAAGAGGAGTTTTATGAAAAAATATCAAAAATAAGAAAATTGCCAAAAATTATAGGTTTGTATAAGTTGTTGTCTTGCTTAACTTATGAACTTAGTATAAATCAGAAATGTGAATAAACCATGTTCAAATTGACTAAAAAATGTGAACGTTCTGTAACAAAATTGTGGAGGATGCTGTTCCAAAGTTGATATCTGGATCACGCGATGGACCGCCATGGGGCTGGCCCGACGCTGCCGCAGAGCCAGGTTTAAGAAGAACTGCGTATACACAAACATATTGTATCCATGGGGAAAATATGATAAAATTAAGACATTAAAGTTGAGGTCAAAAGAAAGGAGGAACAAAGGTAGTGAGTGTGGAAACAAATTCAGTGCGCAGCGAATTGAAGAGCCGTAAGGAAAAGGTAGTAAAGCAGCTGACGATTCATAAGTATATGCACATACAGTTTATCAAACTGGGGTTTATCGTCGGTATAGCTCTGGTACTTCTGGGTGCTTTTGCTGCTTTTGAGGGAATTAAACTGACACAGTATGAAGCAGAGCAGTATAACACCAGCCAGGGGCTCCAGATTACGCTGACCATTGCCGTGATCAGCGTGGTGGTGGTCGCGATTATCATTGTGATCGACAAAGTACTGAGCCGGGTTGTGAAGAAGATACTGCAGAGAATCGGTGAACCGGTACAGGTCATGGATGAGGTGATGAGTAATCTGGCAAAGGGAAAATTAGAGGACGATTTCTCCTATGATGTGGAGGACGAATTTAGCAATATGGTGTCCAATGCCGGAAGTGCCGTGAGAGAGCTGAAAAAATACATCGACAATATTACCGACACGCTGCATGAGATGGAAGAACGAAATATGGATGTAACTGTTGAACAGGAGTATATTGGGGATTTTGCTGAGATCCGTACCTCCATGCTCAGTATAATCGACAGTCTGAACGTAACCCTCTATGAGATGCGGGCTTCTTTTATGCAGGTAAGAGATGGCGCCGATTCTCTTGCTGAGACGGCACAGTCTATGGCAGATGGCGCAGAGCAGCAGTCCGTACATATTAAAGGAATGGTAGATCAGATCGAGGAAGTGGCGGATTCCGTACATAATAATACGATTGCGGCGCAGGATGTAGAGAAACTCTCCAAGGACTCCATGAAAAGAATGGCAGAGGGAGAGAAAAAAATGGATGAGCTGTCCCAGGCGATGGATCAGATCCGTATGGAATCCAATGAGATCGCCAGCATTATCGAGGTGATCACAGGGATTGCGGCGCAGACGAATCTCCTCGCTCTGAATGCCTCGATTGAAGCAGCCAGGGCTGGTGAACATGGAAAGGGCTTTGCTGTCGTAGCAAGCGAGATCGGTGGACTGGCCGGTTCCAGTGCCGAGGCTTCCCAGAACATTACGGAACTGATACAGAAAAGTATCGCCGCCGTAAATAACGGGGTGACGATCACAGGGGAGACTGTGGAGATGCTGGAAGGTATCTCAAAGATTTCTTCTGAGATTTCCCAGAACATTTCCCGGATCACGGATACCAGCAGAAAGCAGGATGATTCCCTGAAAAATATGCTGGACAGCGCCAATGAGATCGCGGCGGTCATCGATCAGAACACAGCTGCTGCTGAGGAGAGTTCAGCGCTTTCTGAGGAGCTGTTAGGGTATACGGAAAATGTAATGGCACAGATCGAGAAATATAAAATCAAAGAAAATTGATAAGTATGATGTTGACAAACAATAAAATATGAGTATAATAAATAGTTAGCAAGTTAATCATTAACTTGCTAACTATTTTCTTGTGCAGAAAAGGAGGTAGTCTCAGTTGGGAAAGATCAAACCCATAGGATGCTGGGAGATGAGTGAGAAAGAATTTTTGAATACGGCCAATCCGATGATGATCATGATTTTTATCAATCAGATGCATCGAAAAAAGATGGAACGTCTGCTGGAGGGCACGGGGCTGCACCGGGCGCAGCACAGACTGCTGATGACGTTGTCAGAGGGAAAGTTTGAATCCCAGGCAGAGCTGGCAGCTGTCCTGGAAGTATCCACGGCAACAGTGGCAGTATCTTTGAAAAAACTGGAGAGGGACGGATATATTCAAAAGACAACAAAAAAAGATGATTCTCGTGCTAAGTTTGTCAGTCTGACCGAAAAGGGAGAGGATGTAGTGGCGAGAAGCAGGGAAATATTTGCTTTTATGGATCAATGTGTGGTCCGGGGATTTTCGGAGGAAGAGCTGGTCACCCTGCGGAAATTTCTAAAGCAGATGTATGACAATGTAAAAGAAATTGAGTAAAAGGGAGGTAGTAAGCAGATGGGAATTTATAAAAAATACGTTATGCCATATCTATCCGCATTTATCCTGGGACCCATATTTATGATCGTAGAGGTGGTCGGTGAAGTTCTTATGCCGAAACTTATGTCTATGATCATCAATGAGGGAATCCAGGGCGGCGCGGGAAATGGTTATGTGATCACAAAAGGAATTTTAATGGTGCTTCTGGCGCTGTGTATGATGCTCGGTGGAGTGCTCGGCGCATATTTTGCTGTCAAAGCCGCGGTCAATTTCGCCGCCAGCCTGAGAAAGGATGTATTTACAAAGGTGCAGCAGTTTTCCTTTGCCAATATTGAGAAATTTTCCACTGGCTCACTTGTGACGAGACTGACCAATGATATCACAAATATGCAGAATGTGATTATGATGGCACTGCGCATGATGCTGCGTGCCCCCGGTATGCTGATCGGAGGACTGATCATGGCGGTGTTGATGAATGCCAGACTGGCGATCATCCTTGGGGTCGTTATTCCATTACTTCTGGTGGCGCTGGTCATCGTGATACGGATCGCATTTCCGAGATTTGATATCATGCAGTCGAGGATCGACAAACTGAATTCCAGAATTCAGGAAAATATAACCAATGTGCGGGTGGTCAAGTCCTTTGTGCGGGATGACTATGAAAAGGAAACCTTTAACGAAGCGAATGAGGAACTGATGGAGAAGAGCCTGAGCGCCATAAAGATCGTGATCTTTACCATGCCCATCATGACCCTTGCCATGAATATTACGACGATGGCGGTTGTGTGGTTTGGCGGAAAGCAGATTATCGTGGGAGATATGCCTGTGGGAGATCTGACGGCGTTTACCACTTACATCATTCAGATCCTTATGTCCCTGATGATGGTGGCTATGATTATGATTCAGGGCTCCCGTGCCCTGGCATCTTCCAAACGTATCAAAGAGGTGCTCCAGGCAGAGATTGATTTGAACGATGACAACGCCAGCCAAAAAGATCTAGTGGTGGAAAAGGGCGCTATCGAATTCCGGGATGTGGGATTCCGGTATTATAAAAAACATAAGAGTAATGTACTGAAACATATTTCATTTCGCGCAGAACCGGGGGAGACCATCGGTATCATCGGTTCTACTGGTTCTGGAAAGAGTTCTCTGGTACAGCTGATTCCAAGGCTTTACGATGCCAACGAAGGGCAGGTGCTGGTGGACGGCGTTGATGTCAGGGATTATTCATTGAAACATCTGCGGGACGGTGTGGCGATGGTTCTCCAGAAAAATACATTATTTTCCGGCACGATCATGGATAACCTTCGATGGGGAGATGAGAGTGCAGAAGATGAGCAGGTGTTCGAGATGGCCCGGTGTGCCCAGGCAGACGGTTTTGTCAAATCTTTCACTGAGGGGTATGATACAGAGCTCGGCCAGGGCGGCGTCAACGTCTCCGGCGGTCAGAAACAGCGTCTGTGTATCGCCAGAGCTCTGCTGAAAAAGCCGAAGATCCTTATTCTCGATGACAGTACCAGTGCTGTGGATACGGCTACGGAAGCAGAGATTCGCAAAAGCTTTTCCACCTCCCTGAAGGATACGACGAAACTGATCATCGCCCAGAGGATTTCTTCGGTGGAGAGCGCCGACCGGATCCTTGTACTGGATGAGGGAGAGATCGTGGGTCAGGGAACCCATGAAGAGCTTTTAAAAGATTGTGAAGAATACCAGGAAATATATTATTCCCAGAGGGATAAAGAAAAGGAGGTATCAGCATGAGTGAGGCAAAAAAAAGGACTCAGGGTGGACCTCCGATGGGAGGACCGGGAAGAGGTCCAGGACATCATGGAAGAAGAATGATGGGAGGCAAACCGGAAAACACAGGAGAAACCATTCGGCGTCTTCTCACCTATTTGGGAAAAGATAAGGTGTGGGTGATCGTGGCGGTGTGCTGTGCCATATTAACCAGTGCAGCTACGCTGGCTGGCTCCTATCTGTTATCACCGATCATTGACGGGGTGGCGGAGACATGGAAGAAGACGAGGGTGCCGGGGGCAGATGTAGAACGTATCGTCAGTGAGGGAACCAAAGCGCTTATGCTGGGTGTTCTCTTGATGCTCTGCGTGTATATGATCGGCGTGGCTACGACCTACCTGCAGCAACGGATCATGATCGGGGTGTCGCAGCGTGCCCTGAAAACGATCCGGAAAGAACTCTTTGATCATATCCAGACACTGCCGGTGAGATATTTTGACACCAATGCCACCGGTGATATCATGAGCCGGTTTACCAATGATGTGGACGTGATCGGAGAGATGCTGAACAACACGATCATTCAGCTTATATCCGGAGCGCTGAGTATCCTTGGTACCGTTACCATTATGCTTATCATGAATGTGTGGCTGGCACTGCTGACGATCCTCCTAGTTCCACTGATGATCAAATCGGGGGGATTTATCGCAAAGAGAAGTTCCAAGTACTACCGTTCCCAGCAGTCCGCTCTGGGAAAATTGAACGGATATATCGAAGAGACTGTGACGGGCCAGAAGGTGGTAAAAGTGTTCTGCCATGAGGAAAAGGCGATCCAGGAATTTACAGATCTGAACGAGGACCTGAAAAAGAAGCAGATCAAAGCCCAGTTTTTTGGCGGGATCATGGGACCTGTCATGGGAAATATCAGTCAGGTCAGTTACGGCATCACTGCCTGCGTGGGCGGTCTGTTCTGTATCGCCGGCAGACTGTCGGTGGGAAATCTCAGTGTGTTTGTCAACTATTCCAGGCAGTTCAGCCGGCCCATCAATGAGATTTCCATGCAGGTCAATACGATCTTTTCGGCGCTCGCCGGCGCGGAGCGGGTATTTAAGGTACTGGATGAAGCACCGGAGGAGGCAGACAAGGCAACAGCTGTGCCGATGGATCATATCCGGGGCGAGGTGGTTATGGAAAATGTTACCTTTGGCTACGATCCGGATAAGACCATCCTGAAGCACATCGACCTATATGCCCATGCCGGCCAGAAGGTGGCATTTGTAGGATCTACCGGCGCCGGAAAGACGACGGTCACCAATCTGTTGAATCGTTTCTATGATATTCAGGAGGGAAAGATCACCATCGACGGCAGGGATATTAAAGACTATGAGAGAAAGAGCCTGCGAAGCCATATCGCCATGGTGCTCCAGGATACCCATCTTTTTACGGGAACGGTGCGGGAAAATATCCGTTATGGCCGCCCGGATGCCACAGATGAGGAGGTGGAGCAGGCAGCCAGGACCGCCAGCGCCCATTCTTTTATAATGCGTCTGGAGGACGGATACGATACAATGCTCGAAGGAGACGGAATCAATCTGAGCCAGGGGCAGAGGCAGCTTCTGAATATTGCCAGGGCAGCGGTATCCAAGGCGCCGGTTCTCGTGTTGGATGAAGCCACCAGCTCGGTGGATACCAGGACGGAGATGCACATCGACCACGGCATGGAGCGCCTGATGAAGGACCGCACTACCTTTGTGATTGCCCACCGGCTCTCTACTGTGCGGAATGCTGACTGCATCATGGTGCTGGAACAGGGCGAGATCATAGAACGGGGAACCCATAAACAGCTGCTGGATATGAAAGGCAGATATTATCAGCTCTACACAGGGGCGGTGGAGCTGGATTAGCATATGAAGCCGGTTCGCGGCAGCGGGCCGGCCTTTATCTTGTGAAGGAGGAGACAAATGGGATTTACCAGGGAGGATTTAAAAAAAGTAGATGAGAGTCTGCGGGAAATGGCAGATGAAAAATACCGGGAATTTCACAGCAGGCTGATTCCCGGGGTGGAGACGGTTCTTTACGGAGTGAGGGTTCCGGATCTGCGGAAACTTGCCAGGCAGCTGACAAAAGAGGACTGGCGGGAATTCGTGGAACTGACGAAAGATTCCTCTGTCTATGAATTCAATATGCTCTGTGGTATGGTATGTGCCCTGGCGAAGTGTGATTTCGAGGAAAAGCTGGAATATGTGGAGAAGTTCATTCCTTCTATCAATAACTGGGCGGTGTGTGACATCGTCTGTGGGGATCTGAAAGACGTGAAAGACCACCAGGAGAGGATGTATGAGTTTATTATGCCTTATCTGGAATCACAGAAGGAATATGAGGTACGGTTTGCCGTTGTGATCCTCATGCAGTATTTTGTGACAGATAAATATATTAACGATGTGTTAAAAATCTACGATGATATCCGGCACAAAGGGTATTATGTAAAAATGGCGGTGGCATGGGGAATTTCTATTTGTTATGTAAAATATCGGGATATTACATTGGAATATCTAGCCTCTTGCAATTTGGACGATTTTACGTATAATAAGAGTGTACAGAAAATGATAGAATCATTTCGTGTCAGCAGGGAGGATAAAGAAATGCTCCGAAGTATGAAACGCTGACAATAAAAAGCGGGAGGTAAAAGATGAAACTAGAAGTAAAAAAGATCCGCAAAAGGTTTGAGGGAAAAGAGGTCCTGAAAGGGGTCGGTTTTTCCGTAGAGAGCGGAAGAGCTCTGGGACTTTTGGGAAGAAACGGTGCCGGAAAGACGACGACGATACGGATTATCATGGATATTTTCCGGGCAGATGAAGGAGAGGTGCTGCTTGATGGTACGCCCTTTGACCCTGCCAGAAACCAGGTGGGATATCTGCCAGAAGAGAGGGGAATGTATCCGAAAAAGACGGTGATGGAGCAGATGGTATATTTTGCGAAGCTCCGGGGGCTCGACCGGGCTTTGGCGGTGAAAAATGCCCAGAAATGGCTGTCACGGCTGAAGGTCAGAGAATATGAAAAACGCAAGCTGGATACTCTGTCCAAAGGAAACCAGCAGAAGGTACAGCTGGCGGCTACTCTTGTGTGTGACCCGGATATCGTGGTACTGGATGAACCGTTTTCTGGACTTGATCCGGTAAATTCCCAGATTTTGAAGGATGTGATCCGGGAACTGATCTCGGAGGGAAAGATCGTCATTTTTTCCAGCCATCAGATGAGCTATGTAGAGGAATTTTGTGAGGATATCGCTATTGTCAATCAAGGTGAGATCGTACTGGCAGGAAGCCTGGATGAGATCAAGGAAGAGTATGGAAGAGGCAGAAAGATACTGTCAGCCTTGAATTATTCCCTGGAAGAGCTGGAGCAGCTGTGCAGGGAAAAGCTGCCAGAGGTGCTGGAGGTGGAGAGCCGAAGCAAGCATAATCTTATTCTGCGGCTGACGGAAGGCACCAGCCAGTGGAATATATTGGAACGCATGAAAGAAGAGGGGATAGAGATCGACCAGTATGGCTCCTATGAACCATCCCTCAATGATATTTTTGTATCCTGCGTGGGGGACGAGGTTCCAGAAGAGACGCAGGAAGAAGGGGGGCATGACTGATTATGAAAAAAATATTTCACGTATATTGTTTTGAGTTAGGAAATTATTTCAAGAGCAAATCTTTCGTGATCTCCACTGTGCTGATCTGTGTGGCGGCGATCGTGGCTATGAGCATACCGGGGATCATCGACAGCCTGTCCGGTGGTGACGGTTCTGACGGAGAGGAAAACCAGATGGCAGAAACTATCGCGATCTGTGACCCCCAGGGGATGATTCAGGATGATCTGATCCTTTCTTATGGTAAGGCAGAGATCCAGAGGCTGGAGGATGATAAGCAGGTTCAGGAGGCAGTGAAGGCGGAGAAAGCGGAGATCGGTTTTGTCATTAAAAGCGCCACAGAGTTTGATTATTACGTATTTAACAAATCCATTTCTGATTCTGCCGGGGAGTTATTCAAAGAACTGATGAGTACGTCGGCGAAGATGAAATACTGTCAGGATCAAAATGTAAATTATGAGGAACTGATGAAGCTGGATACGGAGAATATTCTCTGTAATGAAAAGGTACTGGGCAAGGATTCCGGACAGAACTACTGGTACAGCTATGTTCTTGTGATCCTCGTCTTTATGATCATTATTATGTATGGCATGATGATCGCTACCAGCGTGGCCAACGAAAAAAGTAACCGTACCGTGGAGATCCTGGTCACCAGCACCAGTTCCTCCAGTCTTTTGTTCGGTAAGGTGTTCGCCGGCGCCACGGCCATTATTTTTCAGATGGGGCTGATCTTTACGAGCATACTGGGCGGCTACAAGTTCAATGAAGACAGTCTCGACGGGATGCTGGATATGTTCTTTGATATTCCGGCGGAAGTGCTTGTGACTTTCGCGGTATTTGGACTGGGTGGATTTTTGATCTATGCATTTATGTACGGAGCCCTTGGGGCATTGGTATCTAAGATCGAGGATCTCAACAAGAGCGCAGGGACCGCCCAGATGCTTGTTATGGTTATATATTTCCTTGTATTGTTCCAGATGCAGGAGCCGGATGGGATCGTGATCCGTATTCTTTCCTATCTTCCGGTAAGCTCCTATAGCGCCATGTTTATCCGTATCGCGATGGGAACCGTAGCTGCATGGGAGATCGTGGTTTCTGCTGTGATCTTATATGTTTCCGTAGTAGCGATGGGATTTGTGGGAGCGAAGATCTTCCGTAACTCCACGCTGCGTTATGGCAATCCCATCAAGCTCACAAATGCCATCCGGGGACTGCGAAGTGAGAAAAATAATTGATAAAAGATAAATTGGGACTTGTTTTTTGGATAAAAGTTGTTATGATAGATAGTGGATGGCAATTGTTTCCTATGCAGTTGCTTCACATCATAACTTTAGGAGGCTATATTTATGTTTGGTCAGCTGATTAGCATTTTGAAAAAAAATCCAAAGAAGATCGTATTCACAGAGGGAAGCGATCCACGTATCTTGGAGGCATCCTCCCGGCTGCTTGCCAGTACCTTTCTTTCGCCGATTCTCGTAGGGGATCCAAAGGAGATCGCGGTGGCGGCAGAGGAAAGTGGTTTCAATATCCGTGGGGCTGAGATCGTTGATCCATTAAATTATGAAGAGATGGACGAGATGGTGCAGCTTCTCTGTGAGATTCGTAAAAATAAAGGCATGACAGAGGAAAGAGCACGGGATATTTTATCCCAGGCGAATTATTTTGGAACGATGCTGGTGAAGATGGGAAAGGCAGATGCTCTTCTAGGAGGTGCTACGTATTCTACAGCAGATACGGTGCGTCCGGCGTTGCAGATCATCAAGACCAAACCTCAAAATTCCATCGTATCATCCTGCTTTATTCTGGTGCGTCCATCGGCAACCGGTGAAAACGAGGTGCTCGCCATGAGTGACTGTGCCATCAACATTAAGCCCACAGAGGATGAACTGGTAGAGATCGCGCTGGAGTCCGCAGAGTGTGCGAGAATATTCGGTATCGATCCGCAGCTGGCATTCCTGAGCTATTCTACATTGGGTTCCGGTGCAGGCGAAGATGTGGACAAGATGCGGAATGCAGCGGAGAAGACAAAGAAAGCGGCCCCCAATCTGCCGATCGAGGGAGAGCTTCAGTTTGATGCGGCAGTTTCCCCGCGGGTTGCCCGTACTAAATGTCCGGAGTCAGAGGTGGCGGGACATGCCAATACCTTTATTTTCCCGGATATCAGCGCCGGTAATATCGGTTATAAGATTGCCCAGAGACTTGGAAACTTTGAGGCATATGGACCGATCCTTCTTGGGTTAAATGCACCGATTAATGATCTCTCCAGAGGCTGTAATGCCAGTGAGGTATATTCCATGGCGATTATTACGGCTGCTCTGGCATAAAGAGACGACAGGGGTAGAAAATTTATGCCATGAAAATAAATCGCAAAATATACAAACAGGGCTCTGGTGGATGTACCAGAGCCCTGTTTTGAGTTATTATCCTGTCTGTTTGCGGAGTGGGGCTATTATGGTTACCAGCCCGCCCCCTTTTATTTGGTTTCCAATATTTTTTCAATACTTACCAGCTTTACACAGAGCACAAACAGATCCGTTGCCTGAGCCAGCTCTTCCAGATTTGGGAAAGAGGGTGCAATACGAATATTGCTGTCTTTAGGATCTTTGCCATAAGGATAGGTAGCGCCGGCGCCTGTCAGGGTGACACCTGCCTCTTTGCATTTGGCAACGATCTTTTTCGCACAGCCTTCCATGGCTTCAAAAGAGATAAAATAGCCGCCATAGGGCTTTTCCCAGCTGGCGATGCCTGTGCCCGCCAGTTCTTTTTCGAGAACATCCAAGACAGCTTCAAATTTTGGCCTCATCTCGTTGGCATGTTTTTTCATATGCTGTTTGAGGCCTTCCAGGTTTTTAAAATAAGTTACATGCCTTAATTGGTTTATTTTGTCATAGCCGATGGTCTGGATCGTCAGCTGTTTTTTAATGTCATCCAGGTTTGCTTTTGAGGCGGCAAGAGCAGCAATGCCGGCGCCGGAAAAGCTTACTTTAGAAGTGGAGGCAAACTCATATACGATATCTGGGTTGCCAGCCTTTTCACATTCGCTGATGATATCTAATATTTCTGCCTGGTGGTCTTCATAGAGATGATGAATTACATAGGCGTTGTCCCAGTAGATACGAAAATCTTTCGCTGCCGGTTTTAGACTGGCAAAACGTCTGACGGTGTCGTCGCTGTAGTTGATTCCCTGGGGATTGGAGTATTTTGGGACACACCAGATACCTTTTACAGCTTCGTCATGGTTTACAAGGTCTTCCACCAGATCCATATCAGGACCATCCTGTGTCATTGGAATATTGATCATCTCGATGCCAAAGCGTTCGGTGATGGCAAAGTGTCTGTCGTAGCCAGGTACCGGACACAGGAATTTAATTTTATCTAGTTTACACCAGGGAGTGTTGCCAAGAACACCGTGGGTATAGGATCTCGAAATCGAATCATACATAATAGACAAACTGGCATTTCCAAATACTATAACATGTTCTGGGGCCGTTCCCATCATTTCTGCCATAAGCTGTTTTGCTTCCGGGATTCCGTCTAGACCACCGTAGTTACGACAGTCTAAACCATCGCTTGCCAGAAAACCGGATTTTGAGGTAAGGACATCCAGAAGTCCCAGAGATATATCCAGCTGGGAAGTGCTTGGTTTTCCTCTTGACATATCCAGCTGAAGGCCATATGCCTTTTTTTCCTCAAATTTAGCTTCCAATTCTGATTTCAGAGCAAGCAGATCTTCCTTGCTCCGCTGACTGTAATATTCCATGGTGAACCTCCTAAGTGTAAGTATATGCATAAAACTCTTTTCAACTTCACTATTATATACAGATTATTTCACATTTTCAAGTTTTTTTTCAATTTTCAAAAGTTTACAGTTGTCTCATTGGAGAAAAAAAGGTAAAATAAAAGGGAATGTTAAATTGCCGGCGGCAGCTGGCAAAAAGAAGGGATGAAGCGTAATGAGGTTATGGAATAGAAAGAGACTGGCAGCTCTGTGTCTGGTGTTGGCACTGCTCGCTGGTTTTTTGCCTGTCAGGACGGGGGGCGTCCAGGCAGAGGAGATACAAGAGAGGATATCAGAAAATGAGTGGAAGAAACTGCCCACGGGAAGCGCCGGGGTACTGGAGGGGCGGTCTGTTCTAATTAGTATATATATAAACGACAAAGGAAGCAAATGGACCAAAAAAGCAAAAAAGGAAGCAAACAGAAAAGTCCGTGCCGCGGCAGCTTATATCCGTAAGCAGGCGAAAACGTATGGAAAGACAGTTTCCTTAGTGGCAGATACTGAAAAATATAAGGATATCAGCTATTCTTTTCGGGTGAATAATAAGGTAAGTGACAGCATAAGAAGTCAGGATAAGCTGTATCAGAAAGTTATGAAATTTGTGAAAAAGAACATCGATATCAATGGGCTCCGTTCCCGGTACAAGACAGACAGTATCGGTTTTCTTTTTCATCTGAATAAATCGGGAACCAGTTCCACGCTGGTCCATTATGCAGAAGAGGGTACTGATTTTTTTTATGAGAGCGCCACTTTATTTTCAAAATATGGAAAACAGCCGGAAGGAGCTTCTACCTATGCCCATGAGATCCTTCACCTCTTTGGTGCCAGGGATCTGTATGAGAGGTCGCTGATTGACGGGATCACGGTTTCTTTGGTTAGGCATATAGAAAAGAAGTTTCCCAAAGAGATCATGTACTCTACGTATGACCGGAAAGGACGTATGTTAAAGTATAGGATCACAAATGAGATCAGCCGGATTACTGCATATTTTCTGGGCTGGAAGGCCAGTGTGCCTGAGGTTAAGAAATACGCTCTTCCAAAACTTAAGGAAAAGGGCTGTTTTTATGAATGGACTTCCTATTAGTTCGACGGTGTTGTCGGGATGACAGGAATAACATGATAAAAATGAATCAAAGGGGATGATGGAAATGCATACAATCAGAAGAAAGATTGCGACGATTGCTGTGGTGTGCTCACTGATTATGGGACTGAGTCTGGGAATACTCAGTTTCCTGTTTTCCAGCGATATGGCAGACAGTGACTCCAAGGATTATATGCTGGCAAGGGCAGAAGAGAGGAAAACACAGTTTGATGGGATTCTCACCAAGATCCAGCAGTCGGTAGATACGCTGACGGATATTTCGGTGGGTAATCTTACAGATTTGCAAAAATTTAAAACAGATCCGAAATATGTCGAAGAGTACACAAGGGGACTGGAAGATACGCTGCGGCATTTTGCTGAAAAGACGGATGGAGCGCTTACGGCGTATATCCGGTATAATCCTGATTTTACAGAGCCCACCTCCGGACTTTTCCTCACCAGAAATTCTACGAAAGACGGATTTGAAAGTATTGAACCTACAGATTTCAGTACATTTGAAAAAGACGATCTGGAGCATGTGGGATGGTATTACATACCAGTGGAGAATAAAAAGCCAACCTGGATGAATCCTTATCTGAATCAGAATATCAATGTAAGTATGATCTCTTATGTAGTACCCATTTATATGGAAAATGAATCTGTGGGGATCATCGGGATGGATATCAGCCTGGAGACCATCGAGAACATGATCTCTGAAGCCTCCATTTACGAAAATGGTTATTCCTGCCTGGTGGATACAAATCATAATATTGTAGCCCATAAAGAGTATCAGCTGGGGGACAGCTTAAAGGATATGGCTCCGGAAGCAGAAAAGATCATAGCCGATACAGGGAAAGAAGACCGGGTAAATTCCTATCAGTATAAAGGGCAGAATAAATTGATGGCTTATCTGACCCTGGCAAACGGAATGAAATACATATTGACAGCTCCTGAATCTGATATACAGTCAAAATCTGTATCTCTATTGAAGATCATGGCTTTGTTCCTTCTTTGCGGCCTGATATGCTCCTGTATCTGCGGGTGGTTTATCAGCGGAAGGATTTCTAAGCCGATCTGCCGGATCACGGACATGGTGGATCAGATTGCGAAACTGAATCTTAAGAAGGATCCTGCTATTCAAATTCTTTCCCGGCGGAGAGATGAGATCGGACAGATGTCCAGGGCGGTGGAATTGATGCAGGATGAATTTGGAAGCATGACATCTGAGATCAGCGATTCCTGTGCGGTGGTAAAAGAAGGCGTAACTTCGCTGGATGAGGTCATGAAGACCACAAATGATCTTTGCCAGGATAATTCAGCTACGATGGAAGAGATGTCTGCCGGCATGGAGGAATCTGCTTCGACAATGGATATCATATTGAAGAATGTAGAGAATGTAAATGGTAATGTTCAAGAGATCAATGAGGTATCACTCCGGGGACGTGATATATCCAGGGAAGTCAAACAGCGGGCGGAGGAATTGGAAAATCATACCAGGACTGCCAATGAGCGGACAAGAGAGGTTTATGAGGAATTGAGGATAAATACGGAATCAGCACTTCGACAGGCGAAGGCTGTGGATAAGATCCATGAATTGATTCAGGCCATCAGTGATATTTCCTCCCAGACCAATCTCCTGGCGCTGAATGCTTCCATCGAAGCAGCCAGAGCCGGAGAGGCAGGAAGGGGATTTGCTGTGGTGGCGTCGGAGATCGGAAGTCTGGCAGGGCAGACCCAGGTATCAGCAGATGACATCAAGAAAATGGTTTTTGAGGTGGAAAGCGCTGTAAAAAATATGGGTTCCTGCATCAGTACATCCACAGAATTTCTGGAAAAAACCGTTATGGGAGATTATCAGCAGTTTCGTGAGGTGGGAACTGCGTACCATTCGGATGCCGCCACCTTTGAAGAATTTATGGTATCGGTTCACAGCCTGGTAGATGATCTGACCAGGGCGATGGAAGAGATCGTCCAATCCCTGGATCGTATCGGGCAGACGGTGGGAGAGTCAGCAGGAGGCGTTTCAGAAATCGCGGGTAAGACGAATCATCTGGCAGACGCTGCCGCCCATGCCCAGGAACTTGTGGAGCAGAGCGGGGAGAAGATTGCCAGGCTGGAACAACTTTTGAATGAATTTACTTATTAGCCCGAGGGGCAGAATTAGCACCAATGGGCCAGTCTGGAGACTTTCAGTTTTGACTTGACAGGTATTAGAATATTATTTATTATAGTAGATGTAGTTATTATTATGATGTTGGGGTCAAAAGGTATTGTGCCCCCAACTAAAGTTACGGATTGTTTTGTTGTTTTACAACTCCCGCAATCCTTCAAACATTTGAAATTTGCTGATTTACTGTAAATCGCTTCTTTCTCATGTTTGGTGGGTCCCAGGTTCAAATGCGGATAAGTTCGTCAGAACTTATCTTATCATGTGAGCATGAACGGCATTTTGACTTTTTGACCCTGGTATGATAAAATGCGACGACGAAGAGGAGTACGTCATATAGGTCCCAAAAGAGAGAATGTTCACCGGCTGAAAGACATTCGGGCAGCCTTATGATGGAAGGTAGCTTCTGAGCAGGATTTTTGAACAGTGAAGTATATGATACGGCACTTAGTAGAAAATAACGGCTCGCCCCGTTATCGGCAGAATGAGGAATAAAGTGAACTCTTTATTTGAAATAAGGTGGTACCGCGAGATTGAGCAAGCTCGCCCTTATAAATGGGATGGTACCAGATAAACCAGAAGATCTTACAGCTTCGGTCTGATACCAGCCCGAAGCTGTATTTTTGTCCGCTACAAGCCGCGCAGTTCCAGAAGGGCAGGCACATTAGTGCCTGCACGAAAATGTGCCTGTCCTTCTGGAACTATGAGGCGCCAGCCTCAACGATGAGCCTGCGGAGCAGGCGAAGAGTGTGCGCGGCGTTAGAAAGGTGAGAAGTTTCAGAAAAGCAGGCACATTAGTGCCTGCACGAAAATGTGCCTGTCCTTCTGGAACTATGAGGCGCCAGCCTCAACGATGAGCCTGCGGAGCAGGCGAAGAGTGTGCGCGGCGTTAGAAAGGTGAGAAGTTTCACAAAGCTCGAAAAAACCTCGCTAAGTGAAACTACAGTCGCACCTGGAACGCGGCGTAAGGATGCCGTGTTGGTTTGTGAAGCTTGTAGCGAAGTAAGAAAGGAAAGGTAAAAATGAAAAAGGAACTGGAAAAGAATTACAACCCAAAAGATATCGAAGACCGCCTCTATACCAAATGGGTGAACAAGAAATATTTTCATGCGGAGGTAAATCCGGATAAAAAGCCATACACTATCGTAATTCCGCCGCCGAACATCACAGGGCAGCTTCACATGGGACATGCCCTGGACAATACGCTGCAGGATATCATCATCCGGTTTAAGAGAATGCAGGGTTACGAGGCTCTGTGGCTTCCGGGGACGGACCATGCTTCTATTGCCACCGAGGCAAAGATTGTGGAGTCAATGAGAGAAGAAGGCATTTCCAAGGAAGATATCGGAAGGAAGAAATTTTTAGAGAGAGCCTGGGACTGGAAGAAACAGTACGGTGGACGGATCGTATCCCAGCTGAAAAAGATGGGCTCATCCTGCGACTGGGACAGGGAGCGCTTTACCATGGATGAAGGCTGCAACAAGGCAGTAAGGGAAGTCTTTGTAAAATTGTACGATAAGGGGCTGATTTACCGGGGAGAACGTATCATCAACTGGTGCCCCCACTGTCTGACTTCTATCTCAGATGCAGAGGTAGAGTACGAAGACCAGAAAGGTCATTTCTGGCATCTTCGTTATCCTTTTGCCGATGGCAGCGGATATATCAATCTGGCGACCACCAGGCCGGAGACCCTGCTGGGAGATACTGCAGTGGCGGTAAATCCGAAAGATGACCGGTATAAAGATATGGTGGGGAAAAAGCTGGTGCTTCCCATCGTACATCGTGAGATTCCATTGATCGCAGATGATTATGTGGATATGGAATTTGGTACCGGTGTGGTAAAGATTACGCCGGCCCACGATCCCAATGACTTTGAAGTCGGTCTGCGTCACGATCTTCCTGTGATCCATGTGATGACAGACGATGCGAAGATTGTGGATGAGTATGAAAAATATGCTGGTATGGACCGTTATGAGGCGAGAAAAGAGATCGTAAAAGACCTGGAGGCAGAGGGAGCCCTTGTCAAAGTGGAGGACCACGACCATAATGTAGGAACCTGCTACCGCTGCGGAACTACGGTAGAGCCTAAGGTGAGTAAACAGTGGTTTGTAAAAATGAAGCCTTTGGCGGGACCGGCGATCGATGCTGTAAAAAAAGGAGAGACCCGTTTTGTTCCCGATCATTTTAACAAGACCTATTTCCACTGGCTGGAAAACATCCGGGACTGGTGTATATCCCGGCAGCTCTGGTGGGGGCATCAGATCCCTGCATTTTACTGTGACGACTGTGGCGAACTGGTAGTCACAAAGGAAAATGAAGCCCTCTGTCCAAAATGCGGCAAGAAAATGCGTCAGGATCCCGATACTCTGGATACCTGGTTCAGTTCTGCGCTGTGGCCATTTTCCACGCTGGGATGGCCGGATGAAACAGAAGAAATGAAATATTTTTATCCCACTAATACTCTCGTGACCGGATATGATATCATTCCGTTCTGGGTTATGCGCATGATGTTCAGCGGCATCGAGCAGACGGGACAGGTGCCTTTTGATACCGTGTTGATCCATGGTCTGGTGAGGGATTCCCAGGGGCGCAAGATGAGTAAATCCCTCGGCAACGGCATCGATCCTCTTGAGGTCATTGACAAATATGGTGCGGATGCCCTGCGTCTGACTCTGGTGACGGGAAACGCGCCGGGAAATGATATGCGGTTTTACTGGGAGCGCGTGGAAGCAAGCCGTAACTTTGCCAATAAGGTGTGGAATGCGTCCCGCTTTATCATGATGAATTTTGCCCAGAATGAGGGGCTGGCTGACAAAGAAGTGGATCCCTCCCAGTTTACCCAGGCAGATAAATGGATTCTTGCGAAATGCAACCAGTTGGTGAATGATGTCACCACACTGATGGAGACCTTTGATCTGGGAATTGCTGTGCAGAAGATTTATGATTTTATCTGGGAAGAGTTCTGTGACTGGTATATCGAGATGGTAAAACCACGTCTTTATAATGAAGAGGATGAGACTAAGGCAGCTGCCCTTTACACTCTTAAGAAAGTGCTGATTGACGCACTGAAACTTCTTCATCCATATATGCCGTTTATCACAGAGGAGATCTACTGTACCCTTATGGAGAATGAAGAAGCTTCTATCATGGTTTCTGACTGGCCGGAATATTCGGAAGTGACGGCTGCCTTCAAAGCGGATATGGAAGCGGTAGAGCGCATCAAAGAAGCCGTAAAAGGAATCCGTAATGTCCGCGGTGAGATGAATGTTCCGCCGAGTAAAAAGGCAAAAGTGATTGTTGTGACAGAAGATGCAGTGGTACAAGAAATATTTGAGGCCAATAAGGTATTTTTTGCCACCCTGGGCTTTGCCAGCGAGGTGGTGATCCAGAGTGACAAATCTGGAATCGCTCAGGATGCTGTCTCTGTAGTGATCGACAAGGGAACGATTTATTTGCCTTTTGCGGAGCTTGTGGATGTGGCGAAGGAGATTGAGCGTCTTCAGAAGGAAGAGAAAAAGCTGATGGGAGAACTCAAACGCTCCGAGGGAATGCTTGGCAACCCTAATTTTGTAAATAAAGCGCCAGCCAAAAAGATAGAAGAGGAGAGGGCCAAACTGGAAAAATACCAGAGTATGATGGCTCAGGTGAAGGAACGACTTGCCCAGTTATCTTAAAACCATGGTCCATCCTTTTAGCTCGACGGTATCGTCAGGCTGGGGATTGAATTAAATCGAAAAATGCCAGAATTCATCGTTGGATTCTGGCATTTTATTGAGCAGGGGATATGAAATATGAGAGAATTGTCCAGATATCGGAAAAACAGACGCTTTTATACCGGCAGGAGAAAGAAGTCCGGTATCCTTATCAGTGGTGAGGACTATGTGATAAAATACCGGAGGAATTCACCGGAGGGAAAGATTTGTGATCATGTGTCTGAATATTTGGGAAGCCATATCTTAGACATGCTGGGAGTCGTGACTCAGGATACCTGGCTGGCAACGTGCCGGGGGGAGGAAGTAGTCCTGTGCAAAGACTTTACTTCCCAGGAGGAGAACTTCATTTCATTTGACCAGTTGGGGGAATATTTTCTGGATATCAAAGGCGAGCCAGTACAATACGAATATGAGCAGATCATGGAGGTGCTAACCATGTTTCTTGGCTATTCCTCAGCAAAAGTAATAATCAATACTTTTTGGGATATGGTTGTCATCGATGCTTTTGTGGCAAATGGAGAACGGGGCGGAAGAAGCTGGGGGCTTTTGAAAAAGGGAGACCAGTATTCCCCTGCTCCTGTTCTGGGAAATGATTCCTGCCTTTTTCCGGACGTTGTCACCGACGAGCAGTGCCGGGAGATTCTGGCTTCAAAAGAAGAAATGCAGCGCAGAATCTTTGATATACCGATACCGAAGATCCAACATAAAGGAAGGGCACATTCTTATTATGATATCATATCTGGTCATCATTTCAGGGATTGTGACAGGGCATTGTGGAGAATGATTCAGAAGATAGATTTTGAAGCGGTAAATTATCTCGTGGAGAGTGTGGCGTTTACCAGCAGCATTCGTAAGAAATTTCTAATAACAATTCTGGAAGAACGATATAAAAACCTTTTGTTGAGGCCCTTTGAGAAGCGGATGTAAAAGGATTGGGAAAGGGGAGTGTATAACGATATGCTCAGAAACAACCAGCCAATAAATAAGCACATAGCGCCGTTGTCCGGTGAAATAGTCCGTACCAGTGTGGGGGTCATCAAAGCGGTGGGGCTCCATGGAGAAAAGTACAGTGTGGGGAAAATTGAATACCAGTTATTTTCGGAAGCAGGATATCAGTATGTGATCTCTCCCTACTGGGACGTGGTGGATGGTCTGGGGGAAGAGGGATTTCAGGGGATCCCGGGAATCCCCATGGAACTCCGGCGAAAACATTACTACCGTGCCAACAGGCAGCCGGTGTTTGTTTCCATGAGAAGCCCATCAGAGGATAGGGAAGATCTGGAAAAACTTTTGGAAGAGGCAGGCATGAATTCTTACGACCGGTTAGAATGGCTGGTTCGAACGCAACAGCAAGGTGGTGATCATCTGACTCTGGAACCATACCGGCAGGGGACCAGAGAGTTTTGTTATAACGGCCTGGATACTTTGTTGTGTCAGCTGCAGTATGGAGATCTGGTTCGTATCAGCAGCCAGAGTGAGGTTTCCAATAATCCGTCAGTCTACACAGAGCATCTGCTCCGTATGGTAGCTGCGGGAGCTGTGATAAGGTTTGAGAAGGAGAAAATTGTTATAGACAAAAATGTAAGAAGTGCAGTATTATCGATCCTTCAGAGACAATATTATGCGGGGAAGAATCAGCAGATATTAAAACATCGCCGGGGAGTGGAAGGGGCAAAGAACAGAGGGGCTTACCGCGGACGCCGGCCGATGCAGATCGAACCCGGAAAAATTCAAAAAGTTTCTGACTTGTTTCATGCAAAAAAGATATCTGAAGCAGAGGCGATGCAACGGCTGGGAATCGTGTCCCGATCCACATTTTACCGGAAACTGAAAGAGCTAAAATAAAGTTGTTTTGGATTTGTCAAAAATTGCGATAGCTTTTGTCAAAAAACACTTTTTTCCCCTTGCTTTTTTCTATAAAAATAGGTATTATGTTTCATAGGGCAATTGCCCGGTGATAATGATTGACGATGGCCATTATACTAAAAGGGAGGTCAGAAGATGATAAATTTTGAGGAAGAACTAGAAAAATATGAGCCAAGCCTGGATGTAGAACAGGTGGAAAATGCGGTAAATAATAATAATCTTACGGATGTGACAGATATTGTGAGAGAGTTGATTTCAGAAACCAGGTCAACGGTGTGATGTACGACAAAGAATTAGGAGGATTCCAATGAGATGTCCAAGATGTGATGCAAACATAAACGATGAGATGGAAATTTGCAGATTTTGTGGACAGGATCTGTCGATCATATATCATGTAAGAAGAATTTCAAATGCGTACTACAACATGGGACTGGAGAAAGCGCAGGTGCGTGATCTCTCTGGGGCAGTCATGGTATTGAAAAAAAGTCTGCAGTTTGATAAATACAATACCAATGCCCGCAATCTTCTGGGACTTGTGTACAACGAGATGGGGGAGACTGTGGCGGCATTGAGTGAGTGGGTGCTCAGCCGGTATCTTCATCCGGAAAATAACCGGGCACAATATTATATCAACGTCATTCAGAAAAACCAGACAGCACTGGATGCGGTGAATCAGACGATAAAAAAATACAACTCGGCGCTGAATGCGGCGAAGGGAGGCAATGAAGATCTGGCGGTGATTCAGCTGAAAAAGGTGGTCAGCCTGAATCCTAAGTTCGTCCGCGCCTTACAGCTTTTGGCACTGTTGTATATGAAGTCCAAAGAGTATTCCAAAGCTGCCAAATGCCTCAAACGGGCGAGGCGGATTGACTATAATAATACCACCACTCTGCGTTATATGCAGGAGATCGGTGATAAATTTAGTGAAAATGGAGGCAGGAGCCGGGAGGATTCCGCCAGGGCATATCGTCAACAGCCCAAAAAGGATCCTTTGGCAAATGTGCAGCCAGTGGGTGCTTACAAGGAAGAGAAGCGGCACTGGATGCCAGTGATCAATGTGATCATCGGAGTGATCATTGGTCTTGTTGTCAGTTTTGTGCTGATTCGTCCCACCCTTCTGGGAAACAACCTGGGAAATAATTCCGACAGCATTGCCGAAAACAATCAGCAGCTTTCCGTGAAGGAGGCCCAGCTTTCTTCCGTGCAGAAGCAGAAAGAAAAACTGGAACAGGATGTAGCGAAACTGCAGAAGAAACTGGATGAGGGAGAAGATGCCAACGCGGCAAAGCTGGAACTGAGTAACAATCTTCTTCTGGCTGTCAAGTATTATAATGATGGGGACAGGCTTCTTGCTGCCAGTACAGTGAGCCAGTATAAAGAGTCGGATTTTGAGAAGGAAGAGATGAAGGAACTGTTTAAGATGGTTTCCAAGAAAATCACTCAGGCGGATGTGAAAAATCTCTTTGAACAAGGAAGAGCTGAGTTTAACAGAGGGAAGTATGACGAGGCTGAAAAGTTGTTGAATCAGGTTCTTTCTGTTGATCCGGAAAACCTGGATGCGTTGTATTTTATGGGGCGGGTTTACCATCAGCGAGGGAAAAAGAAAAAGGCCATAGAATATTATGAGAAGGTAATTGAGATCGATGAGGCTTCCAGCCGGGCAGCGGAGGCGAGAAGCCGCTTGAGACAGCTGGGGGTGAGCTGACTTTATGCACGGTCAGTTCCTTCCGGAATAAAAGCTTTTCAAAGCGAACACGATTTACATGAGAAAAAGAAGAAAAAGGACTACGGAGAAAATATCGGACAAACCGTCCGGATTGTTCTGTAGTTCTTTTTTAATGGAAAAAAGAAATAAATAGAAATGGGAGGAAGAAAATGGATAATTTTTCACTGGAAAGAAATGGTGCTAACCTGATCCTGCACATCAGCGAGGACCTGGATCACCATACAGCGGCTCAGATCAGCAGGACTATTGATGTTTTGATTGAAAAGGGAAATGTAAAAAATATAGTATTTGATTTTGATGGAATGACATTTATGGATAGTTCCGGAATCGGCATGGTCATGGGAAGATACCGGAAAATACAGTACTTTGGCGGAAATGTTTATGTGACGGGAGTAGGCGCTGGTATTGATCGTATATTTTCCATGTCCGGACTCTATAAGATCATTCAGAGGGTTTAAGAAAATCAAAGCGTTGCATACATACCATATGCAGGAATGTGAATGCGCAAAAGAACAGCGCAGAATTGGAGGATAAGATGAATACATACAATGAAATGAAATTGGAATTTAGCAGCTATTCGGAAAATGAAAGCTTTGCCCGCACTGTGATAAGTGCTTTTATTGCCAGAATGGATCCGACACTGGAAGAGCTGGCAGATGTAAAGACTGCCGTTTCAGAGGCGGTGACCAACGCGATCATCCATGGTTACGAGAAGAATCCTGGGAAGGTCACCATATACGGAAAGATCGAGGGGAATACGATCTATCTGGAGATTTCTGATGAGGGGGAGGGGATCAGTGATATCACTAAAGCAATGGAACCGCTATATACATCCAAGCCGGAATTGGACAGGTCTGGAATGGGTTTTGCGTTTATGGAGGCGTTTATGGACGAGCTTCATGTGGAGTCAGAACCGGGAAAGGGAACGGTAATCAAAATGAAAAAAGTTATATATAGTGCAATGAATCTTTCATAGAGAGGGACTGGTCAATGGAAACCATAGAACTGATAAAATTAGCACGTTCTGGGGATAAAATGGCACGGGACCAGGTGATACAGAAGAATATGGGACTGGTATACAGCATCGTGAGCCGGTATGCGGGGAGGGGATATGATACGGAGGAGCTCAGTCAGATCGGAGCCATTGGTTTGATAAAAGCTGTGGACAAATTTGATATGAGTTTTGATGTAAAATTTTCTACTTATGCTGTGCCAATGATCAGCGGTGAGATCAAGAGATTTCTCCGGGATGACGGAATGGTCAAGGTGAGCCGGAGCATCAAAGAAAACGGCTGGAAGATCCGCAAGGCGGCAGATACTCTTTCCCAGAAGCTGGACAGGGAACCTTCGATCGAAGAGCTGGCAGCGGCGACGGAGATCGCTGTGGAAGATATCGTCCTTGCGCTGGAGGCAAATCTGGAGGTGGAATCCATCCACAAACCGGTTTCCTTTGCCGATGGGAAAGAGGTTTCCCTGGAGGATAAAATACCCGAAAAAAGTGACTGGAATGAGCAGCTCCTAAACCGTATGCTGGTAGACCAGCTGATGCTGCTTCTAAATGACAAAGAGAAAAAATTGATTCAAATGCGCTATTACGACGACAAACCTCAGCGGGAGGTGGCGGAATGCCTTGGGATCAGTCAGGTTCAGGTAAGCCGTCTGGAGAAAAAGATCCTGAAAAATCTGAGAAATCATATGAATAAGGCTTATAGCCCGGCGGCACCAATTTGAACCGAGTAAAATGACAAAAATGGAAAAAACTATTGACAAATATATTTGTTTGTGATAGCATATATTTTGCGTGTTGACAAGTACATGCTTAGATGTGGGTTTAGCTCAGCTGGATAGAGCGTTTGGCTACGGACCAAAAGGTCGGGGGTTCGAATCCTCTAACCCACGGTGAAAACTGCTAAATGAAGTCCTGGACTTTGTTTAGCAGTTTTTTTATTAAAAAAGTAATTGCACACAGGGCTTGACTTAGGATATACTAAAGACACACGAATAGAGGAGGATGATATGAAATGATACAGTACAAATGCCCGAAATGTGCAGCAAATATGGAGTTTGATGCAAAAAGCGGCCAACTCAGCTGTGCATTCTGTGGACACAGCCTGAATATTCAGGACTTTGCAGAGGAAAATGGCGGTGAATATGAAGCAGATGCTGCAAAAGAAAATGTGGATGAGGAAACCGGGGATTTCCGTGAGGTGCATGAGGAAAAGACAGATAATTTTTTCGATGAATCGGTTGTGAGATACTGCTGCGATAATTGTGGCGCGGAGCTGGTTGTAACAGAGGATACTACAGCTACAAAGTGCAGTTTTTGTGGATCACCCATGATTCTGTCTGACCGAATGCAGGGAAAGAGAGCGCCGGTAAAAGTCATTCCTTTCCGGATAAGTAAAGAAGATGCTATCACTGCATTTAAAAAATGGTGTAAAAAGGGGTTGATTACGCCAAATGATTTTATGACACCGGAACGTATCGATGATATATCGGGGATTTATGTGCCTTTTTGGCTGTTTGACATGGCCGGGCAGGGGGAGATTCACGCTGATTGTACGCGGGTGTCGCATTATTCCAGCGGAAATTATAATGTGACGGCTACAAAACACTACAAGGTGTGGAGAAAGGTAGATTTGGATTATGACTGTATTCCAGTGGATGCATCTGAGCGGATGCGGGATGATCTCATGGATAAACTGGAGCCTTTTTACTATGAAGATTTAAAGGATTATTCATCCATGTATCTGCCTGGGTATGTGGCGGAAGGATATAATTATACCGATGACGACCTAATGCCAAGAGTGCAGAAACGGGTGGAGAAATTTATGGATGAATATGTAAGGGGGACGATGAACAATTATGCTTCGGTTCATATCACGGACCGGGATTACAACATTTTAAAGAAGAAAGCGGATTATGCGCTGCTTCCTGTGTGGATGATCAACTATGATTACCGGGATGGGCAGTATGTATTTGCCATGAATGGAGATACGGGAAAGATTGTAGGGAAACCGCCTATCAGTAAAGCGAAAGTGATGGCATGGCTGTTTGGTGTTAGCGGAGGGTTATTTCTGATTCTGCGTCTGATCACCATATTTTTACTTGGAGGTGGTATCGGATGATGAAGAGTAAACGTTTTTACATATTATTTGTACTGGTGCTGGTTTTAACAGCAGGGCTTGGTTTATCCTCAAGATGTGTTTCAGCGGAAGTCCTGGAAGACTACTATTTGGAAGGTAATGGGAACAGTCTCAAGTGGGAGAGTGCTGTGAACGATTATGCCGGTATTTATACCCAGGATCAGATATCTGCTTTTGAGGAAAAAATGAGACAGATGCGGGAAGAGTATGATTGTAATATAGTGGCATTTGTGATTGATAATAATGAATGGAACAGCAGTGAATTGTCGGCACCGGAACGGGTTAGTGAGCGTTTTTTGAATTTAGGTTCCCATAAAAGCACTGTTGTCCTCTGGTTGAACATTTGTCAGAATAACCGTTCCCTCTATTTATTGGGATATGGCTCGGCAGAACATAAGATTACTAATGGTGAAGCAGACTATATAGCAAAAGACCTGCAGGGGTATGTGAAAGATGCCCAGAGCGGTGCAGGGGAGCCGCAGTCCAAGTATATAGAGATGATGAATGAGTTTATTAGGAAGAGCGATATCCAGATGCGTACTCCCTACTTCTATCTGGCGTGGTGGTTTCATCTTGTAGTGGGACTTCTGGCAGGAGCGATTGTGGTAATGGTATTGATCAAAAATTCTGGCGGGAAAATGACGACAAACGGAAAAACGTATATGAATAAGAGCTTTTCAGAGCTGATTGGGCGAAGGGATATCTATACCCACACAACTTATGTGAGAACAAAAAAATCCAGCAGCAGCGGCAGCAGCAGAGGCGGTGGAGGCGGCGGACGCAGTCACTCCAGCGGCGGTGGACGGTTCTGATCAAAACGAGAAAAATATAACGAAAGAAAGGAATAGCGAAAATGTGGCTGGCAGATGGCTGGAAGGATTATGAAGTGATTGACACTTCATCGGGAGAAAAATTGGAGCGCTGGGGGGAATATATTCTGGTGAGACCAGACCCCCAGGTGATTTGGGATACACCTCATGGGGCGCCTCAGTGGAAGCGGAAAAATGCTCACTATCATAGAAGCAGCAAGGGAGGAGGCCAGTGGGAATTTATTGATCTTCCACAGCAGTGGAAGATCTCTTACCGGGATTTGACTTTTCATCTGAAACCCTTTAGTTTTAAGCATACAGGTTTGTTTCCGGAGCAGGCGGTGAACTGGGACTGGGCATCAGGGCTGATCAGAAATGCCGGACGACAGATCAAAGTATTAAATCTATTTGCCTATACGGGAGGTGCTACGGTGGCGTGTGCGAAGGCAGGAGCAGCGGTGACACATGTAGATGCCTCCAAGGGAATGGTATCCTGGGCGAAGGAAAATGCCGCTGCTTCCGGGCTTGCCGATGCTCCGATCCGATATCTGGTGGATGACTGTGTCAAGTTTGTTGAGCGTGAGATCCGTAGGGGAAATCATTACGATGGCATTATTATGGATCCACCTTCTTATGGCAGGGGGCCAAAAGGAGAGGTTTGGAAGATCGAGGAAAAGATATTTCCGCTGCTCAGCCTGTGCACAAAAGTGTTATCCAGAGAGCCCTTGTTCTTCCTGGTGAATTCCTATACCACAGGCCTGCAGCCGGCGGTGTTGTCCTATATGATGGAACTGACCATCCGGAATAAATTTGGGGGCAAAGTGGCTGCCGAGGAGATTGGTCTTCCGGTAAGTTCAAATGGCCTTATCCTTCCCTGTGGTGCCAGCGGAAGGTATGAAAGGGCATAACTGAAAGTGTGTGACAACTTGTTTTAGAACAAAGGTACGCAGACAAATGTAGTATAAGAAACTAACAAAGTTATCCACAAAAAAAGCGACGCCTTTGCGATATTTACTAGTTATACACAAAGTTATCCACATTATCCACAAAAAATGTAGACTTTTGTAGCAAAAACACACCGATTTGACAACTTGCAGAGTTGTATGACAATTTGGCATGAAAGCAAAAAACAGCTACATAAATCCAAAATATATGTTGCTCATTATATGGTTTTGGTATATAATAAACATACGGGACAGGTTCCGTCTGATATAGTCGGCAGACAGGTTTCCGTCCCGAATATTATGGGCAAAGGAGCTGATCATTATGAATTTAGTAATTAGCGGCAAAAATTTAGATATAACGGAGGGATTACGTTCGGCGATTGAAGAAAAAATTGCTAAACTGGAGAGATATTTCAATGACAGTACCGAGGTTCACGTGACGTTGAGCACTGAGAAGAACAGACAGAAGATTGAGATTACCATTCCAATGAAAGGAAGTATCATTCGTGCAGAAGAAGTAAGTTCGGATATGTATGTTTCTATCGATCTGGTAGAAGAAGTGATCGAGAGACAACTGCGGAAATATAAAAATAAATTGATTGATAAAGCACAGAATGCGGCACATTTAAACCAGGAATTTATCGATGAAGATATGGAGGATGAAGAAGATATCAACATTATCCGTTCTAAGAAATTTGCGATGAAACCGATGGATCCTGAGGAGGCATGTGTACAGATGGAGCTTCTGGGACATAACTTCTTTGTATTCCGGAATTCTGAGACAGAAGAGGTAAATGTTGTATATAAGAGAAAAGGAAATACATATGGGCTGATCGAGCCGGAATATTGAGAATATACGAGCGTCTATAAAGAAATTTTAGATAAATAGAATGCAGAAAAAGATGTGTCCTCCTGGATGGAACCATTCTGGTTTGGTCCAGAAGGACATTTTATGATTTTAAGTTAAGAAACATAATGTTTCAGAATGGAGGATAATATGGGATTAATCAAAGCGATCGGCGGCGCGATCCGCGGTGAGATGGCAGACCAGTGGAAAGAGTATTTTTATTGTGATGCACTGGAATCAGATGTTCTTGTGACAAAGGGCGAAAAGCGTACCAGCAGCAGGTTTGGCAGCAGAAACAACGGCAATGATAATCTGATTACGAATGGTTCCGTCGTAGCTGTGAATGAAGGACAATGCATGATCATTGTAGACCAGGGAAAAGTTGTGGAATTCTGTGCGGAGGCAGGAGAATTTTTGTATGATACCTCTACAGAGCCCAGTTTGCTTTATGGAGATCTGGGTGAAAATATTAAGAAAACCTTTGCGGCAGTGGGAAAGCGTTTTACTTTTGGAGGAGATACTGGTAAGGATCAGAGAGTTTATTTCTTTAACACGAAAGAAATTATGGGAAATAAATATGGGACCGCTACACCGGTTCCCTTCCGTGTCGTGGATACCAATATTGGACTGGATGTGGACATCTCCGTCCGTTGTAATGGAGAATATTCTTACCAGATCTTTGATCCTCTGCTCTTTTATACGAATGTATGCGGCAACGTGGTGGATGAATACCGTCGTGACACCATTGACAGCCAGCTGAAGACAGAGCTGATGACAGCGCTGCAGCCGGCGTTTGCGAGAATATCGGCCATGGGGATCCGCTATAGTGCGGTGCCGGCTCATACCATGGAAGTGGCAGAAGCCCTAAATGCTGAATTGTCTGAAAAATGGAGCGGTTTGAGAGGAATCCGGATCGTATCTTTTGGCGTAAATGCTATCAAGGCTTCAGAAGATGATGAGGCGATGATCAAGGAACTGCAGAAGACAGCGGTACTCCGCAATCCGGGTATGGCGGCGGCAACTCTGACAGAGGCGCAGGCCCAGGCGATGAAATCGGCGGCGGCAAATACTTCTACAGGGCCGATGATGGCATTTGCCGGGATGAATATGGCGTCCCAGGCAGGGGGGATGGATGCCAATGCCCTGTTTACCATGGACCGGCAGGGCGGAGCTCAGAACGGAGCGCCGGCATCTGGAAATCCGGAGGGAAATGCAGCCAGTGGAGGGTATACCGCAAAGCAGGCGGATTCCTGGACCTGCAGCTGTGGAACCACCAATACCGGAAAATTCTGCGTAGAGTGTGGAAAACCAAAGCCAGCTCCCAAGGAGGGATGGACCTGTAGCTGTGGAGCAGTAAATCAGGGAAAATTCTGTATGGAATGTGGAACAAAGAAACCGGAAGGAGCCCCATTGTACCGCTGTGACAAGTGCGGCTGGAAGCCGGAGGATCCGCATCATCCGCCGAAATTCTGCCCAGAATGTGGAGATGTTTTTGACGAAAACGATATTGAGTAAACAGAGATGGAATGAAAATAGATTGAATTCGTTCGATGGCGCCGATTAGAGGTTTGTGTAATTGGCGCTATTATCTTGACTGAAATTACCGTTCATTTAAGGAGTGAAAAATATGGGGAATTACACAGGGCTGATCATTGTTTTGGTATTGATCCTGATCATTGTTATTGCGGTATATATCGGAGTTGCCTCATTAAAAAGAAAGGCAAGGCAGGTATCGAGAGAACTTTTTGGAACCAGTGATCTCAGGCAGGGGGCGGAGATGATGCGTGAGGAGATGGCTTCCACGCCAAAATCGGTCTCTGCCATGACGAAACTTCTTCTGCCAAAGATCGTTCAGGATTTTCCGGATTTTGAGTACGATGAAATGAAAGAGAGGGCGGATAATATATTGGTGGACTATCTGAGGGCAATCGGTACTGGTGGGAAGGAGATGCCGAAGGATGGCAGCACGGAGTTGAAAGAGGAACTTGCAGCTCGCATCGCGATGCTGGAAGAAGCCGGGCAGAGGGAGCATTTTGAACAGATTCATATTCACCGGACCGAGATCAGCCAGTACCGGAAAAGTGAGGGACGTTGTATCATTACATTCCAGTCGGCGCTGGAGTGTTTTCATTATGTGACGGACCGTGAGGGGAAACTGTTAACAGGTGCAAGAGACACAAAGTATCAGACCAAATACAATACGGATCTGATCTACATACAGGACAGGGAATTAGTGGAAGACCAGAGAACCCAGGCGCTGGGGATCAACTGCCCCAACTGTGGAGCACCGCTCTCTGCCCTGGGTGCTAAAGTGTGCGAGTACTGCGGAACTCCGGTGGTGGAGATCAATATTCACGCATGGTTTTTCAGCGATGTAAAAGAAGTTAAAAGATTATGAACGGATTGTAAAAAACAAACGAAAATCAAAAAAATCATTGAAAGACAGAAGATCTAGTGATAAAATAATCTGGGATAAAACTTTGATTATTATGGAGAGTGAACGTATGGGATTATTAAGCAAGGTAGTTGGAACCCACAGTGAGAGGGAAGTAAAGAGAGTGCTTCCCATCGTGGACAAGATTGAAAAACTGGAACCTGATTATGAGAAATTGTCAGACGAGCAGTTAAAAGATAAAACAAGAGAATTCAAGAACCGGTTGTCAGAAGGGGAATCACTGGATGACATTCTTCCGGAGGCATATGCAGTTGTCAGAGAGGCATCCAAGCGGACGATTGGCATGCGTCATTACCGCGTGCAGCTCATCGGTGGTGTGATCCTGCATCAGGGACGTATCACAGAGATGCGTACTGGTGAAGGTAAGACGCTGGTGTCCACGCTTCCTGCATATCTGAATGCCTTAGAGGGCAAGGGCGTCCATATCGTTACGGTCAATGACTATCTGGCGAAGCGTGATGCGGAGTGGATGGGACAGATCCATGAGTTTCTTGGGCTGACAGTGGGCTGTATCCTGAACAGCATGGACAATGATGAGAGAAGAGAAGCCTATGGCTGCGATATTACCTACGCTACGAATAACGAGCTTGGATTTGACTATCTCCGTGATAACATGGTTATTTATAAAGAGCAGCTGGTACAGAGAGAACTTCACTATGCCATCGTGGACGAGGTGGACTCGGTGCTTATCGACGAGGCGAGAACACCGCTGATCATCTCCGGAAGCAGCGGGAAATCCACCAAAATCTATGAGGCATGTGATAACCTGGCGAAGCAGCTTAAGCGAGGAACCGCAAAAGAGTTGTCTAAGATGGATATCATCATGAAAGAAGATGACAATGAGACCGGTGATTTTGTTGTGGATGAAAAGGAAAAGACGGTAAACCTTACCGCCCAGGGTGTGGCAAAGGTGGAGCGCTTTTTCCATATCGAGAATCTGGCAGATCCGGAGCACTTGGAGATCCAGCACTGTATCAACCTCGCCCTGCGGGCGCACAATCTTATGTTCTTAGACAAGGATTATGTGGTAAAGGATGATGAGGTGCTGATCGTCGATGAATTTACGGGACGTATCATGCCGGGACGCCGTTATTCCGACGGACTTCATCAGGCGATCGAGGCAAAAGAGCATGTGAAGGTTAAGCGTGAGAGCAAGACACTGGCGACGATCACCTTCCAGAACTTCTTTAATAAATATGCGAAGAAATGTGGTATGACCGGTACCGCCCTTACCGAGGAAAAAGAGTTCCGTGAGATCTATGGCATGGATGTTGTGGAGGTTCCCACCAATAAACCGGTGGCACGTATCGATCACAACGATTCCGTATATAAGACCAAAAAAGAAAAATTGAATGCCATCGTAGAGGATATAGCGGACTGTTATGAGAGAAAGCAGCCGGTGTTAGTGGGTACGATCACCATTGAGGCATCGGAGGAGCTCAGCGATCTGCTTCGGAGACGGGGCATTAAGCATAAAGTACTGAACGCCAAATACCATGAGATGGAGGCAGAGATTGTTGCAGATGCAGGTGTCGCCGGAGCTGTGACCATCGCCACCAATATGGCAGGCCGTGGTACGGATATCAAGCTGGGAGAAGGAGTTCAGGACCTGGGAGGTTTAAGGATCATCGGTACGGAGCGGCACGAGTCCAGACGTATTGATAATCAGTTGCGGGGACGTTCCGGGCGTCAGGGAGATCCCGGTGAATCCAAGTTTTATATTTCCCTTGAGGATGACCTGATGCGTCTGTTTGGTTCCCAGAACCTGATGAATATATTTAATTCCCTCGGTATGCCGGAGGGTGAACAGATTCAGCACCGAATGCTGAACAAAGCCATAGAGCGTGCCCAGATGAAGATTGAGGGCAACAACTACGGAATTCGTAAAAATCTGCTGGAGTATGATATCATCAATAACCAACAGAGAGAGCTCATCTATGCAGAGAGACGTAAAGTTCTGGATGGGGAGAGCATGCGCGATACCATTTATGGTATGATGGATGAAGTGATAGAAAAGTATGTGGGCAGGACCATCGGAGACGATCAGATTCCAGAGGAATGGGATCTGGACGAGTTAAATATGAATCTGCTGCCCATCATTCCTTTAGAACCGATTACTTTTGAACCGGAGAGGGATAAGAGCATCAACAAAAATGAACTGATCCAGAAGTTAAAAGAAGAGGCGCTCCATTTATATGAGATGAAAGAAGCAGAGTTCCCGGAGGCAGAGCAGATCCGGGAGATCGAGCGTGTGATTCTTCTGAAGGTCACGGACCAGCACTGGATGAACCATATTGACGATATGGATCAGCTGCGTCAGGGTATCGGACTGCAGGCATATGGACAGAGAGATCCGGTGACAGAGTACCGATTCCAGAGTTATGATATGTTTGCGGAGATGACAGAGTCCATCCGTGAAGAGACGGTGAAGGCACTGATGCATGTCCGTATCGAGCAGAAAGTAGAGCGTGAGCAGGTGGCGAAAGAGACAGGAACCAACAAGGATGATTCTGCTAATGCCCCGGTCACGAGAAAATCAGATAAGATCAGCCGTAATGCTCCGTGTCCCTGCGGATCCGGAAAGAAATATAAATACTGCTGCGGCAGATAAGGTGAATTATAGAATTCACCTGGAATCAAACCAGTGCTATAATATATGTGAATTAGAGGGTTGAAGAATGGTCGAGTTAGATAATTATAAAGTCGAACTCTCCTCCTATGAAAAGCCTCTCGCTGAGGTCAGGGATTCCCTGAATCTTGGCGAGAAGCAGTTTCGTATCGAGGAGCTGGAGAAAAATATGGAAGCTCCGGATTTCTGGGAGGACGCAGAGAAGGCGAGCCAGTCCATGAAAGAGGTAAAGGAACTCAAAGATATCGTTAGCCGTGCCGACGGTCTCAGTGGAAAGTATGAAGATATCATGACGCTGATTGAGATGGCATATGAGGAAGAGGATGAGGAACTGGCAGCGGAGATCAAAGAGGAACTGGAAGAGTTTGTGAAGGATTTTGACGATCTTCGCATCACTACGATGCTGAAAGGTGAGTATGACGAGAGCAATGCCATTCTCACCCTGCACGCGGGAGCCGGGGGAACAGAGAGCTGTGACTGGGCGAGCATGCTGTGCCGGATGTATCAGAGATGGGCAGAAAAAAAAGGATATTCGGTAGAGATGCTGGATTTTCTGGATGGCGACGAGGCGGGACTCAAGTCTGTTACCCTGCAGATCAACGGGATTAATGCCTATGGGTATCTGAAAAGTGAACATGGTGTACATCGTCTGGTGCGTATTTCTCCCTTTAATGCGGCGGGTAAACGTCAGACGTCTTTTGTTTCCTGTGATGTGATGCCGGATATCGAACAGGATCTTGATATCGAGATCGCAGACGATGATATCCGCATCGACACGTACCGTTCCAGCGGTGCCGGCGGCCAGCATATCAATAAGACTTCCTCAGCGATCCGTATCACCCATTTCCCGACAGGAATTGTGGTACAGTGTCAGAACGAGCGCTCCCAGCATATGAATAAAGACAAGGCGATGCAGATGTTGAAGGCAAAGCTGTATATGCTGAAACAGCAGGAGAATCTGGAAAAAGAGTCCGATATCCGCGGTGAACAGAAAGAAATCGGCTGGGGAAACCAGATCCGGTCTTACGTAATGCAGCCGTATACCATGGTAAAGGATCACAGAACCAATGTGGAATCCGGCAATGTCGGGGCTGTCATGGATGGCGATCTGGATGTATTTATCAATGGATATTTAAAATGGATCAATAGTTGAATTTACGGAAAGTTACGTCGTAAAGATAAGAGGCAGAGCCAGGGAAGTACTGCCCGGAATGGAGGGGCTTATGAAAGAAATTATTACATTTTTTATCAGTGGCAGAGAGTATGGGATTGAGATCAGTGGAATGCAGAGTCTGGAAAGCTATCAGGAGATCAATCCTTTGTCGGAAGCACCGGACTGTATTCTGGGAACGATCGTGGTTCGGGATGAGGTGTACCCGGTCTATGATTTACGGGCAAAGTTAAATCTACCTGCTGCCGAGATGACAAAAGACACCAAGATACTGCTTCTCCGGACAAGTAAGAGAGGCATTGCCTGTATGGTGGACAGCGTAGATAAGGTGTTTCAGGCAGAGGGAGATAATATTCAAACCTTTCCGAAGGAGGCGCAGACGGAGGGGACCGATTATATTGACTTTATCGCCAGAAGAGACGGTGAATTGATCGTGGTGATAAACCCCGATTCCTTGATGTCAGAAGAGGATTTCGATATAATTAATGAGCTTGATCTGTCTCAGGAAGAGAAGCAAGAGTAATGCTGCTTGTGCATCACTGAGATATTTACATATAGAAAGGAAGAGGAGACAATGAAAATCGCAGTATTAGGTTATGGAACGATTGGTTCTGGAGTTGTTGAGGTGATCCGCACCAATGCAGAAAGCATCGCGAGACGTGCGGGGGAAGAGGTTGAGGTAAAATATGTCCTGGATCTAAGGGATTTCCCGGAGGATCCGGTGCAGGAAATTCTTGTTCATGATTACAATGTAATCGCAGAGGATGAAGAAGTAGGCGTTATCGTTGAGACCATGGGTGGTACAAAACCCACCTATGATTTTGTGAAGACGGCTCTTCTAAAAGGAAAAAGTGTCTGCTCTTCCAACAAAGAACTGGTGGCAGCCCACGGAGCTGAATTGATTCAGATCGCCAGAGACAAGAATGTAAACTTTTTCTTCGAGGCGAGTGTGGGAGGAGGAATTCCGATCATCCGTCCACTCAACCAGTGTATTACTGCAGATGAGATTCAGGAAATCAATGGAATTCTGAATGGTACGACGAACTTTATCCTGACGAAGATGGCAGACGAGGGTGCCGATTTTGGCGAGGTATTGAAAAAAGCGCAGGAACTGGGTTATGCGGAAAAAGATCCCACAGCAGATGTGGAAGGCTACGATGCCTGCCGCAAGATTGCGATCCTCACCTCTCTTGCCTACGGAAAACAAGTGGATTATGAGGATATTTATACCGAAGGCATCACGAAGATTACAGCAGAAGACTTTAAATATGCGAAGAAGATAAATTCGGCGATCAAGATTTTTGGTACGAGCAAAAAAGTGGGTGACCAGGTGTATGCCATGGTGGCACCGCAGATGGTGGACAGCACACATCCGCTTTACAGTGTAAATGACGTGTTCAATGGCATATCTGTAACAGGAAATATGCTGGGGGATGTAATGTTTTATGGCGCCGGAGCCGGTAAGCTTCCTACGGCAAGTGCGGTGGTGGCCGATGTGGTGGCGGCGGTGAAACATCAGGGAGAAAATGTTTCCATTACCTGGAGTGCACAAAAGCTTGAGATCACGCCGGTGGATGAGATGGAAAACCGATTCTTTGTCCGGGTAGGTGAATCTGAGAGGGAGAAGGTTTCAGAAGTATTTGGCGGGGTTCAGATGATCGAAGCCGGAATTGCGGGAGAATGTGGATTTATTACCCCGTCTTTGAAAGAGAAAGAATTTACGGCAAAGGCAGAGAGATTTGCCACGCTCATCACACGCATTCGGGTGTCTGCATAAGCTGAAATAATAGATGCGGGTTTAAGACTAATAGAAGAAAGGACGGAAAGACGATGAAATATATTGTTGTTCTGGGTGACGGAATGGCAGACCAGCCTTTAGAAGAGCTCGATGACAGAACACCGTTGGAATATGCCACGACACCTAATATGGATATGATTTCAAAAAAAGCAAAGCTTGGTTTGTCAAAGACTATTCCCGACGGCATGAAGCCGGGGAGTGACACAGCCAATCTTGCCGTTTTAGGATATAACCCCAAACAGTACTATACCGGGCGTTCTCCGCTGGAAGCGCTGAGCATCGGTGTAGATATGGAAGAAGGAGACATCGCCATACGCTGTAATATTGTGACCCTTTCAGAGGATGAACTTCCTTACGGGGAGAAGACGATCCTCGACCACAGCAGCAGTGAGATTTCCACAGAAGATGCCAATGTGCTCTTAGAGGCTCTGAAAACGGAGATGGAGGATGATATCTACCAGTTTTATACGGGAACCAGCTATCGTCACTGTACCATCTGGAAACATGGACAGGTATCCGAACTTACCCCGCCACATGATATTCTCGGAAAAAAGATCGGAGAATATCTCCCGGCAGATGACAAACTTCGCGGGATGATGAAAAAGAGTTATGATATACTGAACCAGCATCCGCTGAATGTGGAGAGAGCGAAGAAGGGGCTGAACAAAGCAAATTCTATCTGGTTCTGGGGAGCGGGCACAAAGCCTGAACTGGATGATTTTGAAGAGAAATTTGGAAAAAAGGGCGCCATGATCTCAGCGGTAGATCTTTTGAAAGGAATCGCGGTGGGCGCCGGTATGAATAATATAGAGGTAGAAGGGGCAGATGGAACCCTGGAGACCAACTACGAAGGGAAAGCGGAGGCTGCGGTAAAGGCTGTGACAGAGGATGGCAGTGATTTTGTCTACATCCATGTGGAGGCGCCGGATGAGATGGGGCACCAGGGAAGTGTGGAGAAAAAGATCAAAGCCATTGAGTATCTAGATAAAAGAATTATTGGTCCTGTGTACAATAGAATGAAGGAGCTGGGAGAAGATTTCCGTATGCTGATCATGCCGGATCATCCAACCCCGATCTGTACCCGCACTCATTCCAGTGATCCAGTTCCTTATCTTCTGTATGACAGTACTTCAGAAGAGGAGCACACGTGGAATTATAATGAAAAAGAGGCTGAGAAGAGTGGAAATTACCAGGAAAACGGGTATCAGCTTATGAAAGAATTATTAGGATCTGTTTCAAAATGACAGGAGGAGAAAAGAACATGTTGATCGTAAAGAAATTTGGTGGTACTTCGGTTGCTGATAAAGAGAGGATTTTTAATGTGGCAAACCGTTGTATAGAGGATTATAAAAAAGGACATGACGTAGTTGTAGTCCTTTCTGCTATGGGAAAGCAGACGGATGTGCTGCTGGAAATGGCGAATGATATCAATCCCAACGCGCCGAAGCGTGAGCTGGATATGCTGCTTACCACAGGAGAACAGACCTCCGTGGCACTTATGGCGATGGCGATGCATGCCCTGGGTGTGCCGTCTATCTCTTTGAATGCTTTTCAGGTGGCGATGCACACGACATCTGTGGCGGGAAATGCGAAGTTGATCAAGATCGATAAGGATCGTATCCGTCATGAACTGGAACAGAGAAAAATAGTAATTGTGACAGGATTCCAAGGGATCTGCAAATACGACGATTATACGACATTGGGACGCGGCGGTTCCGATACGACAGCGGTGGCTCTGGCGGCAACACTTCACGCCGATGCCTGTGAGATCTACACCGATGTAGATGGTGTCTACACCGCAGATCCGCGTATTGTAGAGGATGCTAAAAAACTTGACCAGATTACCTATGATGAAATGCTTGAACTCGCCAGCTTTGGAGCAGGGGTTCTTCACAACCGTTCTGTGGAAATGGCGAAAAAGTATGGTGTACAGCTGGTGGTTCGTTCAAGTCTGAATACAACAGAAGGTACTATAGTGAAGGAGGAAGTAAAAATGGAAAAAATGCTTATCAGCGGTGTGGCAAGTGATAAAAATGTAGCCAGAATAGCAGTTGTAGGTCTGGAGGACCAGCCAGGAGTGGCATTTAAGCTGTTCCGCCATCTTGCCAACCACAATGTAAATGTAGATATGATCCTGCAGTCCATCGGACGTGATAATACAAAGGATATCAGCTTTACCGTAACGGAAGATATGGCGGATGTAGCAGTTGAGACCGTAGAGAGACACCGCAGTGGCAGCCTCAAATGTCAGGATGTAAAGGTAAATAAAAATGTATCCAAAGTATCCATCGTAGGTGCAGGAATGCAGACCAACCCCGGTGTTGCTGCTCAGATGTTCGAGGCGCTCTACGATGCCAATGTCAACATTCAGCAGATCTCAACATCGGAGATCCGTGTTACGGTGCTGATCGATGAAGAGGATACCAACAAAGCGATGAACGCGGTACACAAAGAGTTTGATTTTTAATTGTTTAAAGAATTTCAAACATAATATATGATAGTTAAAAAGCATCAATCTATTTGGTGCTTTTTTAATAAAGCCTTTCAGGTGTTCTTGTATCCTGTCCCAATAAATGATATAATAGCCGTATCTTATTTTGGGCAGAAAGCAAGCACAGAAATTATGAGGAAACAGTTAGGATGGTGCCATTTTGATAAAAGTGAAGGATCTTGTATTTGAATATATACGCAGGGATGAAAAGGATGAGGTCATTGGTGTAGAACTGGCGGTGGATCATCTGTCCTTCCAGGTGAAGAAAGGGGAATTTGTGGCAGTGCTGGGGCACAATGGTTCCGGTAAGTCCACACTGGCTAAGCATATCAATGCCATTCTTCTTCCCGGGGAGGGAACAGTTTATGTGGATGGCATCGACACCTCCGATAAGAATATGATGTGGGAGATCAGACAGCGGGCAGGGATGGTATTTCAGAATCCAGACAATCAGATCGTGCACAATGTGGTGGAAGAAGACGTGGGTTTTGGACCAGAGAATCTTGGAGTGCCCACAGAGGAGATCTGGGATCGGGTAGAGGGTTCTCTTAAAAAAGTAGGAATGTTAAAATGCCGGAAAGAGTCTCCCAATAATCTGTCTGGTGGACAAAAACAAAAAGTAGCTATCGCCGGTGTGCTTGCCATGAAACCAAAGTGTATCGTGTTCGATGAGTCTACAGCGATGTTAGATCCGGTGGGACGCAGGGAGGTATTGGAGGCGGTCCGGGAATTAAATGAGAAAGAGGGAATAACGATCCTATGGATCACCCACTATATGGATGAGGCAGCCCAGGCGGACCGCATTCTCGTGATGAATGAGGGGAAGCTGGTAATGGAGGGAACTCCCAGGGAGGTATTTGCTCAGGCGGACCAGCTCAAAAGCTGGCATCTGGATGTGCCCCAGGTGACAGAACTGGCGTCGGAACTGAGGAAGCGGGGGATGAATATACCAGCGGATGTGATCAATGTCAAAGAATTTGTGGAAGCGGCAGCGAGGTGTTTCGTGGGCGCGGAATAGAAATGAGGAAATTATGTCTATTTTACTAAATGAGGTAGAATACATCTATGGAAAAGGGACAGCATTTGAGAAAGTGGCCTTATACAATGTCACTTTGAAGATCGAAGACGGAGAATTTATTGGACTCATTGGACATACAGGGTCCGGCAAATCTACCCTCATCCAGCATATGAATGGTCTCTTAAAACCCGTCTCTGGCGGGGTATATTACAATGGACAAGATATCAACGAAAAGGATTTTTCAAAAAAGAAGCTGCGCTCAAAGGTGTCTATCGTATTTCAGTATCCGGAGCAGCAGTTGTTTGAAAGCTCTGTGATAGAAGATGTTCGTTTTGGACCGAAAAATATTGGTATGGAATCATTGCAAGTGGATATGAATGCCTTTGAGGCATTAAAGCAGGTGGGGATACCGGATGAACTTCTGGATGTATCGCCGCTGGAGCTGTCTGGTGGACAAAAGCGGAGAGTGGCCATCGCTGGGGTACTGGCCATGCGGCCAGAAGTACTGATCCTGGACGAGCCCACGGCGGGGCTGGATCCCAAGGGAAGGGATGAAATACTGGAACTGATCCAGAGGCTGCACGAGGAGCGGAAGATCACGGTGATCGTCGTGTCCCACAGTATGGAGGATATGGGAAAATATGCAAAGCGGCTGGTGGTGATGAATGGCGGAACGGTGGCATATGATGGGACTCCGGAGGAAGTCTTTTCTCATTATAAAGAGCTAGAGCGCATCGGATTACAGGCACCCCAGGTAACCTATGTGATGGAGGGGCTGGCGGCAAAGGGAATAACCCTTCCTCATAATGCTATCAATGTGAGACAGGCAGTGGACGCTGTATATACAGCCTACAGAAGTAGAAAAGAAAGGAATTAGTCAGAAATTATGCTGAGAGATATTACCATCGGACAATATTATCCGGTTGAATCAAAAATACATACACTGGATCCACGGGTAAAGATTGTGGCTGTTTTTATTTATCTCATTTCTTTATTTTTATTTCGTGGCTTTGCCGGCTATCTTGTGGTCACGGTATTTATTGTGGCAGCAGTGGTTATGAGCAGGGTACCCTTCTCTTTTATGATGAAAGGACTGAAACCGGTCCTGTTCCTGATCTGCTTTACTGCATTTTTTAATGTGTTTTTTACACCCGGTGAGATTTTCTTTGAATGGAAATTTATCTCGATTTCCTGGCAAGGACTGAGAAAGGGCGCTTTTATGGTACTCCGGCTTATGTATCTTGTTGTCGGCTCGTCGTTGCTGACCTATACCACCACACCCAATAAACTGACGGATGGCATCGAGAGTCTTTTAAAACCACTGGGGAGACTGGGAGTGCCGGTGCACGATCTGGCGATGATGATGTCTCTTGCCCTGCGCTTCATACCGATCCTTTTGGAAGAGGCAAACCGGATCATCCGGGCACAGAGCGCCAGGGGGGCGGATTTTGAAGAGGGAACATTATTTCAGAGACTCCGGGCGATGGTGTCGATTCTCGTGCCCCTGTTGGTTTCATCTACAAGGCGCGCCTATGATCTGGCGCTGGCCATGGAGGCAAGATGTTATCGTGGCGGGGAGGGAAGGACGAAAATGAAGCCGCTGGCGTACCGGCGCAGGGATGTTATGACCTATGCGCTCTGTGTTCTATACGTGGCAGTTTTGCTTACGGTAGACCATTTTGTGCCATTTTGATCCGAATGGAGGAAGGTATGAGAGTAAAATTGACCGTGGCCTATGATGGAACCAATTATCATGGGTGGCAGATTCAAAACAATGCACTTTCTGTAGAAGAGGTGCTTACTAAGGCCCTTCGTGAACTTTTGGGAGAAGAGACAGAATTGACAGGAGCCAGCAGGACGGATGCGGGAGTACATGCCCTGGGAAATGTGGCGGTGTTTGACACAAATACCAGGATTCCCGCGGAAAAGATTGCCATAGCGGTCAACCAGCGACTTCCTGAGGATATCCGGGTTATGCGTTCGGAGGAGGTACCTCAGTCCTTCCATCCACGGTATTGTGTCAGCCGGAAAACCTATGAATATCGGATCACCAATGCAGAAATACAGCAGCCTGTCAAAAGGCTGTATTCTCATTTTGTATACATTCCCTTAAATGTGGAAAGGATGAAAGAGACAGCTAAATATTTTTGTGGTGAACATGATTTTGCTGGGTTCTGTTCCGCTGGCAGCCAAGTCAGGACTACAGTGAGAACGATTGATGATCTCCAGATCGTTCAGGAGGATGAAGACATCTGCATCCGCATTACAGGAAACGGTTTTTTGTATAACATGGTGCGGATCATCGCTGGGACGCTGATCGAAATAGGGATGGGAAGGCGGGAGCCAGAAACTGTTTGTCAGGCGCTCAGACAGGCAGACCGGAGCCTGGCAGGGCCGACGGCGCCGGCACGCGGACTGAAGCTGATACAGATCGAATATGAAGAGAACAGGCAGGAGTATAGGGATGATAATTGACATTCATGCGCACGCATATCCAGAGAGGATTGTAAAAAAGGTGAAGGAGCGGATGGAAAGCGTATCGGGGAGCCGGGTAGAAAATGTGGGAACCCCGGAAGCTCTGGTGGAGGGGATGGAAAAAAACGGTGTGGATCATTCGGTTTTTCTTCCGGTGGCTACCAATCCTGGTCAGGTAGGAAAGCTCAATGCCCAGGCCATCCGCTGGATGGAGGAATATGGAAACCGGGGCCTGGTATCTTTTGCAGCGGTTCATCCGGACACTGCAGAACTTAAGATGGTGATGCGGGGAATTCGGAACAGCGGTCTCAGGGGGATCAAGATTCACCCGGATTATCAGGAGACGTATTTTGATGATATCCGCTATCTGAGGATCCTGGATGCGGCGGCAGAGGAAGGGCTTCTGGTGCTGGTACATGCGGGAATGGATGAAGTTTATCCCGATCAGGTACATTGTGATGTGAAGAGGATTCTGCGTGTTCTGGAAGAGGTGGACTGCAGCCATCTGATCCTTGCCCATATGGGAGGCTGGCAGATGTGGACGGATGTAAAAAAATATATCTGTGGTGCTCCGGTATATATGGATACCGCGTTTTCCCTTACCGGTACCGTAAGTGTAGAGAACCGCGGCGTCTATGGAAAGATGCTGGATGACCACCAGTTTACAGAGCTGGTGCGTCTGCACGGATCTGACCGGGTTTTGTTTGGATCCGATACACCCTGGAGCAGTCAGAAGGAAAATCTGGAATGGATTCAGAAGTGCAGCCTGAACCCCGGAGAAAAGACGCAGATCCTGGGAGAGAATGCCAGAAAACTGTTGACATTGGGCTGATATTATAATATAATATGATACTGTGGCATGAAAAATACATAAGCCTTCTCCGTGTGCCTGCCCCGGCATACAGCGTGAATGGGTATTTTTCAGTGGGATCCTCTGTTCCGGACATTGCAGAGGGATCTTCATAAGAAAACACATTTTTAACAGTTTATTTGATACAAAGAGAGTAAATGAAAATTTTAGGAGGTTTCCAGGATGAAAAGTTATATGGCAAGTCCATCCGATGTGGAAAGAAAATGGTATGTCGTAGACGCTGAGGGAAAGACCCTGGGCCGTCTCGCATCTGAGATTGCAAATATTTTAAGAGGTAAGAAAAAACCTATCTATACACCACACATTGATACTGGTGATTATGTGATCGTGGTAAATGCGGAGAAGGTTGTTACGACCGGAAAGAAGCTGAATCAGAAGATCTACTATCATCATTCAGATTATGTAGGCGGAATGAAAGAGACTACATTAAAAGATATGTTAATTAAGAAGCCAGAGTATGTTATGACTCATGCAGTTAAGGGAATGCTTCCAAAGGGACCTTTGGGAAGACAGATGCTCAAGAAGCTGTTTGTCTATGCAGGACCGGAGCACAAGCATGCTGCACAGAAGCCAGAAGCACTGGATATTTAATGGTTGAAAGGAGGAAATAACATTGGCTAGTGAAAGATATTACGGAACAGGAAGAAGAAAATCAAGTGTTGCCCGCGTTTACCTGATGCCAGGAAGCGGCAAAGTTACGATCAATAAAAAGGATATGGACGATTATTTTGGCCTTGAGACATTGAAGATCATCGTTCGTCAGCCACTGGAAGCTACTAACATGGCAGATAAGTTCGATGTACTTGTAAATGTTAAAGGCGGTGGTTTTACAGGTCAGGCCGGCGCGATCCGTCACGGTATCGCAAGAGCATTGAACAGATATGATCTTGACCTGAGACCTACTTTGAAGAAAGCTGGATTCCTCACTCGTGATCCTCGAATGAAAGAGCGTAAGAAATACGGTCTCAAGAAGGCACGTAGAGCTCCGCAGTTTAGTAAGAGATAATTTTATACAGATTTTAAAAAGAGAGAAAAACTCCCGAAAGTCTGGCGGAAATCCGCTTGTTTTTGGGGGTTTTCTTTATTTTCTAAGTATTCAATCATTTTCAAAAAATGCAGAAAAATTTACCATGTAGACCTATTGTAGCCCCATAGTAGCCCCAACCATGCACTTTTTCTGTGTTGTGTCTTACGTAAGACAATGTTAAAATACTGAAAATCCAGTAAGTATAATGGTTTTTAGAATGATAAAGCGAAAAGGGGCGGTTTTATGACAAGGAGAGAAAGCCAAAATAAGAGCCTTAGCATAAGTATCAATGAATATCTATTTAGGCTTGTATGTGCCGATTTGAGCGGTGGAGAGAGCCATATATCAAAGCAGGGAAACGAATTTACAGAAGAACACCGAGAAAATGCTTGATAAGTGGCAAGTAGCGGCAAAGTACCGGGAAATGATAGAGAGTATGCACGTTGAGGAAATAAACGGCATGAATAAGCATTATACTATTATCTTGAAAGAGGGATATATCAACGATGCAACGGGTAGCAGGAACATATACGCTGACAGGATGCAGGATATAAGATGGATAATCACGAAGTCGCATAAGCAATTACGAAAGACCGTTACCCAAAGCAGGAGGGTACGGTTTTTCTCTTTTAGAATGGGTAAAGGGCATCTGTATTGTACAGACACTCTTAATACGATTTTATGTAACGGTTATACGATTATGCCGGATAGCAAGGAATAGTCCTTTAAATGCTTTAATTCCCTAAATAATCTCTTACAGTATGGATTTTACATTAGTTGTCAGAACGAAAAGAACATGTTACAATAACATGAAAGATAATCGTGACCTTATTCAGAGTGAGTTTATTAGCTGCTGCAAAAAGTTAACTACTAAAGGGAGGAAAAGAATGTCGAGGAAAATACTTGAACCACATATGTGGAATTTGGAAAATTTGTTTAAGGCGATTTATTATGTTCCTGTGTACCAAAGACCATATTCATGGGATAAGGAGCAGGTAGAAGTTTTGTTAAAAGATATCTATGAGGCATATAAGTCCGATGAAAGGGAAGATGGATATTACACAGGGAATATTATTATATATGATAAAAATGATAAGGTAAATGGAACAATTTTAAAATATGATATTATTGATGGGCAACAGAGGATCACAACATTTTCCTTAATTTTGCTTGCTGTATATTCGATAGCAAGAAATGCTGGCATTCCAGAAACTGATTTGACTGTGAATGCAGTAAAGAGCTCGTTGTGGAAAATTGTGAATAGAGAATATAAGAAAGAGTTGTGTGTTGTCAGCTTAAATAGTATTGAAAAGAAGTGTTTTTCTGACTTATTTAATGCAGGCTATGACAACCCTGAGAAACTATTGGATTATTGCGGCAGGTATCAATGTGCTTCAAAGTTTGATCAACGAATCATAAGCAATTTTGTTTTTATCTGTCAGAGTCTCAGGGAGAATGTAACCGATACAAATAAAACAGAGATTCTGGATTATGCCGACTTTATTCTTCAGTATGTTCAGTTTATAGCGATTGAAGCGAACTGTAAGGAGAATAAAGTATTTTCCATGTTTGAATCCATTAATAGTAAGGGGAAAAAACTTGAACAGATCGACTTGATAAAATCGTATATTTTTTCTAAGCTGGATGAGGCATCTTATGCTGTATATTTAGATAAATGGGGAGAATTAATAACGAAAACAAATGATAATCTTTATGATTATTTATACAATTTTATAAAGGCCTTTTTGTGTTTCTACAGACAAAGCATAACGATTGAAAATTTTAAAACTATTAGTATAAGAGATTTGCTCCCTTATTATAAAGTCCATTCTGAGAATGAGGCGTTCAAGAGGCTGCTTGATGATATGTATGAAAAAGTGGAGTTCTATAATATGCTTTCCTCTACTGAGAAGGCGTATTCTCTTGTGAAAAATAATAAATTCAGATTTATCTATTCAATCCTCTATAAACCCTGTATTTTCAAGGCATATCGCCTACTAAATGTTCAAACCTTATGTATTTTCCCTTGTTTTTGCCCTTACGAGCCGAAACAAGGGAAAATTTTATTCTCCGCCGATTACCTTATCCAGCAGTCTTGCGGAAGTACGCTTCGCTTCCCTTGTAGCGTGAGCGTAAATGTTCATTGTGGTACTGACATCAGCGTGTCCGAGAAGTTCCTGCACATCTTTAGGTGCTGCACCGTTTGAAAGCAGATTGCTTGTATAGGTGTGTCTGAGCATATGGAAGTGGAAATCCTCCAATCCCTCCACCTTTTTTCTTGCTGTCCTGCACATAATCCCCACCGTACTCGGTGCTTCAAATGCCCCGTCAGGTCTAAGGCAGACAAAGGATAATTCCTTGTACCCCTCTGGGACTTCCTCCGACCTCGGCAGGCTGTAAACCTCATAGTAGGTGCGGTCTTTTTCTTTGACCTCCAAATAGTAATTAAGGCTGTACAGTTCCCCGTATCGGAAACGGTTTTTGTGCTGTTCTGCTTTCGCAGTTTTTAGGATTGCGGCAAGCGTATCGCAAAAGTCTACGGTGCGGATTTTTTTACGCTTTGTTGCCCCTATTTCTGTTTTGTGCCTTGTTCCGTTGTAACGCATACTGCGGCGTACTGTCAGATATTGTTCTTCAAGGTTAATGTCCTGCCAAGTCAAAGCACAGACCTCTCCAATACGCAAGCCTGTATAATAGGCTATCTGTATAGGAAGAAGTGCAGGATTGTTTTTCTTTTTCAGGAAGTCCTCTAATCTCTGATACTGTTCGTAGCTGAGCGTTGGTGTGGAAGCAGTTTCTCCGTCCTCGTCCGAGAACAGTT
>CANBKJ010000007.1 GCA_947369165.1 uncultured Lachnoclostridium sp.
TATTGTAATTATGCCTCTGATCAAATATGGATTACATTAATTGAACCTGTTTCAGATCAAGGGATAAGTATTCTTAAAATACCATCTAAGATAGGGGGGAAGAAAGTTACAAAGTTAGGATCAAAGTATGACAACGACCAGGAGTATAGAGAGTATAATATTTTTGGCTTTTGGGTTTCTGAAAATGATGGGAAATTAAAACCAAAAAAAATGATAAATAGGGTGGAGAAAATTAAAAATATAGTGATTCCAAAAACAGTAATAGACGTGACACCAAACAGTTTTACAAAACTTCAAAACGGAAAAAAAATTAACATTCCAAAAGGAATTACGCAAAATATTACAAACTTTTGTGAAGTAAGGTGGAAAAAGTTTTCAGTCTCTTCAAAAAACAAAAAGTATAAGGTTGAGGATGGCGTGCTTTTGTCGAAAGATGGTAAATTGGCATATGGTTCCGTAATGCCTATGAAAAAACTGAGTATTCCCAAAGGGGTAAAAACTATTGAAGATAGAAGTATTTTTTATAGTTCTGGAGCAACTGATTTTTATATTCCTGCTTCCGTGAATAAGATAGGTTTTCAATCGCTTTTTTTTAGTAATGTAGTTAGATTTCATGTTTCAAAGAAAAATAAACATTATGCAGAAACGGAGAATTGCGTCTATAGTAAAAAAACAGGGCGGTTAGTTGCTGTTTCGGTCAAGAATTCTACATTTACAGTACCTAAAGGAATAACATATTTGAGTAAGACAAATTTTGCAGGCAGACCTGTAAAGAAGTTTATCATCCCAGCCTCTGTTAAAAAGATAGAGGGTTTTTGGTGTCCGTATATAGAGAATATAACTTATGTATTTAAAGGAAAAAGACCACCAAAGATAGAGAACAGCTTTGCTTTTAAAGGAATCAGGCTGCAGGTGCCCAAAGGTTGTAAGAAGGCGTATCGGAGGGCGGTAAAAACAACAAGTGATTACTATGGGGAGAAGATAGAAATAAGTGAAGTTTAGTATGTGAAGAAAATAAGGGATACCAAAAATGACAACTTTTTATACGAGGGAGGAAAGAAGTTTTGAAAAACAAGAAAATAATCATTATGCTGCTTTTGCTGGGGATCTTGTTATCAGAAGTTCCATATGTTCCGATCTTAGCTGCAAAGAAAAAAAAGACTGAGATCTACCGTTTGAATTATTATGCCATACAGAGCAAAAAACAATATACGATACGGGATGTTATAAATATTAAACGAAAGCCGGATTCTACCGATAAGGCAGAAAAAAAGAAATTTACGAATTCCAGGATCAAGTGGAGATCAAGTAGTAAACAGATAAAAATTAAAAAAGACAGATTTACTGTAAAAAAGTCAGGAACGTATGAACTAACAGGTAAGTTGAAGGGTAAGAAAAAAGATTCAGAATTTACTATTGTCTTACGTGTTTATGACAAATTACCAGGAGAAATTCCGGATGACGTCAGTAAAATTACCATTAGCAGATTTGGGAACTCCATCGCTATTACAGACCTCCAGGAAATAAGCCTTTTACGCCAGAAATTTAGTTTGGCCAGGTATCGTCTTGATATAAATCTATCAAATCGTATGTATTGTGGCGGGGAGTTTAGTATTAAGGCTTATTCTTCTAGTGAGGAAGTAGTTTATAGTTTTATAATAATGGACCCAAGTTTGATCAGCACTTCCCCAGGCGGGTCATATCGTTCAGCTGGAAATAATACCACAAAAGAATATGTAGAAGAACTTTTCAATAAGTATTATGTCCCGGAAGCAAAAGTGGGATGAGTGAAATAGGAACGGAAGGTGACAGGATGGAAAATTTAACCTCTGAAATCACCCCGGTAAATATGGAAGGGCTGGATTGTATCGACAATACAGTCCTTACTATATGCAATTATTTCCGGGGGGAATATGAAAAGGTGTTTTGGGACTCCTGGAGCATTCGCTATAGGCCGGATTATGTCATAGGAAGAGGCTTAAAGGTCTGCCCAGAGCGTATTCAGGATAATGTAAGAAAAATTTATGGCATTGACTTTACTCCCCAGGGTAATCTGGGAAAAGAAGAGATAGAGCAAAAAATTAGCCAGTGCATACAAGAAGACCAGCTTATAGTGGCTGGTATCAAGACGAATTCCATACCCTGGCAGAAGTCATATAATCAAAATGACTACAGAGTACATTTTTTAATTTTTACAGGTATGGGGGAAGAAGGAATATGGTGTGTAGATACGATGCCCTCCAAATCCGATGTCATGATCCAGTGGAGTGATGTGCGGCGGGGGCTGTTAAGCCTCATCCGGGTCAGGGTGAAATCTATGGAGGACTTAAAATCACCCCAAATAAAAAAAGTTTACAAAAACGCAAAGTTTAAGGTTCATTACAAAGATATAGAATCCTTAAGAAAAAAGATACGTGGGGATTTTGATGTGCAAAGGGAGTTTGGGGATCAGAAAAACATATGGAGGATTCCGTTATACAATCTTTTTTACATAATTCTTGGAAGGCATATTCAGTTTGAAAGATATCTTACCAAAGAGTGCGGTATGAAGTACGCATTACTGGCAGATAAGATACGGGATCTTATCGTGGAATGGGAAGCCCTTAAAATACTTACCGTCAAAATGCACAGAGAATATACAACAAGCAGACTGACATCATCGAAAGTACGTAATTATCAGGATATATATGTAGAAAACCTGGAAAAAATGCAGAGAATGGAAATAAGTGCTAAAAAGTGCTTTGAAAAGACCTGCAGAGAGCAGGAAAGCAACGGGAATGCCGGGGATTCCTCCCAGGAAGATCGTGTGCAGGGAATATTTTTGGATCTGCCATACAACGAATATACTCATATGCTTCACCCGGAGGATTTCTATGTGGACAAGGTATTGGAATATGGGAGGACATGGCAGACAGAAGAATGTGGATTTCACTTAAAAGAGGTTGGGCCTGATGAGTTTAATTGTTTAAAATGTGAGGGCCAGGTACTGCCTGTGGATAAAAAGATTAAAAGTATTCATCTGCTGCTATACGCGACATATGGTTCACAATTGGCAGAACTGGAAATAGGCTATGATGACGAAGTTGTGAGTGAAAAGATCGCGGTATCGGATTGGGTTGAGAGGCCATTAAGCCGGGAAAGGGTTATTTGGCAGGCGGCATTTAAAAATAAGACGCCGGGCGGGCTGAATCATACCGGAAAAATTGTATTTACTAAAATTGAGCGGTCTTCCCATAGCAAGTGCAGCTATGTGAAACTTCCTGATTGTAAGGATATACATATCCTGGCGGTTACGGTATTGACGGTTAAATAGGTGGATGAGGTTAATAAAGAAGAAAAATATTATCGCAGTATTTATTTTATTTTTGTTATTATGTACTATGCTGAATGGTATTGTCTCCAGTGCAGGTAAAGTAAAAACACATAAAGGCAGTAAAGTTATAGTCGGAGTTGACGTGAAATACAAAATATCCGGTAGATCTGTCTGATGTAACATACATGACGATCCGGTGCGGGAGTAATGGAAGTATTGTTACGATTTACGATGCGAAGCCGGTTCAGAATCTGTGTCGGATGGTTCATGACGCAGAATTTGCCTTTGATTATAAATTGGCAAAGAAAGGACCAATGACTGGATGGAGTTATGCAGTTAGATTCTATTCTTCCGATGGCAGCTCACATTAGCGCTGAAGGGTTAAGAAAGAGGGCGGAGCACACAGATCGTGGCTCCGCCCCCATTTGTTAAGGTTTCAGATCATTTATGTAAATCCTTTTTCTTTTCAAAAAACGCATCAATATTTTCCTTTATCGCTGCCGGATCCAGATTTTTCAAGAGATATCCTGCAGGTTTTAAGGCCTTAACTTTCTTTACGCTTTCCGGATCGCTTCTTCCGGTTAGGAAAATGACAGGAATATCTGCAAGAGCCTGGTCAGAACGGATCATTTCAAGCGTCTGCCTTCCGTCGCAGACCGGCATCTCATAGTCCAGAAGGACCAGATCCGGCTTATTTAAAGTAATGCATCGGATCGCGGCGATACTGGATTCAGCCAGCGTGATATCATAATCCTCACCTAAGAGTTTACCCATATGCTGCCGCACTGTCATGGAATCGTCCACCACGAGAACTCTAGGCTTATTGCCTGTGGTCTCTCTCTTTTTCAGGTATTCTTTAACTTCATCCATCGCATTGTCGGCTTCAATAGGGGTGCCGATGTTGCTTTCAAGGAGATGAGGCGCAATGGCGCAGTAGGCAAAATAACCGCTTCCTGTGTTAAACAAGAGGCTGAGGTGTGGGCTTTGTCTTGTAAAGGCTTTTTGAAATTGATCATAGGCCAGGAGATTTTCTGTTTTCAACTCATATGTTTCCTCTGTGGGGAATTGTTCCATAACACGTTTTACAAACTGCCTGGCGGTGTACCGGGCGGCATGAACCAGCATATTATCCAGCTTGTTTGTTTTGATGCCTATAATTTTTCCCACCGTGTTGATCAGCAGATTTTCTTCAAAGACCAATATAACTTCCTGTTTCTTATCATTCTTTGGTGTGCCATAGATCAAACGGTAATATACACCGTTTCCAAACTTTTCCCCATTGTAAGCGTCGCTGACCAGATGGGATTCCAGCTGAAACATATCAAACAGAAGCTGCTTGATCACCTTCTTCATAGCTGTAAGATTTTCACTTGGCAGAAGATTTGTCGGTTTCTTCATCTGCTTTCCTGTGATGGCCATATCTTCTGTCAGGGTATGACCGATCAGCCAGCCGGCACAGACGCCCAGAAAATGTTCCACTGAGTCAGGGGAGTAGGCGGACTCTTCCATCTCCTGTTCCAGTGCGGGAAGCGTATTTTCACGGAATCCTTTATGAAGGTGCCTGTGCTGTTCCAGTCCCTCGTAGTTGATAGAATCCATATACGCTTCTTCGTCCGCAAAATGGCTGACAGCATGTTTTTTGAAGAATTTAATACCTTCCCGGCACGCCCACTGACGGGTCGCTTCGTCTTCTTTAAATGCGAGGAGCTTATTAATAATTTTGAAAAGTTTTTGATGTTCCTTATCAATAACCTCTACTCCTATTTTGAATTCTTCTTTCCATTCAAATTGACCGTCCATTTAAAATCCTCCTATTGCGGTATATTTAAAAAGGAAACGTATTTCCCTGGAATTGGCAGCAGTCGTAATCTCTGCATACTATTGCCTATATTGTAAGATATCCTCCTTGAACAAGTCAAGATGTTTTTACAAAGTTTAGTACGATTTTGGAGACAAAATTTGCCGCTATGTCGTTTGTCGCAATTTTGGTCTGTTGGGATGAAAAGTCATTTGAAGTAGAATCTTGTCGAATCAAGGCTGAAACAGGGCATTAGAACGCCCGGTAAGGGATGGAAAAACGCCGAAAAAGCAGGTACGTTGTAACATGTTGCGTCGTTTATGGACATATAGGTCGTTTCCAAAAGGTTATTTACTGGTATGATGAAATAAAAAGCCAAAGGAGCGATCTATATTATGAAAAGGAATTCACGGAAGAAAACAGAGATAAATATTCGGATAGGAGGGCGTTTAAAACGGTTTCGGATCAAAAACGGCATATCGGCGGATGAACTGGCAGAAGCCTTTGGGATCGTGAAAGATTCTCTTCTGCGGATAGAAAATGGTTCTACCGGATTATCCAGTGAATATGCTTACATTTTGGCAACCAGGTATAACTGTGATATGAATTATTTATTTGGAGGTGTGATTTCAGAAGCGGAGTGTATAAGACTACAAAAGGATGTGAGGGAAGAAGACAGCCAGTGCATGGCAAGGCTGTTACACTATATTGCGGATCTTGTGGCGGAAAAATAGCGATACCATTATTTAAGGAGACAAATGATTAATGAAAAATGCAGATTATTCAGAGATAGGATTTCGTATTATGCAGCTGAGAAACCAACAAAATATCTCAAGAGAAAGACTTGCAGATATGGCGAATATTTCCCAGAAATTTCTATATGAAATTGAGTATGGCAAAAAAGGATTTTCTGTAAGTATTTTAAAAAGTATTGCGGATAGTCTGGAAACCAGCTGTGAGTACATCGTTCGGGGTGATGATATTTATTCCGATACAGAGTTATATAATGCAGTAAGATTGTTTGAAGGCAGAGAGGCAGATAAGGTGGCAGAAGTACTTAAAGCATTACATGAACTGGTTTGGTAAATGTGTTCCGAGTTAATCATTACGGGAGGTGCGTCATTTTGGAAAATAATTCTTTCAATAAGCACTTGATAAAATCAAATAGATTAGGTATACTATGAGTATGACTTCCTGAGATGTTCGATACTCTTGAATTTTTGAACCTACAATACTTTAAACGGGATTCCTATATTTGTGATTGGATGCCAGGCCGTCACTGCCGAACTTGTTCGGTACAATGGAAACATTGCAACGGAAGGCAGAAGACCACGTGCGGTTGCCCACCTAGCATATGCTAGGAGTCAAAAATCAAGAACCGGCATTTTGGGGGTTTTACAAAAGATTGTTTAGGGGCAGCGAGCGAATCGCTGTCCTTTTTATAATTTGTATCAATGGAGGAAGAGATGTTAGATGGATTTGTAAAAGTGGCTGCTTGTTCACCGGAGCTTAAGGTGGCAGATTGTGAATACAACTGTGATAAGATGATCGAAAAAGCGCATAAGATGAGCAATAAGGGAGCAAAAGTGCTGGCATTTCCGGAATTGTGTCTGACAGGATATACCTGCGGTGACCTGTTTCTGCAGGATCAGCTTCTGAATGGGGCGCTGCGGGGGCTGGAGCGGTTTGCAGGAGAGACGAAGGAATGCGATACGTTATTTTCCGTGGGTCTTCCGCTGTTGCATCTGGGAAGGCTTTATAATGTGGCGGCGGTAGTATTTCATGGAGAGATACTGGGACTGATTCCCAAAAGCCATATCCCGACCTATTCTGAATTTTATGAAGGACGTCATTTTGCCGGCGGGGATTCTGCATGGCAGAGAGGTACCGCGAGCGAGGAGAGCTGCGGGACACACCGTCTTCCATTTATGGAACAGGAAGTTCCTTTTGGCGCCAAACAGATCTTTACCTGCGAACAGCTTCCGGAGCTGTCAGTCGCCATAGAGATCTGTGAGGACCTGTGGGTGCCGGTGCCACCAAGTTCTTATCATGCCATGGCGGGGGCGACGGTCGTCATCAATCCATCTGCCAGTGATGAAGTGACAGGGAAATCCGCATACCGCAGGGAGCTGGTAAAGAATCAGAGCGCGCGGACCATCGCCGCCTATCTCTATGCAGATGCTTCCGAGGGAGAGTCCACTACCGATCTGGTGCATGCCGGGCATAATATGATCATGGAAAACGGAGTGATGCTGGCAGAAAATCCTTCTTTTAAAGACCATGATATCATCACGGAGATTGATGTGAAGAGGCTGATGGCTGAGCGGCGCCGTATGACGACGTTTCCTCTGTATGTCTCACCGGAGAAAATGGGATACCGGATTCACAGGTTCTGTTATGAAAAGGTTGAGAAGGCAGAACTTACCAGAAAATTTGAAAAGACGCCATTTGTACCATCATCAAAGACCCACAGGGAAGAGCGCTGCGATGAGATCTTGAATATCCAGGCTTCGGGACTGGCAAAAAGGCTGCGCCATACCGGCTGCCGGAGTGCGGTGATCGGCCTGTCTGGCGGTTTGGATTCCACCCTGGCTCTGCTGGTGACAGTGCGTGCCTTTGATAAGCTGGCGCTGGACCGGAAAGGAATCGTCTGCGTAACGATGCCCTGCTTTGGCACCACAAACCGGACCTATGACAACGCGGTCAATCTGGCGAAAGAACTGGGGGCAGAATTGAGAGAGATATCCATCGAAAAGGCAGTGAAGGGACATTTCGAGGATATCGGCCACGATATCAATGTCCATGATATCACCTATGAAAACGGACAGGCGAGAGAGCGTACTCAGATTCTTATGAATATTGCCAACCAGACCGGCGGTCTTGTGATCGGAACCGGGGATATGTCAGAGCTGGCGCTGGGCTGGGCGACCTATAACGGAGATCACATGTCCATGTATGGCGTGAACTGTTCTGTTCCGAAAACCCTTGTGAGGTATCTGGTGCAGTACTTTGCCGATATTTACGGGAGTACCTTGAAACGTGTCCTGTATGATGTACTGGATACACCGGTGAGCCCGGAGCTTTTGCCGCCCAGGGACGGCAAAATTTCACAGAAGACAGAGGATATTGTAGGACCTTATGAACTACATGACTTTTATCTGTACTATATGCTCCGGTTTGGATTTATGCCGTCCAAGATATTTCGGATGGCAGTCTATACTTTTGAGGGTGTGTACGATGCACCGACGATCTACCAATGGCTTTATACCTTCTACCACCGTTTTTTCAGGCAGCAGTTTAAGCGTTCCTGTATTCCCGACGGGCCCAAGGTAGGCTCTGTAGCGCTGTCGCCGCGGGGAGATCTCCGCATGCCAAGTGATGCATCCGATGCGCTCTGGAAAGCAGATCTTGAGAGCATAAAGCCCTGATTTACTGTTCCACAGTAGCTTTGGACAGGGCATTTTTGATGCCGTCGATCAGCATAGTCTGGGTATATTTACTTTTTTCACTGACGGTGATGTCGTCAATGGGAGTTCCAGCCACCAGTTCTTCCTCCAGAAATTCCAGGGAGGGTTTTACCAGAGGGTACATGGTGGTTACGGACTCATCCAGATTTACCAGGGAAACGGACTTGATCTGGCTCTCATCTACGACGATCTCCAGATTCAGCGTGGTGTCCCCCAGCTGCATCTGGGAATTGTATATACCCGGATTGTACACCGCTGCCTCTGCGGTAGTAGTTTCGGCGGCAGTGTCCTCATCGCCGGAAGGATAGAACATGACGATCAGAAGTATGATGAGCAGGAGACCGAGTCCTACAAATATACCGGTATATACAAGCTCTTTCATTTGAAATACAAGTATTTTAGTTTTTGACATGTGGATAATTCCCCCTTTTATGGAGTGTAGATTCCATCTTGTTATATTATATGTGCCAGAATGGGCAGATAGAACGAAAAAGGATGAAAATATATGGCATTGCAGTTTATATTCGGCGGGGCCGGAAGCGGCAAGAGCACTTTTTTATATGATATGATCACCGCAGAAGCGGCAGAACACAGGGATAAGCAGTATTTTATCCTGGTGCCTGACCAGTTTACGCTGGAGACGCAGAAGACTCTGGTGGAAAGGAGCGGAGGGAAGGGAATCTTAAATATTGATGTACTCAGTTTTCACCGCCTGGCATTCCGGGTATTTGAGCAGCTGCCGGCGATGGAGCGGACGATTCTGGAGGACATGGGAAAAACCATGCTGCTCCGGAAGGTATTTTCTGAGCAGAAAGACAGACTGGCATATTTTAAAAAGGGAATCGACAATCCCGGCTTTTTAGATGAGTGCAAGTCTTTTTTGTGTGAGCTGGAGCAGTATGGAATCCGTCGCGAAGAGGACTTTGATACAATGAGCCAGCTGGGTATAAAATTTGAGGATATCCGCCTGATCTATGACTGCTTCAAAGAAAAGCTGGGGGATACCTACCGGACGGCGGAAGAGCTCATAATTCAGCTGGCGGAGGTAGTGCATGAGATGGAGGGGATCTGGGATTCGGTGATCTGTCTCGACGGTTTTACCGGTTTTACCCCGGATCAGTATGAGCTGATCGCCAGGCTTTTACAGCTCTGTCAGGATATGTATGTCACGGTGACGATGGATGTGTCACGTCGAAGAAAGTATCTTTTTCAGATCAGTGAGGAGACGGTGACTGCCCTGACAGAGACCGCGAACCGGCTTCCGGTGGAAGTAAAAGAACCTGTCTGGGCGGGGCGGGGAAGAGAGAAAAACCCCTATCGTTTTCAAGTGGATGGAGAGCTCGCTTTTCTGGAGAGAAATTGTTTTTGCTATCCCCCGGGGCGCTGGGATGCGCCCACAGAGGATATTCGGTTGTACATAGGAAGGAAACCGCGGGATGAGGCACAATATGTGGCATATACTATATGGTGGATGGTGGCAAAGGGAAATTACCGCTATGAGGATATCGCCGTGATCACAGGGGATATAAATTCTTATGAACAGACCATTACACGGGAATTTTCCAGGATGGGCATCCGCTTTTTCCTGGACAATAAGAAAAGCATCGGCGCCAACTGGGTGGCGGAATATATCCAGTCTGTGCTGGAAATGGTCCGCAGGAATATGGATTACGAGAGCACTTTCCGGTTTCTGCGCTGTGGGCTGTCTCCGCTGACCAAAGAGCAGACAGACTGTCTGGAAAATTATGTAATTGCCACGGGCAAAAGAGGTCTGTCTTCCTATGAAAAGGAGTGGAAGCATGGAGTGGGACAACTTTCCATGGAGGAAATCAATGCTTCCAGACAGGTGGTTTATGATTGTGTCAGAGAACTGTTTGAGGATTTCCGGGGTGGGAAAAAGACGGTGGAGGTATTTACCAGGGCGTTGTATGGGTTTCTCCTGCGGCAGACGGTGTATGAGCGAATGCTGGCGCGCAGTGAGGCCTTTGAGGAACAGGGGCAGGATATACTGGCGAAGGAATACCGCAGTGTCTATAAAGTAGTAATGAACCTTTTTGACGAGATGGTGGAGCTGATGGGGGATGAGCTGGTCAGCGCCGAGGAATACCGTCAGATTCTCGGGGCTGGATTGTCCGAGGGGCTGGTGGGGTTTATTCCGCCGAAGAAGAACCAGGTGGTGGTGGGTGATATCGAGCGAACCCGGTTGAAGGATATCCGGGTATTGTTTTTCATGGGTTTTAGTGATGATATTGTTCCGGGAGGACCGCAGCCGCCGGGGATCGTAAATACCAGGGAGAGAAAAAAACTGGAGCAGATGGGCATCTCTCTGGCGCCTTCTGGCAGCAGAAAGGCGGCGAATGATCTGTTTTATCTCTATCTGAATTTTGCCAGGCCCTCCGAAAAGCTCTTTTTTACATACAGCGAGACGGGAGCCGGCGGAGAGGGAAGGCAGGCTTCTTATATTCTCGGGAAGATCCGCCAGATCTTTCCGGCGCTGAGTGAGCTTTACGCCGGAGAGGATTATTCCCCGGAGAAATATCTCGGTACGGACCGGGGGCTGGAGTATCTTCTGGATGGTCTGGGGAAGGAGGATGGCCTTGCCGGGGAAGAAGTCAGCCACACCGGAAGGGAAATTTGCCGCGTCAGGGATGAGGGAAATATATGGTGGGAACTGTGGCGTTACTATCAGACCGGGGAGAACAGGGAATGGATGAGCCGGGCTCTGGCATGTCATTTTGGAGGCAGACGGGAGGGAAAGCTGTCGAAACAGGCTCTGCAATATCTTTATGGCGAGGAACTCTATGGGAGTATCACCAGGCTGGAACGGTTTGCCAGGTGTCCCTATGCCTATTTTATCCTGTATGGGCTGTCCCTGAAAGAGCGGGAGGAGTACACGGTGGCGGCGCCGGATTTTGGAAATGTAGTACATTATACCCTGAAAGAGTTTTCGGACCGGATGCGGGAAAAGAATTTAAGATGGCGGGATCTGGATGAGGAGACTATCGAACCGATGGTATCGGAGTGCGTGGACCGGACCGTGGGAGGCTACCGGGATGTGCTCTTTGGACAGTCCAGGCGAATCGCTTTTATGATCACCCGGATCAAAAAGATGATGAACCGGACGATATGGGCGGTCTCGGAGCAGATGCGCCGGGGAGCATTTGAGCAGGAATACTGCGAGGCAGGATTTTCCTATCACGATAACCTCCCCAGTATGAAGATCTCCCTGGAGGGGGAAAAAAGGCTGGTTTTTTCCGGTATCATTGACCGGATTGATACCTATGAGGACGAGGAAAATATCTATGTAAAAGTGGTGGATTATAAGACCGGAGGCATTAAACTTTCCTTAAATTCCATGTTTTACGGACTGCAGTTGCAGCTGGTGCTGTATATGGCGGCGGCTCTTGATATGGAGAGGCAGAGAAGCGGGGAAAAAAATGTGGTTCCAGCAGGGATGTTTTATTATTATGTGAAGGATCCGGTTCTTAAGCTGGAGAGCAGCGCTGCCACCTCTGATCTGGAGGAACAGATGCTGGCGGAATACAAGTGCGGAGGTTATGCCAGCCAGGATCCCAGGGTGCTCCAAAAACTGGATTCGGTCTTTGGCACCGGGGGAGATTTAGAGAATGGGGCAAAGTCTTCCTGTATTCCGGTAAATATTACTACCAAAGGAGATTTTAGCAGTTATGCCAAGGTGCTGAGTGATGAGAAGTGGCAGAAGCTCATGTCCCACACTCTGAAGATGGCAGCGGATTTTGGAAGCCAGATCATGGATGGCGTGATCCGTGTCCATCCCTATCATCTAGGAGGGGAGACGGGCTGTGACTATTGTCGTCTGAGGAGTATCTGTGGCATGGAGCGGGCTGAATTTGTCCGTTGCTGCCATGAGATGGAAGAAAAGAAAGAAGAGGAGATCTGGGATGAACTGGACGAAGGAACAGAGACAGGTCATTGACCTGAGAAATTGCAATATCTTAGTTTCAGCGGCGGCGGGTTCCGGAAAGACGGCAGTGCTGATCCAGCGTATCCTGTCGCGGATCATGGATGCCAGAGAGCCGGTGGACGTGGATGAGTTTTTAATCGTGACTTTTACCAAGGCGGCGGCGGCACAGATGAAGGAGCGGCTGACCCGGGCACTGGAACAGGCACTGGCGGAAGACCCGGACAACGAACATCTGCAGCGCCAGGTCATGCTGGTGCCGATGGCGCAGATCTCTACGATACATAGTTTCTGCGGCTATGTGATACAGAATTATTTTCACCGCACCGGTGTAGACCCTGCTTACCGCGTGGGAACAGAAAGTGAGCTGGGAATGCTCCGGAATGATGTGCTGGAGGAGATGCTGGAAGAAAAATATGAGTCGCCTTCGGAGGAGTTTCTGCAGATGGCGGGGATGAGCCGTTTTGTCAAAAGCGATAAAGAGATCGAGGAGCTGATACTGTATCTGTATGAGAAGGCGGTAAGCGAGCCATTTCCCCGCAAATTCCTGCAGCGGATGGAAGAGTTTGTGGGGATGGACACGGTGGAGGAGTTAAAAGCATCGGAGTTTGTCCGGAGGAACACGGAATATGTAAGAAATGTACTGGAGGGAATAAGGGAAGAATACGATAGCATGCTTTCACTGTGTGATGCGCCACGGGGACCGGCGGCATACCGGGATTTTCTGATACAGGAAGCCGGACAGTTTGAGGGGGTGCCGCAGGAGGCAGAATTAGAGCAGCTGGGCAGATGGGTGGAGGGAATTACCTTTGGAAGGCTGCCAGGAAAGAGACAGCCGGATTGTGAAGAAGAGTTAAAAGAGGCGGTTAAGGGGCTCCGGAATGCCGTGAAGGATGTGGTAAAGTCACTGAAAGCAGAGATTTTTGACACCACTTTGGAAGAACAGCTGGAGCAACTGCGCCAGATCCGGGGGACGGTCTGTGCCTTTTTGCATCTTACGGGAGAGTTTATGGAGCGGTACCGGGCCAAAAAGGCGGAAAAATCCCTGGCGGATTTTAATGACCTGGAGCAGATGGCGATGGAGATTCTTCTGGAGGAGGACGAGGACGGAGCCGTGCATCCCTCAGAGGCTGCCGGGGAGTTGTCTGGGCAGTTTGCGGAGATCATGATCGATGAGTATCAGGACAGCAACCGGGTTCAGGATATGCTTCTGGGGAGTGTCGCTTCCGAAAATAATCTGTTTATGGTGGGAGACATCAAGCAGAGTATCTATCGGTTTCGTATGGCGTGCCCGGATTTGTTTTTGGAGAAGCTCCACCGGTATTCCACCGAGGAAGGAGAGAGGGACCGTCTCGTTTGCCTGAGCCGGAATTTCCGAAGCCGGGATGTGGTTCTCCAGGGGACCAATGATATATTTGAAAAGATTATGCAGCCGAAGCTGGGAGGGGTGGCCTACGATGAAGCTGCCAGATTGAGACTGGGGGCTGATTACCCAGAGAGCGTACAGCGTCTGGCAGAAAGTGTGGATGTACTTGCTATCGATGGAAAAGACGATGGGAGTTATGAAGGGAAGCTGATCGCAGAGCTGATCCGGGAGTATACCGGAGAGGAGAATCCACTATATGTACAGGGAAGGGATGGATACCGACCCTGTGGTTATGGAGATATTGTCATTCTGGCGAGAAGCACCAAAGCCATCGGCCAGCAGATCTACGATGCACTGGCGGCAGAGGGAATCCCGGTGCATATGGAGAACACCAGGGGATTTTTTGAGACCAGGGAGATCTCTCTGATGGTGAGCCTGTTTCAGATTATCGACAATCCGAGACAGGATATCCCCCTGGCAGCAGTGCTCCGGAGCCCGGTGTTTGGATTTAGTGACGATGAGCTGGCACAGCTGCGGGGAAAAAATAAGAATATGGATTTTTATGATTCTCTTCTTCATTATGTGAACAGTCAGGAGGAAGAGGGAGAACTTCGGGAGAAGACCAGACAGTTCCTGGAACTGCTGGAGCGTTTCAGGGAGAAGATGACCTATGCCACAGTATCGGATATGATCCAGGATATTTACAACTGTACGAAACTGGATTATATGATGTCTGCGATGAGCAATGGACTTCAGCGCAAGGCAAATCTGGAACTTCTAATGGAGGTGGCGAGGGAATTTGACAGCACTTCCTATAAGGGACTACATCAGTTTGTCAGATATATCAGCGGAATCAAAAAGCGGGAGGAGGATCTGGGAGAGGCAAACCTTTCCGGAGACATAGAGGACGTGGTTCGGATCATGACGATCCACAAGAGTAAAGGATTGGAGTTTCCTGTCTGTATTCTGGCAGGGATGGGAAGAAGCATCACAGGAGCCCGTTCCCGCTCCTTTCTGGTGGTGCACCCGGAAGTGGGGATCGCGGCGCCGGTGGTAGACAATGACCTAGGGATCTCTGTCAGCCATACCTTTACCCGCTCTTTGGCGAGGATGAATCTTCTGGAGGATCTGGGAGAGGAGCTGCGGGTGCTCTATGTGGCGATGACCCGTGCCAAAGAAAAACTTGTGATGACCGGCTGCACCCGCCGGGATAAGTGCCCCGTGGGGACCGGATATTTTCAGCTGATCCGTGCCAAAAGCTATTTTGACTGGGTGTTGCCTGCGGTCCAGGGCAACGGCTGGTTCCGGGTGAAATGGCTGGAGATGGAAGAGCTGGAGAGGGCGGAGATCCGGCGTCAGGCGGATGTAATGGTAGATGAGGTGATGCTGAATAATTTTGACACAAATATCACCTATGATAAGACCATAAATGAGATGCTTTCTTTTATGGATGAACATCAGGCACAGGAAGAACTGGAGATTCCGACGAAACTGTCCGTCTCGGAACTGAAAAAACGATCCATGGAAGAAAGTACAGAAGAGGGATTTACCATTCTTGCCGGGGAAGCACTGGAGAACCAGTCTCCGGTACCGGCATTTGCCAGGGAAGATGCCGAAGAGGACCAGGCTCTGGCGGGGGCTGGTTATGGTACGGTGTGGCATCAGGTGATGGCGGGGCTTTGTTTTTCCGCCATCCGGACAGAACAGGAACTGGAAGAGGCGCTGGAGGAGCTGGTGAAATCCGGGCGAGTGAGGACGGAGGATATGAAATATATCCGGAAGCACAAGCTTATGAAGTTTCTGGACTCTGCCCTTGGCAGCCAGATGCAGGAGGCGCAGGAAGAGGGCAGGCTTTACAGAGAGCAGCCTTTTGTGACGATGATCCCGGCAGCAGAGGTCGTGCCGGAGGCGGCGGACAGGGAGAGAGTTCTGGTGCAGGGGATCATAGACGGTTTCTATGAGACAGAACAAGGCATTGTATTGATGGACTACAAAACAGACCATCTGGAGCCAGGCCAGGAAGGCATTCTTGTAGAGCGCTATGAGAAGCAGATGGAGCTCTATGCCCGCGCCCTGGAAGGGATTTTGGGGAAACGGGTAGTGAGAAAGGTGCTGTATTCTTTTTCACTGGACAAAGAGATTGAGCTGAAGTGACCTGCCGCCGGGTTAGCTCGACGGTGCCAATTTGAACCCTGTTTCGTTCTGCGCTAGCAGCAAAATAGCGTTGTTGCTTTCATTCGATGATGCCACCGCATCACCTCATTCAAGCGCCTAGCTATTTTGCTGCTATCACAAGTCGGAGGCAGGATTCAAATTAGCGCCATCGAGCTAAGAGAGGAGATAGAGATGTATGATAGATTTGCTGATATTTATGACCGCATGATGTCAGAGACACCTTATGATATATGGTTTGAAAGGCTAACTGCCTATCTGGAATGCCAGGGGAAGACGGGCGGACATCTGTGTGAACTGGGTTGTGGTACCGGTGAGATGACGGGGCGTTTTGCCGAAGTGGGATACGAGGTCACAGGTATTGATCTGTCCACGGATATGCTGGCGCTGGCAGCAGAAAAGAAAAAGGACGGGCAGAATATTTTATATTTAAATCAGGATATGACAGATTTTTCGTTGCATAAGCCGGCAGATGTGGTACTATGTATATGTGACTCCATCAATTATCTTCTGGAGGAGGATGACCTTCGTGATCTGTTTGGCTGTGTCAGGGCAGTCATGCCAGAGGATGGGCTGTTTCTGTTTGATATGAAGACAGAATACTGTTATAAGGAAATCCTTGGAGATGAGATCCGGTTGGAGGATGAGGAAGACTATACGGTGATCTGGGACAATGCATACGACGGTGTGACAAAAATCAACGAGTACATGCTGACGATGTTTATTAGAGAGCCTGGAGGCGGGCAGTATGAGCGGTGTGATGAGTGCCATCGGCAGAGGGCATATTCTCCGGATAGGATCAGGGAGCTGCTCAGGGAGGCAGGCCTTGAACTTAGGGATTGTTTTGGAGAGGATATGGAGACGCCACCTGACATCACAGATGCGAGAATTTATTTTATAGCACAACCATACAAAGGACACTAAGTTGTACTAGAAGAAAGGAATGCGATAAATATGAAGGGTAAATGGATAGTAGGAATGATGATCTGCATCCTGTTTTGCGGTGTTATTTTTTTGCAGGCAGGCGGTCCGGCATATGCGGACCAGACAGCAGTGGTAGTGACAGATAAAGGTGATCCGCTGAATATGCGGGTGGGTGTGGGAACCGGGACGGCGGTGTTGACGGTGATTCCCAATGGCAGTCAGGTTACGGTACTGGATACGGCAGCCGGCTCCGATGCCAATGGGACATGGTATAAGATCACTTACAATGGACAGGAGGGCTATGTGGCGGCCAAATACATTTCTTTTACGGCGGTGCCATCTTCATCTCCGTCGGCGGCAACCACAGCGCCAACAGCTGCGCCAGCCTCGCCCACACCGGCGCCTCAGCCGGCAAAAGTAACGGTTTACCGTACACAGACCACATACAAAAAGATCAGTGTACCAGCAAAATTGAAAAAAACCCGGACGATCTGTAAGAATACCTCTGGTAAATCGTTAAAGGTAAATAAGAAAAATGTTGTTTTAAAAAAGAATAAAAGTGTAAAAATAATAGCAGAGAAAACCAAAGGCAGCACAAAATGGTTTAAAATCAGTTTTAAATACAAGAAAAAAACGAGAAAGGGATACATAAAAAGCACGGACCTGAAACCGGTTTTGAAGAAAGCGGCAGGAGGTGTCGTCACTGGGGTAAAGACGGCGCTTCGTGTGAGAAAGAAACCGGGGAACTCTAATCCTTACTATAAGGTAAACGGCCGGATTATGGTCCTGGCTAAAAAACAGTATATCCAGATTCTCAAAGTAAGAACCGTGAAGAAAAAGCTGTGGTACCGCATTTCATATGATTATTATGGAAAGACCTACTATGGTTATGTACAGGCAAAATATATCAAGCTGGCAAAGACCAGAGTGCAGAAAAAAGTTGCAGTAACTGTACTGAGCGAGAAACAGTTTGAGGAAGAGATGACCAGACAGGGATTTCCTGATTCCTACAAGGATTCTCTGCGCAAGCTTCACGCGGCCTATCCTTACTGGCAGTTTACGGCATACAAGACCGGGCTTGACTGGAATGCTGCTGTGGCAGCGGAATCGAAGCTCGGGGTAAGCCTGATCTCCAATTCCAAGTCAGCGGCGTGGAAATCCATGGAAAAGGGAGCTTATGACCCAGCTACAGGTAAATGGACAGTATTCGACGGAAGTACATGGGTGGCGGCCTCCAAACAGGCAGTCAGCTACTATATGGATCCGCGTAATTTCCTGACTACCCAGGGAATCTTTCAGTTTGAACAGCTGGAATACCAGTCCCAGTATCAGACAATGGATGGGATCAACCAGATCTTTAAGAATACACCATTTTCCAATGCCACATTTTCTTATGTTGACGATGTCACCGGGGCGGAAAAGCGGATCAGCTATGCCGATGCTTTTCTGCAGGCCGCAAAGGAGTCCGGTGTAAGCCCTTATCATCTTGCCTCCCGCAGCAAGCAGGAAGTGGTGACGGGACCATCTTCTACCAGTACGGCGGTGACAGGAACCACCGAGAACTATCCAGGGATCTTTAACTTTTACAATATTGGTGCCTACAGCGGGGCAACGCCGATATTGAATGGCCTGAAATGGGCAAGCTCTGGAACTACATTTCTCCGTCCATGGAATAACCGTTACCGTTCCATCGTCGGAGGGGCGATGTACATTGGAAGCAATTATATCAACCGGGGACAGAATACCGGGTATTTACAGAAATTCAATGTGACTCCGAATAATACCTACAATCATCAGTATATGACAAATGTGGAAGCGGCGAACTCCGAGGCGCTGAAGACGAAGAATGCCTATAACGGTATGTTGGATTCGGTACCACTGGTATTTTCTATTCCTGTGTATGAAAATATGCCGGCGACAAATTGTCCGGTGCCCCAATAAAAAAGTATGAGGTAGTTTATGAAAAGAAAATTTGTATTTGGTGTTATGCTGCTTGTGACTGTTCTAGGTTTATTGCTGATACCTGGTGAGGCGCAGGCGGCGAGTGCCACGGTGGAGTTTACAACGAGCACTTCTGAGGTTTCAACGGGAAGTGAATTTACCGTTGTATGTCGTGTGACTTCTTCCGAGGTTTTCAGCGATGTAGAGATGAAAGTGCTTTATGATGCCTCCATGATGGAATTTGTCAGTGGTGGCAGGAAGGTGAGCGGAGAAGATGGCGTTCTTCAGATCTCATCCACTGGAAATGAGGACGAGGTGAAAAAGCGTACCTATTCTCTGCGTTTTAAGGCGTTAAAGGCGGGAGTGGGAGCCATTGAGATGGGGAGGAGAATGACGGTGAAAAATCTGGAGGGTGATTCTTTTTCTGTATCTGCAAATCGTGTTACCCTCACGGTGAAAGAGCCTGAAAGCAGTGAAACAACGCCGGATCCGGCTGCTGTGACGCCGGTGCCGGTGGCTACTGGAGCTCCCTCTTTGAGTACAAACAATAAATTGAAGTCCCTACGTTTTGATTGTCTCTCCATGACACCAAAATTCGATACGAATGTGTTGGAATACACGGTAAAGGTTGACTGTGACACGAATTTATTGTATTTTAATTATGTTGCGGCGCATAATAAAGCCGCCGTCAGGATTAAAAATAATGATGAACTGCTGCTGGGTGAGAATGATGTCAGGATTGTAGTGACGGCAGAATCCGGTGACAAGCGGGTGTACAAGCTCAAAGTGATCAAAGAGAGCGAGTCAGAGACACGGGTTCGGGAGCAGCAGGAAAAGGGGAAATCTGATATCACTTTTTCCGTGTATGAAAAAGAGGGATCGATCTTTATCCAGAATCAGTACCAGTTTCAGGTGGTGGACGTAAAGGATGACTCCATCCTTCCCTCCGGTTATGTAAAAACTTCTGTGGATCTGGAGGGGAAAAGTGTCACCGCCTATACGATGGAAAATGACCTGGATAATAATTATCTTTTGATGTATCTCAAGGGGACGGAGACAGAACCGGTGCTCTATCAGTATGACCGGATGGAGCGGACGGTGCAGCGCTATACCGGGACGATGACGCAGAAGGTCAATAAGGGCGGCAATGTTGCCCAGGAAAAGGAATTCATGCCGAAATCAGGAGCATGGCTTTATGCGGCGCTGGTTAGTATGGCAGTGATCATACTTATACTGCTGATCGTGATCGTAAATATGGTTTTGAGAAGAAAGCTTGGCAGGGGAAAAAGGGAATTGGATGATATGGATTTCTGATAAAAGAAATGGAGAGTAGAGACAGTGAAGAGAGATTTTACAGCAAGTGCAGAAAGAGCTCTGACGAAAGCAGGAGAGATCGCGGCAAAATTGGGAACTACTGCCATTGGGACGGAACATCTTCTTTATGGCCTGAGCGCAGTGAGCGGTACAGCATCCAGAATATTAAAGGAAAATGGAGTGATTCGGCAGGATATTGAGATGATCCTGGAGGACATGACAGGTGGCGCTGCGCCGGAAAAGGTAAGGCGCAAGGACTGTGATGTCACGCCCCGGTTTGATGAGATCATCCTTTCCGCCGAGCAGATTGCAGAGAGAAATGAGGATTCCAGCATTGGGACGGAGCATATTTTTCTGGCAATCTTAAAGGCCAGGGATACCGGCGGTCTTATGGTATTAAGAACTCTGGAAGCAAATCTCCAGAAAATGTTTGTGGATGTGGTGCTGACCATGGGGGCGGATTTAAATGCTGCCAAGGCTGAGCTTTCGGGGAACCGCAGCACTGGAAAGAAAGGGAAGTCAGAGACACCGATGCTGGACCAGTATTCCAGGGATTTGGTGGAATACGCCAAAGAGGGGCGTCTGGATCCTGTATTTAACCGGGATGAGGAGATCGCAGGCGTGATCGAGATCCTGAGCCGGCGGACAAAGAACAATCCCTGTATGGTGGGCGATCCGGGAGTGGGTAAGACCGCGATCGCTGAGGGATTGGCGATCCGGATCGCAGAGAACTCTGTACCAGAGACTATGGCGGGAAAGCGCATTCTTTCCCTGGATCTGTCGGGCATGGTGGCGGGCTCCAAATACCGGGGCGAGTTCGAGGACAGGATAAAGCGTGCTGTAAAAGAAGCTATTTCCACTGGGAATATCATATTATTTATAGATGAACTTCACACCGTGATCGGAGCGGGAGGAGCAGAGGGGGCGATCGACGCCTCCAATATTTTGAAACCGGCGCTTTCCCGTGGAGAGATCCAGGTGATCGGCGCGACTACCAGAGAGGAATACCGCAAAAGAATTGAAAAAGACGCGGCACTGGAGCGCCGGTTTCAGCCAGTGGTCATCGAAGAACCGACGGTGGTACAGACCATTGGTATGCTTCGGGGACTCAGGGGGCGTTATGAGAGTTTTCACCGGATTAAGATAAGCGATGAGGCGTTGGAAGCGGCGGCAAAATTATCCGATCGCTATATCAATGACCGCTTCCTGCCGGATAAGGCCATCGATCTGATGGATGAGGCGGCAGCAAAGCTTCGACTGGCCCAGGCGGTGAAAAAGGGGCAGGCTTCGGCGGAGCTGGAGGATAAGATCCGGGAACTGGAGCAGTCCAAGGAAAAAGCTCTGATCAAGGGGGATATGGATCTGGTGCTGCAGATCCATGCCGAAGAGCAGGATGCCAGGGAAGAGCTTGATAAAGAATTAAAGAAATGGCAGAAAAAGCAAAAGAAAGAACAGGTACTTTCGGCACAGCAGATCGCCGAGGTCGTATCGGCATGGACGAAGATTCCGGTGAGCCGTCTGGCAAAGGATGAGACAAAGCGTCTGCAGAAGATGGAGACCATTCTGCATGAGCGCGTGGTAGGACAAAACGAGGCGGTGGAGGCCGTTTCCCGCGCTGTGCGCCGGGGACGGGTTGGTCTGAAAGATCCGAAGCGTCCCATCGGCAGCTTTTTGTTTCTTGGACCTACGGGAGTGGGGAAAACGGAGCTTTCCAAGGCACTGGCGGAGGCCGTATTTGGTTCAGAAAAAGATATGATACGCATCGACATGTCAGAATATATGGAAAAGCAGAGCGTCTCCAAGATGGTAGGTTCCCCACCGGGATATGTGGGCTATGAAGAGGGCGGGCAGCTCAGTGAAAAAGTGCGTCAAAAGCCTTATTCTGTGCTGTTGTTTGATGAGATCGAGAAGGCTCACCCGGATGTGTTCAATATGCTGCTGCAGATCTTAGAAGACGGTCATCTGACGGATTCCCAGGGACGCCGGGTGGATTTTAAAAATACAATCATTATCATGACCTCGAATGCCGGGGCGAACCGGATCATTTCCCCAAAAACCCTTGGCTTTCTTTCCAGTGAAGACGCAGAGCAGGATCATAAGCGGATGAAAGAGGGAGTTATGGAAGAGGTGAAACATCTCTTTAAGCCGGAATTTATCAACCGTATTGATGAAATTATCGTATTTCATGCCCTTACCAGAGAAAATATATCCGATATTGCTTCCCATATGCTGGAGAGCTTCCGTCTACGGGCAAAAGAGCAGATGGATCTCACGGTCCGTTATGGCAAATCCGTTGTAGAATTTGTAGCAGAGAAGGGATTTGACAAAGACTACGGAGCCAGGCCTTTGCGCCGTGCCATCCAGAACCAGATCGAAGATGCTCTGGCACAAGAGCTGGTCAATGGGGCGGTCAAGATTGGCGATACCGTTAAGATCACTGTAAAATCGGGGAAAATTTATGTTCAAAACTTCATAAAAAAATGATGGCATTGGCATGTTTTTTTTGTTATAATTGAAGTAGAGATCAACTGCCTGTAAGAGGGTCAGGAGGATATAATCAGCAAGAAACTAAGGAGGATACTGGTATGGGTGTAGTTGAGGAAATGATCCGCAAGGAGGACGATGGTTCTCTCAGTTTTGGAAACTATCTTCTGGATTCAAAGACAAAGAAATCGGATTTTGAGTATCAGGGAGATATGTATAAGGTGAAGACCTTTCGGGAGATTACAAAGCTGGAGAAAAATGGTCTGTTTGTGTATGAGTCAGTCCCTGGAAGCGCCGTTACAAATTATGTGGATGATGGAAACGATGTATCTTTTGTGGTGGAAGCAGCAGAGGACATAAGTTTTACACTGGAGCTTGAGCCATCACAGGAGTACAAGGTAATGCTTGACGGAAATGAGCTGGGAACGATGAAGACCAATCTGGGAGGAAAGCTCAATGTGAGCATCGAACTTGATGAAGGAAAACAGGCAGATATCAAGGTAAGTAAATGTTAGTACTAAAACAATGATAGTTACCTGAACTGAGAACGGCGCCAATCTGTGGATTCAGATTGGCGCCACTGTTAGTCAATGTTGAAAGGAAATTATGGCAAAGGCAAAGAACATATTTTATTGTAAAGAATGTGGTACGGAGACCGGAAAATGGCAGGGACAGTGTCCTGGCTGTGGAGAGTGGAACACATTGGTTGAGGCGCCGGATACCGGTGCTCCAGGGAGAAAGACAGGGGCAGTGGCCTCCAGAGCCGGACAGGCAGAACCTACCAGATTAAAGGATATTACCATTGAAAACGAGCACCGGATGATGACTGGCATCGGGGAACTTGACCGGGTCCTGGGAGGTGGCATCGTGGCTGGTTCGCTGGTATTGGTGGGGGGAGATCCGGGCATTGGCAAATCAACTCTTCTGCTGCAGATGTGTAAAATGCTTTCTGACCAGGGCGAGAAGATTCTTTATGTGTCGGGAGAGGAATCTCTCAAGCAGATCAAGCTGAGAGGAGACCGCATCGGGGAATTTTCTGATTCCATCTATCTTTTGTCGGAGACAAACATCTCGGACATCGATCATGCCATTGGGAAGGTTCAGCCAGCGGTGGTCATTGTGGACTCGATTCAGACGATGTACGATGAGCGAATCGATGCGGCACCGGGCAGTATCAGCCAGGTGCGTGAGATCACGTCCATCCTTTTACGCATCGCCAAGAGCAGGGGAATCAGTATTTTCATCGTGGGACATGTGACAAAGGAAGGAAATGTGGCAGGGCCCCGCATGCTGGAACATATGGTGGATACGGTGCTTTATTTTGAAGGAGATTCAGCGGCAGCCTACCGTATCCTGCGGGGAGTAAAAAACCGGTTTGGTTCCACCAATGAGATCGGTGTATTTGAGATGAAAGGAAAAGGACTGGTGGAGGTACCCAACCCATCTGAATATATGATGCAGGGAAAACCGGTGGGTGAGTCCGGTTCCGTGGTGGCATGCGCGGTGGAAGGAACGAGATCTTTTATGATTGAGGTTCAGGCTTTGGTTTGTCACACCTATTTTAATATGCCACGGAGAACGGCGGCGGGGACGGATTACAACCGGATCAACCTGCTGATCGCAGTGCTGGAGAAGCGTCTGGGCATCCGTCTCTCAGACAGTGATGCCTACGTCAATGTGGCAGGTGGAATGAGGATCACAGAACCGGCGCTGGATCTTGCCATCATTACTGCGATCATGTCCAGTCACAGTGGAAGAGCCATGGATGACCGCACCGTGATTTTTGGCGAGGTAGGTCTGGTGGGCGAGGTGAGGGCGGTTCCTCAGGCAGAAAAACGGGTGGCGGAAGCAGTGAAAACCGGATATCAGACCTGTATTCTGCCGGAGGCAAATAAAAAAATGATCGAAAAAAGCGGAGGGCTGGATTTGTCTGGTATCCGCCTGGTGGGAATCCGCAACATCCGGGAACTGGCAGATCAAATTCGCGTGAATATAACATGAGGGCACAATACGAAGTGAAGGGAGAACAATATGTACGAAAAGACACAAAAAATGGCGACACCGGGATTTCGGCTTTTGACTGCTCTGGTTTTGTTGGTGGTGGGGCTTATATGGCAGATCACTTCTGGTAAGGTTCTGGACATGTATGCCTTTTATATTATGTCGGCGGCAATGTTTTCCCTTGCCAGTGTGATCCTTGCAAAACTTTCCCGCACTGACAATCATTTTATCCTCTATGTCATTTTCAACATGGTGGTTCTGATCGTCGGTGTCGCTCTGACTGGATCAGGGGGATTTTCCGGAGTAGTACTTTACAGTATATGGGGAATCTGTGTGATCGCGGAGTGGGTGGTCAATGCTGTGCTTTTGCCGTGCGAGGACATTCTGAAACGGGTGGTCATGGGGGTTGTGGCAGCAGCTGTGAATCTCATTCTTGTTGCCATCGTTTTTATGATTCCTATTTTGCTTCAGGTAAACGCATAGAAAGATAGACATGGAGGGAATGGAAATGAAAGAACGACTCAAAAAGATTTCAGCAGGATTGCTCATTATTCTGCTGTCTTTGGTAGGATTGTGGGAGTATATGCAGCTGTATCTGTATTTTGATATCCCTCAGGCGGTAGTGATTCTGCCAGTCGCCGGAGCATTGTCAGCAATTTTTTTGAAAAAACTAGCATGGGTGGTGCCGGGTGCTTCCATGCTGATCTGCATTGTGTACCAGCTGATAGAGAAAAGATCCAGTTCGGTAGGCATCGTGGAAACCTCCAAACTAAAAGTAATTCTGTCTATTTTACCTGTGATAATTATTTTTATGGCTGTTGGCATTGCCGGAGGTTTTCTGGTGAGGGTGCTGATTCAGAAAAAAAGGCCGCTGGCTGTGGGGATTCTATGCTGTCTGCTGGGAGTGCTCATCACTTTTGGAGGCAGTGTAGTGATGTTCAGGAATCCTCTGTATCCATTTATGGCGAAGGCATCGATCAATCAATATGCAAAAAAATTTCAAAGTGACAGTTATAAGATCAGCGAAGTTTCTGTATACTACAGTTTAGAGGATCTGCAGTATCAGGGGCGTGTGGTGATGAGTGATGGGATTGTGTATGCGTTGTATCATGATCGTGACACAGAAGAGGTGACAGAAAGCAACGTGAACGAATAGAATAGGTTTTCGTGAGCCCGATTCAGTGGCTGGTAGGACCTGAGATTAAAAAAATGTGTAAAAAAAGGAAAATAGTTGCAAATTGACATAATTGTAACATTTATGTAAAATATAACAATAGTATGACAAAATGATATATAGGGTACAAGGTTATGTGTTTCATGTTTGCATGCAAAAGCATGACTTTATGGCCCTGACATTTTAAAATAACAAAATTGGAGGAAACGCCGTGGACCATTTGGATATGTTGGAGTATAAGAGTGTTCATATTTTGCGGGAGGCATACAGTGAATTGGGAAATCTGTGTATGCTCTGGTCGATTGGAAAGGATAGCACAGTTCTTCTCTGGCTTGCCAGAAAGGCCTTTTTTGGACATGTTCCAATCCCCCTCGTACATGTGGACACCCATTTTAAGATCAAAGAGATGATTGAATACAGAGACCGCCTGGCGGCAGAGTGGAATCTGGATATGATTTACGGAGAAAACACCGAGGCGTTGGAGAAAAAGGCTACGTTTCCGGATGGAAATGCCACCCATCTGGAGTGTTGCAAATCGCTGAAAACAGAAGCTTTGACCAATACCCTCAATGCCAGCTGGCCCCGTTACCGTTTTAATCACGGGAAGGGAGTTTACGAAAAGGATGTCAACATTGAACCGTATACCGGTGTGATCGTCGGTGTCCGGGCAGACGAGGAAGGAAGCAGATCCAAAGAACGATATTTCTCACCGAGAGATAAAAACAATGATTGGGATGTGGGAGACCAGCCGCCAGAATTTTGGAACCAGTACAAGACCGATTTTGCACCGGGGACCCACGTACGTGTGCATCCTCTGCTGGACTGGACAGAGTTGGATATCTGGGAGTATATCGAGAGAGAAAATATTCCTGTTGTTCCGCTGTATTTTGACCAGGGCAATGGAAAACGCTACCGCTCCCTTGGGTGCGCCCCCTGCACCGGAACGGTAGATTCCACAGCAAAAAATGTAAGAGAGATCATAGAAGAATTGAAAACCGGAAAATTTGCCAATATCGCTGAGAGATCCGGGCGCGCCCAGGATAAAGAGGGAGGCGGCGGTCTGGAAGAACTGCGCAAAGAAGGATACATGTGAAGTGTGACTAAAGTCGCGAGAGCGGCAGCGGCAAGTAAACTTGCCGCTGACATTTGAGCGACGGACATCATGAGTACGTAGCGAAGCGGAGTACGAATGTGCCTGTGCGAAGCACAGGGTCACACGTAGTAATTAATTGTTTGTGCCGCCTGTGCGGCAGCACAGGTCACATGTTATGTACTGAGCTTGTCATGCGGCCGGCACAAATTTATTTGTGTCCGGACATATGACAGATAGTGTCAGCATATCAAGAAAAGGATTGGAGCAATTGCGATATGAATAAAAAAGAAGACATGAATATAGTCATTGTCGGTCATGTGGATCACGGTAAGAGCACTCTTATGGGACGCCTGCTGGCAGATACCGGTTCCCTTCCCGAAGGAAAGTTAGAGCAGGTAAAAGAGACCTGCCGCAGAAATGCAAAGCCATTTGAGTACGCATTCTTGCTGGATGCCCTGAAGGACGAGCAGTCCCAGGGGATCACGATAGACACGGCGAGATGTTTTTTTAAGACGGAAAAAAGAGATTACATCATATTGGATGCGCCGGGGCATATCGAGTTTTTGAAGAATATGATCACAGGAGCTTCCCGTGCCCAGGCAGCATTGCTTATGATTGATGCCAAAGAAGGTGTCCAGGAAAATTCCAGGCGGCATGCTTATATGCTGTCTATGCTGGGAATTCAGCAGATTGCTGTGGTGATCAATAAGATGGATCTGGTGGATTACAGCCAGGAAGTATTTGAGAAGGTAAAAAATGAGTATCTTGAATTTTTAAAACAGATTAATATTACACCGAAGTTTGTCCTTCCTGTAAGTTCTTTCCAGGGAGATAATATCGTAAAGCAGAGCGATAAAATGCCATGGTACGATGGAATGTGTATTTTGGAAGTGCTGGATGCTTTTGAATGTGAGGAAGAACATGACAAGCAGCCATTCCGTATGCCAGTGCAGGATGTATACAAATTCACGAGAAACGGGGATGACCGGAGAATCGTGGCGGGAACCATCGAGACCGGTACGATCCGTGCCGGGCAGGAGGTTATTTTCTACCCTTCCGGCAAGAAGAGCCATATCAATAAAATCGAGTCATTTAATACCGACCCCATCAAAGAGGGCAAGCCTGGTATGGCGATCGGATTCACCATGAAGGAGCAGATTTATATAACCCGTGGGGAAATGATGGCGATCGCTGGAGAGCCACAGCCCAAGACGGCATCACGGATCTCGGCTAATATCTTTTGGCTGGGAAAGAAAGATTTTGTTCCAGGAAGATTATACTTCCTGAAGATCGGCGGCGAAAAGGTCAGAGTAGAGGTGGAAGAGGTCAAAGGAGTCATTGATTCCTCCAATCTTTCCTCTACGGATACGAAGCAGGCGGTGGAGAAACATGAGGTGGCAGAGGTTATTCTAAAGACCGATAAGCCGATTGCCTTTGATACGGTAAAGGAGAGCGCCGGCACGAGCCGATTTGTCATCGTGGACAATTATGAGATTGCCGGAGGCGGAATCATAACCGAGGCGCTGGAAGATGAAGAAAGTGATATCAGAAGCAGTGCCATGCTTCGCAATTATAAATGGGAGACGGGTGAGATCAGTCTGGAGTCCAGAATCGAGCATTACGCCCAGAGACCGGAGCTGATCGTGCTGACCGGGGAAAAGAATACCGGTAAGAAGGATCTGGCAAAGGCATTGGAAAAAAGCCTTTTGGACAGTGGCAGATATGTATACTACATGGGAATTGTATCCTATCTGTATGGGGTAGGTGCTGATACGAAGTCAGGCGAAGATGAGGACCACAAAGAGCAGATACGGCGTTTTGCCGAAGTGGCAAATCTCATGCTGGATGCCGGGATGATTCTAATCGTTACAGCTACCAAGCTGACCGAGAGTGACCGTAAGATCATGGAAGCGGTGATTCAGGGAGAAATGGATGTTTTCTGGATTGGCGATGAGGTAAGCACAGATATTAAAATGGATATGAGGCTGAAGGACAGTGAATTTGATTATGAGAAAAATATTCGTAAGATCCGGACGCTTCTTAAAGACAAAGGAATCCTGTTCCGATGATGGATCAGGGAGATGGAGAAAAGGATGGCTTCAGACAATAAAAACGAAAATATTATCTGGCATGACGGAAAAGTATCTTATGAAGACCGGTGCCAGGTTCTGAACCAGAAGGGGATTGTAGTGTGGTTTACCGGACTTTCAGGATCTGGCAAGTCCACAGTGGCAGTAGAGTTAGAACATATCCTTAATGAAGCAGGACGGGCCGTGTATCGTCTGGACGGGGATAATATCCGCTGTGGTATCAACTCCGATCTTGGTTTTAGTGACGAGGACCGCAACGAAAATATCCGTCGTATCAGTGAGATTGCAGCGCTGTTTCAGGATGCGGGAGTAATCACACTGGTATCCTTTATCTCTCCTTTCCGGGCAATGCGTCAGTTTGCCAGAGAGAGAGCGGGTGAGGGGAACTTTATAGAGGTCTACGTAAATACGGATTTTGAGACCTGCAGACAGCGGGATCCGAAGGGATTGTACAAAAAACAGATCCAACAGTTTACCGGAAAGGACTCTGTATATGAGGAACCGCTGAATCCTGAGATCATACTGGATACGGTTGATCATACTCCTTATGAATGTGCAATGCAGATTTATGAGAGAATATGGGGAGAGAGGCATGAGTAGTTTAATCAAAAAGCTCAAACGCAAGGTTAAGCGCAGCAAGCGGGAATTTGAGACTGTCAGAGGTGCCAGGGCAAAAAAAGTCTATCACAGCAATGGCGGGACGATTACAGTTCGGCCGGAGGCATGGGTGATCCGGGGATCGGAAGCCTATGAAGAGGTTTTCCGGCGGGAACAGGCAGACTCCTTTAAGACCAATATTAAGACGAAGAAAATGTATTCTCTCGTATCTCAGGCAAAAGACTGGTTTTTGGAATTGCAGCTGCGAAGTGAAAAATATACATTTAACAATATGCTGGCAGTGGTAAATCCCTTTGGGGAGGCACCATTGACAGCTCTTGTGCTGTTTACTACACTTATGGATTACGGTGTGCGCGTTACTGTGGTAGGAGATACAGAGGATACCAGCTTCATATCGGAGTATCCGCCTGCCAAGCGTCACCGTATTCCCATCCTGGGATTGTATCCGGGACGAAGCACCGATGTGGTCATTGAACTTGTGGATGAAAACGGTCAGGTGTGTGACAATCGCAGATTTCCCCTTATTACAGAGTCTCTTCCAGAAGACTTAAAGGATATCATAACGGTAAAAAAGAAAAATGACAAGGCGGCATTTAAAAATATTCTGATTGCTGGAGGCATTGACATCAAACCCTGCGTGTTTGACAATGAGGGGCAGATTCGTTATTATCTGCGTAGAAAGCCAAAAGGGTATGGTATTTTTCCGTTGTCAAAGGGACGTTTTCTGTTTATGGAGCGGGAAATTTCTGCTCCCTCATTCACCAATCCCCATTCAGTCCAGATGTATGACATGGACTATCTCGGACGGGTGGGAAGAACTTATCTCGTGAAGAATGGAGCCCATCACACCGTGGAGGAAAAGACACCGGGGGGAAATATTCTGACAGCGGGAAACAGTCTGGAAGAACATTCCGAAGATCTGATCCTGGAACTGAACCGGGAAAATGGAAAGATTGTGCATCAGATCAAGCTGGGGGATCTTTTTGATGAGACCTACCAGGATATGATGGACTGGGCACACATCAATTCGGCCTCTTATGATGAAGAGCAGGATTCCATGCTGGTATCCATGAGAAATATCCATTCTGTGGCATCCTTTGACTGGAGTGGGGATGAGATCCGGTGGCTTTTTGCCGATCCCCGGTTCTGGGAAGGGACAGAGATGGCAGATAAGCTGTTAAAGCCTGTGGGTGAGGTGCCGTGGTTTTACCAGCAGCACGCCGTATTCGAGGTGGAGCTGGAGGAAAAGAGGCCGAATATCAAGCACATCATGGTCTTCGACAATCATTGGCACAAACGCCGGAAAGTCAAATTTTTTGACAAGGATAAATTAAGTTATATCAGTTTTTATGAGATCAACGAAAATGAAAAAACGGTAAAATTGTATAAGCGTTTTCCCTGTCCCAAGTCAAAGATCCGCTCCAATGCCATTTTTGATAAAGAGACCAGGCATCTCTACGCCATGGCGGGTTTTTTGGTGCCTGAGATCGAGGAAAATCTGGGTTTGATCCGGGAATATGATTTTGATTCCATGGAAGTACTCAGTGAATATTATGTTAAGCCAGGTTTTTTCAGGGCCCATGAATTTTTACCGGATATGGTTTCTCTGTCAAAGACACTGGTGAAAAATACGGATTACCTGGGCGGAGACCTGAAACGACCTCAGCAGTTGACAGAGGACGAAGTAGAAGGTCTGGACTTTCAGGAGGCACCAAGTGTAAAGGATTCTTCTGTATTTTACCGGATGCAGGAAGATCTTCTCTATATCCATGAAATGGACCATGCCATCGGGGCAGTGTACCTCCGTGGGAATGAAGGGGTCTGGAAGGTAGATTTTTCAGATACCTGGCAGACTATGAAGACCTTTGAGGATGCGGATTACCGGATCGCCATGTGGCTGGACCAGCTTCCTCTGGATCAGTATGAGTTATATATTCTGCTCCATGGTGAACTACAGAATACAGGTAAAAAGCTCACGAAGCAGAAATAGATTTTTAGCGATAATACCCTTTAGCTGCCATCGGGGAACTGGAGTTTTCAGGAAACCGGTTTCGATGGTGATGGAGGGTATTTTTTTCTCATAAACGCACCAGTCGCCAAATCCCCCGGCGGGGCGGGTGTCTTTGGTGTTTTCTACGAGGCGGTATCCGGTCACCCGGTGGGTAACCGCGGCCATCGTGGTGATCTGGCTTTTCAGGGAGCCATGAACATCGTAGTCATAGTAGATGAGATTGCCGCGGGAGTGATAGTGTATGATGCCCAATGGATTTGTAAGTCCGTTTACGAATTCCATGAGACACCGGGTTTCCTGCTGATCCCCGGCAGTTACACCGGGATTTCTTTTTGCCCGGTCGGGGGACTGGCCGAAACCACTGGGGAAATTTCGGTTCAGATCCACGCCCCGCCCATTTTCTTTCCAGGTTTTTGCCTCCGTGGACATGGAGATACAAACACCGTCCGGATTTGTCATCGGCAGAAAGATTACGCAGATTTCCTTCCAGAGTTCCCGGTAGCAGCCTTCGTAATGTTCCAGGTAATATTCCATAATCCGCAGGAGAAGGGTGGTATTGATATATTCCCTGCCATGGATCGAGGCGGTTATGACAAATTGGCCTGGCGCCTCGTAAGATCCCAGGCAGCAGGAATAAAGCTGACGTTTGCCATGGGTGATACCAAGAGAGTTTACTCGAAAATATTCCGGAGGATACTGTTTTTCCAGCTCCCGGATACGTTTTTCCATTGTCGTATAAGTATAGAGAGAATTTTTTTTCATGGATTACCTCACTTCGGCGCTGGTTTTTGTGCATAACACAATGTAAGTTCCGGCTGCCGTTCCTAACTCAGCTTTATTGCTGTGTTAATATCATAGGATATTTTATGCCAGAGTTTTGTGATTTATGAGCTGTGCTGTGAGGTGGGAAAAAAGAGAGACGATAAAAAGCGGAAGCTCAGCTCTATTGCTGTGTTAATATCATAGGATATTTTATGCCAGAGTTTTGTGATTTATGAGCTGTGCTGTGAGGTGGGAAAAAAGAGAGACGATAAAAAGCGGAAGCAGATTTCTGTAACAGCAGGTAAATTCACACATAAGAAATACGCCGGTGACAGGGGCACCGAGAGCTGAGGTGAAAAAACCAGACATGCCGCCCAGGAGAAAGCAGGAGGGAGAAAAGCCGGTTCCAGGAAACAGAGAGCAAAGAGCGAGTCCATAGAGCTGACCAATGCAGGCACCTACTGTAAGCAGGGGGAATATGGTTCCGCCAGGCAGCCCGGAGCCGGAGGAGATCATGGAGAAAAGATATTTTCCAAAGAGGAGCAGCAAAAGGGTGGTATAAGCAGTAGCTGGCGTTTTTAGAACAGCGAGCATATTATTTCCAGGTCCTGTGATGGCGGGAAAAAAGTAACACACCACACCAGCCAGAAGAAACAGGATACTCCACAGCATCCCATGGATGCGCTTATTATACTTTGAAAGCAGTTTTGCATATCGTTTTAGGGAGAAGGCATAATATTTTCCGGCAACACCCAAAAGGATACCAAGCAGGGCAAGTGCGGGGTAATAGTAATACTGCTGCAGAGGAATGATGGTATCCAGAATGGGAGCGGTTCCAAAGATCAGATGACTTACCAAAAAAGCAGACACAGAGCCGACAGCGATGGTTAGTACAGAGATCGCCCTAAGCCTCGGAAATTTTTCAAGGGTGAACATAAGCCCGGATACCGGGGCACAAAAAAGAGCAGATAACCCCGCTCCTGCGCCGGTACAGCAGTATTCCGGGAGAGAGAGACGTGGCTGGTAGTGTCGGCGGAAAAATTGAATGGAACGGAAGACCCCTTTTCCGGACATAGCTCCGATCTCTACGGCAGAGCCGGTTTTTCCCAGAGAAAACCCCGCGAGGATACACAGAGGAGCAGAGATCAGTTTCACGAGAAGAACCGACCACCATCTGGCATCGGTTATGCCCCTGGCTTCCTCAATAGAATGGGAAACGCCGCCGCCTTCTGCCTTTGGTTCCAGGCAGATACTCCAGTAAACAAAACGGGACAGGAGTAATAACCCTGCGCCCCAGGCGACGGGATAGAAAAAGCTGCCGCTGTGGAGAGAGGGGATGATTTTATGATTCAGGGTGGTGTCACAAAAGCTCATAAAAAGACGGTAAAGACATATGATAAGCCCGGAAAAAATTCCTGTGACAAGCCCGGCTGATATTCTGTGAATTATGTATTTCTTCTGTTTCATGTAAATCACCAGGTGTTGCGTATTTGTTATTGTAATGATATCATAAAGTCAGTAAAATGTAAATAATGGGAAAGGATTGGTGCATGATGTCAGCCGCCGGAATTATATGTGAGTACAACCCCTTTCACGAGGGGCATCAGTTTCATATACAACAGGTTCGTGAAAAAACAGGAGCAGATACGGTGGTGGCACTGATGAATGGTGATTTTGTTCAACGGGGGGAGCCTGCCATTGTGGACAAATACATCCGCACCCGCATGGCACTGGAAGGAGGGGCTGATATGGTGTTTGAACTTCCGGTGCGCTATGGTTTGTCCAGTGCTGAAGATTTTGCCAGAGGAGGAATACTGGCGCTGGATTCCCTGTCCTTCATAGATTTTTATTGTTTTGGCAGCGAGGGAGCTGTTCAGGAGCAGTTGGAACTGGCTGGACGCTGTCTGGCGGAGGAGCCGGAACTTTATAAAAGACAGCTTGGGTGCTATCTCCGTGAGGGATTTTCTTTCCCTGCGGCGAGAGAACGGGCATACGCCGATTGTGTGGAGCTGTCGCAGGAAGAGAGAGAGCAGCTGTTTATGCCAAATAACACCCTGGGGATCGAATACATCAAGTCGGCCTGGCGGCTGGGATCACCTATGAAGCCTGTGGCCATAAAAAGAGAGGGAATGGGTTACCACGAAGAACTGACCGGGCAGCAGGAGGGGCAGGGATTTTTGTCAGCAACGGCAGTGCGCAGCCAGATATGGAAGGGAAATTTTGCCGGACTGTCAGAAGGAGCGGTGGAATTGTTAAAAAAAGCTCCCTGTTTTTTGTGCTCTGAGGATTTCTGGCAGATGTGTTCTTTTGCCATCCGGGACAGGTGGGAAAGGCTGGAGGATATAAAAGATCTTTCTGGAGAATTGGCGAACTCTTTTCGGAAAAACTGGTACGAGGCGGTGTCGCTGGATGATTTCGCGAACCACTGCAAGACCAAAAATATGACGATGGCGAGAATCAAACGGTGCGTGTTCCAGACACTTCTTGAAATAGAAAAGGAATCCGGTGGGGAGGACAGCCTTCCCTATATACGCCTGCTGGGAATGAGGCGCAGAGCGGCGGTGAATCTAAAACGCGTAAAGAAAACTAAGGTACTTGGCAGGCTTGCCAGAGATATGGAGGAACTGGATAAGAAGGGGCGGGATAAGTTATTTCAGGATATCAAGGCGGCGGACCTGTACCGTACTGCGGCGATGGCAGTTAGCGGGCAGAGGCTGCCGGAAGAATTTCGCCAGCCGGTGATCCTTATGGATTAGTACAACGAAGCAATCCGCATCATTTGTTGTACTGGTTATGGCTGGGTGGCACCACTGTCCGGCATGTCAGCAGACTGGCGCAGAATAAAGCAGGGTTCAAAGCCACACCATTATTATACTGAGGAGGGAGCAGTATGGAAAAACGATTGAAACATTATTTAGAATATTACCGGAGTGCATCGGAGGGGGAGATAGATATCGGTGAAAGGAAAAGATTTCGCAGGGAAATGCTGGTTCAGATACAGTTTTTCCAGCATGAGAGGCTCATCCATCTGATCGTGACGGTGCTGTTTGCGCTGCTGGCGGTCATCACGATTCTGGCAGGCTTGATCATACAGGAACCGGCAGTACTTCTTCTGTGCCTGATGTTTTTTGTACTTCTGATCCCCTACATACGGCATTATTACATTTTGGAAAACGGGGTGCAGAAGCTGTATGAGTATTATGACCGGATTGGATGATTGGCGACGATGAGATTCTAAGGCATGCGCCAGGTGGAAGATATTAGAATGTCTTAAAGTACCTGCCTTAATTTGACAGTAGAAATTCCTTGTACTATCATGAGAAAGGAAAGAATAAGGAGGAAAATCCTAGCTCTGCTTGCAGAGCTTGTCTCGCCATGGAGGGCATGCCATGCAGGCATGGCAGGGATTTTGCTTCGCAAAACAAGGAGGATTAGCATATGAAGACAATGAGTAAACGACCACTGGCGCTGCTTCTCATCAGTGCCCTGCTGGCAGGGCTTCTGCCCCTGGGAACAGGGACAAAGAGCCGGGCGGTGGAGCAGCCCGCACTCCGGAATCCACGTATTCTCAAGACCACCCAGGAGATACCGCCGGAATCCGCCGGGAAGAAAGAGCTGAAAAATCCAACCACAGACAGTAGCGGCATCACCACCTGGGACTGTATCTGGTTTGGGAACTACTGGCAGGAAGACACCAACGGGGACGGTAAAGCAGATAAAAATGACACCAAAACCCCCATCAAGTGGAGAGTGCTGTCGGTGGAGGGTGACGATGCCTTTCTGGTGGCAGATAAGAACTTGGATTGCCAGAAATATAACGTTACGTCGGAAGATGTCACCTGGGAGACCTGCACGATGCGCAGCTGGCTGAACGGCTACGGAGCAGAGGCGAACAAGGAAGGGAAGGATTACAGTGACAATAATTTCCTGACTCATGCATTTTCGGCGGGGGAGCGGTCGGCGATCAAGCCGACAAATGTAGTGAATAATGATAACCCGGAGTATGGAACAGAGGGCGGAAACGATACATCCGACAAGGTGTATCTGCTGTCCATCGAAGAAGTAACAAATCCGGCATATGGGTTTACGTCTTCTACGGATAGTACCGCCACAAGGGTGGCAGTAAACACGGCCTATATGGCAGATGGAGGAGATATGGGGAGTGCTGGAAACCCTGATGCTTGGTGGCTCCGGTCGCCCGGTTTCTCTAGTAATAACGCTTCTAACGTGCACGGCAATGGGGATGTCGACAGGACTGGCGACCGTGTCTACTTCAATTTTAGCGTCGCCCGACCGGCTTTGCATTTGAATCTATCATCCGATTCAAGTTGGTCCTATGCCGGTACTGTTCCCTCGGATGATGTGGCTGAATGGGACTGCGTCTGGTTCGGGAACTACTGGCAGGAGGATACCAACGGGGACGGCAAAGCGGATAAAAACGATGCAAAAACCCCGATTAAATGGCGGGTGCTGTCGGTGGAGGGCGACGATGCCTTTCTGGTGGCGGATAAGAACCTGGACTGCCAGACGTACAATGAAACAAATACAGACGCCACCTGGGAGATTTGCACGATGCGTAGCTGGCTGAACGGCTACGGAGCGGAAGCGAACCAAGCAGAAAAGGACTACAGCGGAACCGGCTTTCTGGACAATGCCTTTACGTCAGAGGAACGTGAGGCAATTAAGCCGACAAATGTAGTGAATAATGATAACCCGGAATATGGTACGGAGGGCGGAAGCGATACTACGGACAAGGTGTATCTGCTGTCCATCGAAGAAGTAACAAATCCGGCATATGGGTTTACGTCTTCTATTAGTAGTACCGCCACAAGGGTGGCAGTAAAAACGGCCTATACGGCAGCCGGAGGAGATATGGGGAGTGCTGGAAACGCGAATGACTGTTGGCTCCGGTCGCCCGGTAGCGTTAGTCATGACGCTTCCTACGTGAGCAACGTTGGCTATGTCCAAAGGTGTGGCAGCGATGTCCGAATCAAGTATTACGCCGTCCGTCCGGCTTTGCATTTAAATCTTAAGGCATCGTCAGATGCCATATCTGCTTCAAGCTGGTCATATGCCGGTACCGTCACCTCAGATGGCAAAGTGGAAGAGACAGGAGCACCGAAACCGGCCGTTACCCCGTCGCCGGAACCGGGAAATACCCAGAAGCCCCAGGCGACCTCAGAGCCAGGAACGCCATCCCAGCCGGGGAACACGGAAAAACCGTCTGTGGTCCCGACAGTTACTCCGTCGCCGGAACCGGGCAGCATCGGAAAAGTATCCGCCCTGAAACTGAAACAGAAGAAGGGTACCGTGACAGCTTCCTGGAAGAAAACCGCCGGAGTGGGAGGCTACCAGATCTGTTACAGCACCTCCAGGAAATGGAAGAAAAAAAACAGAAGCCGGTTTTCAAAAACAAAACGGTAATCAAAAAACTCAAAAAGAAAAAGACCTATTATTTCCGCGTCCGGGCTTACCGTCTGGAAGGAAAAAAGCAGGTCTATGGGTCATGGAGCGGCACGAAGAAGATCAAGATTAAGAAGTAGCGGAGAAATTCTGAATGATAAGACCATCCTTTTCTGTATACACAGCTGTGAAATCATGCTGTGGCAGGAAGGGTGGTTTTTTCTATAGGAAAGTTCTCGAAGCGCGGAGCGAAGAATCACTTGTGAATCTTCAGAGGTACGCGTTTCTCAGCAGCACTTTTTTAATAAAGTGATAACAATTCCTTATACGGGAATAAAAAACTAAACAATTCAGTTGATAAAACCATACCTGTATGTTATGTTAATAAAAAGCATTACTATTCTTTTATCTATGAAAATCTTTTATTCTCAAAGAACGTCAATTCTTAATTCCTAAAATCAGAAAAAAGCAGGGAGGTTGTTTGAAAATGAGAGAAAGCAGCCCTCTGCAGGACGGAGGGTAGATGAAAAAAAGAGAAGAAATACCAACAGATTCGATTCCGGGAACGCCAGCACAACGAAACTACAAAGACACTGTATTCCGGATGCTGTACCGGGACAAGTCAGAGCTTCTTGAGCTGTACAATGCAGTAAACGGTACTCAATACACAGACCCGGAGGAACTGGAGGCGGCAGGACTGGAAAACGCTGTCTATATGTCGGTAAAAAACGACGTATCCTGTGTGGTGGACCTGCGGCTGAACCTGTACGAGCACCAGTCTACGGTAAATCCCAATATGCCGCTGCGCGACCTGTTCTACATAGCAAAACTGTATGAGAAAGGTGCGGCTGAGAACCGCGCACCTCGAAAGAATTGCCTTCGGCTATTCTTTAGCTCCGCAAATGAGAACTTTTTCTAGCAGATGAGAAAATGATCCAGAAAGAAAAGAGAGACCTGTATTCCGGGAAAAGAATCCAGATACCGTCGCCCCGCTTTGTTGTATTTTACAACGGAACAGAGGAACAGCCGGAGAGGAAGATCCTGCGCCTGTCAGACTCCTTTTACCGGCAGACGGAAGAAGCAAATCTGGAGCTGACAGTACTATGCATAGAAGAAGGGATCCTGGTACAACGAATATTAAGTAATTGGCAGTTTGACTTGCCTATTTTCCTGATAGCTTTACTCCCCAAGCCTCGACGTAGCCACCGCTACGTCGAGGCTTGGGGAGTAAATTCTCAGAAAAATATTCTGCGTCAAACTATCCAAAACTTAATTCCGTTGTACTGGAAGAATTCTTGAGAGCCAACCGGGCGGAGGTGATCCAGATGAGCATATTTGAATATGATGAAGAACTGCATATGGCGACGGTGAAGGAAGAAGGCCGGAAAGAGGGCAGGAATGAAGGCAGGGAAGAAGGGGCTGCCTGGGAACGCCGCAGATTGCTGGCCGGCATGCTGGAGAGAGGCTTGTCGCCGGAAGAGATCCGTGATTTGACCGGAGAGCCGGTAGAGACCATACGGGAAGCAGTGTTCTGGCCGGATAATTAGCATAAAACATCTTATGGTGAAAAGCCGGGTACTCAGGCAGCAGCATATTTGATGAAAGTTTCCCAAAAGCGACACGATACGCCGGATTCTGGATAATCCAGCTCGACGGTGTCATCGAGCTACATCACAACATCTCCGATCAGCTGTATTGTAGTCACAGGCCGATCCCCGAATTGATAGCAGATATCCAGTTTTCCGGCAGCGGCCCGGGCAAGTTCCAGAGAGGAAGTGTAGAGACGTGCAAGGGTATCTCCGCTGGTTACGTGATCGTTGACTTTGCAGCAGAGGACAATACCGGCGGAAACGTCGATGCTGTCCTCTTTTTTACTTCTCCCGGCGCCAAGAATGCCGGCAGCAGTGCCGAAGCCTTCGGTATCCATGCCAGTGATATAGCCGGACCTGTCAGCCTTGTATTCGTAGATAACAGAAGCCTGTGGCAGACGTTCCGGGTGTTCCATATAAGAAATATCCCCCTCCTGTTCACGGACCATTGCCAGGAAAGTGTTCCAGGCACGGCCGCTGTGGATGGCCTCTTCTGCCTGTATTCTGGCATCCTCCACAGAAATCTCTTTTCCCAGGGAGATCATATGGGAGGCGAGACAATAGCATACTTCCATAAGATCAGAAGGACCATTTCCATGAAGGGCATGAATGGCCTCCTTTACTTCCAGATTATTGCCAATGGCAAATCCAAGGGGTTCATCCATGGAGGTCAGCTGTGCAACTGTGGTTTTTCCTGCCTGCGTACCGATGGTCACCATTTTGTGGGCAAGTTCCAGAGATTGCTGGTAATCTTTGATGAAAGCGCCATTTCCTGTGGTTACGTCCAGCAGAATCTTATCGCTTCCTGCCGCCAGTTTTTTACTCATGATAGAGGCGGCGATAAGAGGAATGCTGTCTACGGTGGCGGTTACGTCCCGCAGGGCATAGATCAGTTTGTCGGCAGGTGCCAGTTCACCGGTCTGCCCGTTAAGGCAGATTCCAATATGCTTTACGGCATGGAAAAAATCTTCTGTGGAAAGATCTGTTCGGAAACCGGGGATGGATTCCAGCTTGTCGATGGTGCCTCCCGTGAAGCCAAGTCCCCGGCCGCTCATTTTCGCTATAGGAATGCCGCATGCCGCGGCGATAGGACCAATAATAAGCGTTGTTTTGTCGCCGACACCGCCAGTACTGTGCTTATCGACCTTGACCCCGGGGATGGAGGAAAGGTCGTTGATCTGACCGGAGTCTCTCATCGCCAGTGTCAGTGTCGTTAGTTCCCGGTCTGAAAGACCGTTAAAACAGATCGCCATAAGCATGGCGGACATCTGGTAATCCGGGATACTGCCGTCACAGTAGCCGCGGACCATATTCTGAATATCTGTATCGGATAGTTCTCTTCCTGTTTTTTTATTGTGTATTAGATCAACAAATCGCTCCATACAATGAAAACCTCCTTTTATAATAACTGGGAAATCCTTTTCGACCCTTGTATCATAAAGTTAGTATAGCATAAAATCCCCGAATATGGTAGAATATTCATAGTTGTTTATTTTATTGGTAAACAGTGAAATACATATGAATGGAGGATATTATGTCAACAGATTCTATTATTGTATTGTCTGCTTTTGCAGCATATTTACTTCTAATGGTGGCCATCGGTATTTATTCGATGAAAAAGACTAAGAGCACAGAAGATTACTTCCTGGGTGGCCGCGGGCTCAATGGATGGGTGGCGGCGCTTTCTGCCCAGGCATCGGATATGAGCGGGTGGCTGCTTATGGGGCTTCCGGGTTCCATCTATGCCATGGGAACAGGACAGGCGTGGATCGCTATTGGTTTGTTCCTCGGAACGGTGGCAAACTGGCTGTTCATCTCCAAGCCTCTCAGAAGATACACCATCGTGGCAGGGAATTCCCTGACGCTTCCGGAATTCCTGGAAAACCGGTATCATGATAAGAAGAAAGTGCTTCTCAGTATCTCATCTCTGGTAATCGTCGTCTTTTTCCTGGTGTACACAGCTTCTGCGCTGGCATCTGGAGGAAAGCTGTTTAACACGGTATTTGGTGTAGATTATCATATTTCCCTCGCGATTGGTGCGGCGGTGATCCTGGTCTATACCTTTATGGGAGGCTTTCTGGCGGTATGTACCACTGATTTTATCCAGGGTATGCTTATGCTGGTGGGGCTTCTTGTGGTTCCCATCGTGGCATATGGATTTGTCAGCAGTGATTTTGTGCAGAGCATACAGTCTACAGGTGTGGCCAACTATGACCATTATATGAGTCTTTTCTACAATGGGGCGACGGATCAGCCATATTCTTTTGTGGAAATTCTGTCCCAGCTGGCATGGGGCCTTGGATATTGTGGAATGCCCCATATTCTTGTCCGGTTCATGGCGGTAAAAAGTGAGAAGGAACTGAAAAAATCCAGTGTAATTGCTATCGTCTGGGTATTTATTTCTTTGGTTTTTGCCTGTGTGATCGGCGTGGTGGGCCGGGCTTTCCTAGCTCCTGCGGTATTGGGACTAGATGGAAAGACATCATCGGAAAGTGTATTTATAGATATGATCAATAAGGTATTCAATGAACATCTGGCATTACCCTTTATCGGAGGAATCTTCCTTTGCGGTATCCTCGCGGCAATTATGTCTACGGCGGACTCCCAGCTTTTAGTCTGTGCGTCCTCGGTATCGAAGGATATATACAAAAATGTAGTAAAGCCGGATGCTTCGGACAAGACCGTTCTCAAAGTCAGCCGGGTTACGGTAATGATTGTAGCAGTTCTTGCATTTCTGATCGCATGGGATCCGGACAGCAGCATTATGGGGCTGGTGTCGGATGCCTGGGCAGGCCTTGGCTCTGCTTTTGGTCCTATAGTGGTCTGTTCGCTGTTCTGGAGAAGGACAAACTTTGCCGGGGCGGTTGCGGGGATTCTTTCTGGCGGACTTACAGTAATTCTTTGGGATTACATTCCACTGATTCACGGAGAAAAGCTCTGTAATGTGACAGGGATCTATTCTCTTCTCGTAGGTTTTGCTGTGAGCCTTGTTTGCATTGTCATTTTCAGTCTTGTCACCAAAGCTCCGTCTCAGGAAATTTTAGCGGAATTTAATAAAGTAAAAACTGGATCCGCGGAGTTTGATTAAAGATTAGGAGTGGCTTAACATAATTAAGTTTTTCATTTCAAATATGATAAAAAGAAAAGTTAAGCAAATAGAATTGGTTTCCTTTGGGAAATCGATTCTATTTTTGTATTGATTTTTGATAGAAAGGGGTATAAAATGGGTTTGGTTTAAAGTAAGGAGGAAAAAGAGTGAAAAAAAATTTTCACTCTGCAAGTTTGTGCGCGCACGCTCAAACTTGTGAGATGCGCAAAAGGCGTGCGCGAATGGAGGTAGAAATGGAAGAATATGGATACTTATTATTTATTGCGCTCGTATTGATCAGTACAAAATGTCTTGGGCTTGTGACTAAAAAATTTCACATGCCCCAGGTTGTGGGAGCGCTTGTGGCGGGCCTGATTATCGGTCCTGCCTGTCTGAATCTCTCTTCGGTACTTTTGGCAGGAGCGGAGTCCCAGAGCATGATCGAGAGTCTCTCGGAAGTCGGCGTTATCGTTCTTATGTTTTCCGCAGGGTTGGAGACGGATATCCAGAAGTTGAAAAAGAGCGGCCTGGCCTCTCTGGTCATTGCGTTGATGGGTGTGATCGTCCCTTGTCTGGGAGGATACCTGGTGGCATACTTTTTCACAGATGGAGGTGGTGCCGCGGCTGATCTGGTGATGTATCGTAATATCTTTATCGGAGTGATCCTTACAGCTACTTCTGTGAGTATAACGGTAGAGACACTGCGGGAGATGGGCAAACTGAATACCGACGCGGGAAATGCGATCCTGGGCGCTGCCGTGATCGATGATGTGTTAGGTATTATCGCATTGACCATTATAACGACTCTTGGCACTGGCGGCGAAGGCGGACAGAGTGGTCCCAGTATCTGGATGGTGCTTCTGAAAATTGTATTGTTTTTTATCTTTGCCTTTGTGGTAGCCTTCGGGGTAGGAAAGCTTTATTATAAATGGACAAATGTAGAGCACAAACCATACCGCCGTTATGGAATCATTGCCTTTGCCTTTTGCCTGCTGTTTGCGTTCTGTTCCGAATACTTTTTCAATGTGGCTGATATTACTGGAGCTTATGTGGCAGGACTTGCGATCTCTGTCAGTCCGAAGATCGAGTATATAAGTAAGAGGTTTGAGACGGTTTCTTACATGTTTTTGTCTCCGATCTTTTTTGCCAGCATCGGTCTGGAGGTAGTGCTTCCTGAGATGTCTGGAAGGATCGTTATATTTGCAGTTTTACTTTGTCTTGTGGCAGTACTAAGTAAGGTTGTTGGCTGTGGACTGGGGGCAAAGGTCATGAAATATTCAAACCGAGAATGTCTTCAGATCGGAGTGGGAATGGTCTCCCGTGGAGAGGTGGCGTTGATCGTTGCCAGTAAAGGAATGGCTGTGGGGCTAATGACGCAGGAACTGTACGGGCCCATTATCATTACGGTGGTCATTACTACGATTGTAACACCGATTCTTTTAAAAGTCGTATTTCGTAAATAAAAGAACAGCATCTCACAAGTTAAAAGAAGCAGCTTGTGAGATGCTGTTTTTCATTGCTTAGAAAATCTCTGGTTACATTTTATTTAATGCTTTAAGCTTTGCCCTCTGGAAAAAGCCTAATTTTTCCTGAGGATTCAGAAGATTATTCCGGGATCCTTTTACATCCATAATGTAAATACCGCTGATCACGACTTTAAGTTCTTTCTTTACAGGGAGAAGAGGGAAAATCTTCTCGTCACACATCAGGGACATGATTTTTGGACCAATTTTTGCTTTGACGATCGGAACTTTGGAGCGTTGCAAATATTTCGGTGTGTTTTCCAGGATAACCTTTGGCAGCCCCGCCTCTTTTAGTTTCATTCGTTTTTTATCTATGACCAGAATGGATGCGGTCTGTGCGGCAGCCTCCATCTGGGACTGGGATGCTTCCTGTTTTTTCTGAAGTTTTTTTCCAATGATAGATAATACAATAAATACAATGATGAGTACAGCCAGGATGATACCTAGTACGATCAAAAATGTTTTCATGGATTATCGTGCCTCTCTTTCTCGATATTTTCTCAGTCGCTGTTGAACGTCAGAATTTATTTTAGCATATGCGTTCATTGTAACATGTTTTTCTGGAAATGAAAAGAAATATTTGTACAGAATTCCGTTTTGTTATGCAGCAGGATATGGTTTGTCATACATTTCCTGAATGATATTCTGTACATAGGCGCCAATATGTTTTTTCTCTTCCTTATCCAGCTGATCTGGATAAACCGGTTCGCCATATTCGATGTAAATATCCCCGCTCTTGATCCAGGGAATATTGTTTTCCAAAATATTTTCTGTGTTCTTAATGCAGACAGGAATGATGGGGGCATTGGTTTTGGTGGCGATTTTCATACTTCCCTCTTTAAAAGGAAGAAGATGATCCGTGGCATTGCGGGTGCCTTCTGGTGCAATATAGATCGAGTATCCATCCTTGATTAGGGAAATGGCATTTAAGATCACGCCCATGTTTTGTTTCATATCGCCCCGGTCCATAAATAGGCAGTTAAGGAAATACATCCACTGGGCGATCATGGGGAACTTCTTGATCTCAATCTTCGATATAAATGCCACTTGTACATGATGGGCGGCAATGGATGAATAGGCCAGGATGATATCATAAAAGCTCCTGTGATTTGCTGCAAACATCACAGGTCTGTCTGTTGGAATATGTTCCAGGCCGCAAATGTGTTTTTTACAGCCGGATAGAAACATTGTAATATTAAAAACAATGCGTACGATCCGTATGGCAAATGCGGCAGCAGCTTTATTATTTATTTTTCGTACAATACATTCCATCAGCAGAAGGGGAATGCTTATGATGCAGACTATTAGGTAAAGAAGAATTAATAGTATCGTTCTCATGTGTTGAAATCCTTTCTCTATTGTGGGGCATTATGATCCTGAAAAGTGGGTTCGGACGACTCGGCAGGCGGCGGGTTGGTAGGCACTGCAGTGGGAACTGGTGTGGGTTCCGGTGTCGCTGCAGGTGGAGCCGTCGGTTTGTCAGTAGCTGGCGCTTTGGTTTGTGTCGGTTTTTTCGTCTTTTTCGGTTTTTCATTTGCCTTCTTGGGGTGCTCCGGTTTTTTGGTCGGTTTTGGAGAAGCGCTTGCCTTTGGTTTAATCGTGGGTTTTGGTGTGGCATATTTGACAGAATCCGGATCTTCCACGTCTACACGGGGTTTAGATTCGTTTTTAACGGTATCTTCTTTTACCGCATCCTCGACACCATAATATTCTTCTAAAGTTAGTTTATTTTCATACAGATAGGTGGCGATGGTCTTTCCCACGAAACGGATATGCCAGGGTTCATAACTGTATCCGGTGATCTCGGTCTTTCCGTAAGGGTAGCGAATGATAAATCCATAGAGATGAGCATTTTCTGCCAGCCACTGTCCCTCTGTTGTGTCTCCAAAACTCTGATCCAGGCGAAAATTTACACTTCGGGCAGATACGTCGATGGTCAGTCCGGTCTGATGTTCGCTGCTGCCGGGCTTGGCGGACACAGCGTCAGTAGCTGCCTGTCCTCTGGTGGCAATATTTTTATCATAGATTTGTTTCTGACGGGCATAGGAACGGTATCCGGAAACACCGTACAATTCAACGTGTTCTTTTTCCCCCGCCTGGAACAGTCTTTCCAGAGCATCCGCTGCCACCTTACGGAGTTTTCGCTTATCCGAAGAATAAGTAAAACTAAATTTTACGTTTGGCACTACGAGATTTGGCGGAATGTAGTCTGATGGCAGAAGATAGACACGGTTTACCAATACGGTTTTGCTGCTTGGTATCGTATCCAGTGGTACTGTCTGGCTGTTTGAAAGTATAGAACTCAGATCTTCTGGCAAGAGAGAGTCCTCCTCGTCGTCTTCATTTTCATTATAATAATATTCATAGGCTGCTGGTTTGTTATTGATCGAGTTATGCTGTGGCTTTGCTGGATTAAATATCACGATTCCCGACAGCACAAAAAAAAGTATAATGCCAGCTAGTATATATCTTTTCATGTGTACCTCCAAAAGTTCTAACAAGCATTATACTATTAGGTTATAGAAAAAGTCAATTGACTTTAAATATATTTTTCCTTATTTGTTTGAGGGAGCGCAGCAGCAGCATTCCGATAAGCCCACAGGAAATCAGTTCGCCAGCTCCTACCGTAGCCATCAGATAGGGGATCGCATCTGGTATGTCATAGGCAAACCGCAGCACCCAGGGAACGATGATGGTATTGGCGAGGATCGGAGGCAGCGGCGCCATCCACTCAAAGCGGCGCAGTGCGTAGGTACCCAGAGCTCCGGTCAGTGTCGCCAGAGTTCCAAATAGAATATCCAATGGTGCACAGCCAGTAAGGATATTACTCAGGAGGCATCCGATGGTAAGTCCCGGAATCGCAGCGGGAGTGAAAAAGGGGAGGATCGTAAGAGCCTCAGAAAATCTTACCTGGATGGCATAGTTTGCCAGTCCCAGAGCATTTGCCAGAAGTGTCAGCACGACATAGAGGGCAGCGATCATAGCTGCCTGACTTAGATACATGATTTTTATACTTTTCATTTTTATTCTCCTTAGTTTTGTTTTACGTGTGGGTGGTTTCGAACACACGGATTGTAACAGTACAGGGCCTGTATGCCTCTGATTATTTGGCGGCACATTCTGCCTGCGCTGCGAGTACTGCTTTGGATAGCTGGTCAGCACATGACGTATTTTTGAAACCGCACTGGATGCCGGAGCATTTTTTTACGATCTGATCGACGGTAAGTCCATCAACGAGGATAGGGATTGCCTTTAGATTTCCATCGCATCCGCCGTAAAACTTAACATTGGTGATCACATCATCGTTGATTTCCAGATCGATCTGCTGCGAGCAGGTCCCTTTTGTTCGATATGAATATTTCATCTGTTTCACCTCCTGTTCCATTTGCCTGATGTGGGCTATGTTCCCCGCATCAAAAAATGCCTGGGTTGAAAAATATTTTATATAAAATATAGAATCTTGTCAATATCTAAACTTGAACTGGTAAAAATGATATGTTATGATAGGATAAATGATTAAAATATAAGGAGGTTTCATCCATGGCGGAATTTAATTTGGAAGATATAGAAGAAATGAAGGTAGATCTGCAGCTGGAGGACGGAAGTACGCTGGAATGCGAGGTTATTTATATATTTGAATGGGGAGGAGATGATTATGCCGCTCTTACTCCGGTAGACGAAAGCATCGAAGAGATTTACTTTTTTGGTATTGAGATCGAAGACAAGGGAGGGGAGCCGGAGATCACACTTCTCCAGATCGATGATGAGGAAGCGTTGGAAGCACTGGCAGATGCCTTTGATGAAATGCTGGATGAGGAAGAATTTGACGAAGATGAGGACGAGGCAGAAGACGACGGCAAATGGGACGAGTTTATCAACAAGAAGCTGGACTAGCCAATTTCAGCCTGTCCGCCTGATATTGGATCATAAAAATACCCCCGTTGTGTTTTGGAAGGGGGTATTTTTGTTATCTAAATTTTTTTATGAAATTAATAGGCATTTTTATTAATAAAACCTTTGATCACCGTCAGCAGAAGAATCTTGATATCCAGCATCACAGACCAGTTTTCAATATAGTACAGGTCGCAGTCGATGCGAAGGCGGATGGAGGTGTCGCCCCGGTATCCATTTATCTGTGCCCAGCCGGTGATACCTGGCCGGACTTGGTGCTTGATCATATAGCGTGGGATTTCTTCTTTAAATTTTTCTACGAAAAATGGCCGTTCTGGTCTTGGTCCCACAAGGCTCATGTCGCCTTTGAGTACATTGAAAAACTGGGGAAGCTCGTCCAGACTGGTCTTGCGGATAAATTTTCCGATGGGGGTAACTCTGGGATCGTCGGGAGTTGTCCAGGCTTTTTTCTCATCCGAAGCCTTCTGGACCGCCATGGAGCGGAATTTGTACATCATAAATGGCTTGCCGTGGAGTCCGATCCGCTCTTGCTTGAAGATCAGTTCACCTTCTGAAGTGGCCTTTACGATGATAGAAACTACCAGCATCGGCAGGGAAAACAGCACAATGAGAACGAGAGAGCCGGCGATATCCATCGTTCGCTTTACAAATTTATTGAAAGAATTGGTGAGGGGTACATTCCGTACATGAATGACCGGAAGCCCATCCAGATCTTCGGTATAAGGTTTGGTGGGGATGATATTGTTGTAGTCCGGGATAAACTTGGTATGCACACCGGATTTTTCTGTAATAGCGACAATTCCCTCCAGGCGTTCATATTGGTCGATGCCAAGAGTGATGGCGATCTCGTCATAAGAATTGTCGGCGAGAACGGTCTCCAGATCATCAATATCACCGATGACATGAACATCCCGGTAGGATTTTCCATTGCGCTTTTTGTCGTCCAGGATGCCGTGAACGACATAGCCCCATTCTGGATGGGAACAGATACGGTCGATATAACCCTCGGCAGTACGTCCGTAGCCAATCAAGAGTATATGCTTAAGATTGTGTCCCTTCCGGCGGAAACGGCGGAGGATCGTCGTGATGAGCAGACGGAAAATAAGTTCAAGAATAAAATTGATTCCTACAAATATAATGATAAAAAGGCGGGCATAGTTACCGCTGCGGATAAAATAAAGTCCTGCGGTACAGTAAAGGATTCCCACTACATTTGCCTTGAAAATGTTGTACATCTGGGATTTGCGGCTCGTCACCCGCTTGGGATCGTACAGATGGAAAAAATAGTAGGAAAATAGATAACAGGGGACCAACAGCAGCAACAGCTGCATATATTCTTCCAGAGTTCCATAGAATCCCAGAGGCTCCTTTATAAACCCATAGCGGATCAGGACACTGAATTCTTCGTCAAAACGAAGTTTGTAAGCCAGTACAAAAGAAAATATCAATATAAGTACGTCAATGATAAAACGAATGACATTAAGTAATTTTTGGTTTCCCTTTATCAATTTGAATCCTTCCTTTCGTCTTTCATGTTGGTGACGCAGCCACCACCAGCATTGGCAATCCGGGCTGCTGCCCTGTTTGCTCATTTTGGTGGTGCGCCAAATGTATGAGATATTCCAATGCAGGCATAGAATATTCTCACACACTCGGTATACTTTTACAGAAATATATAGTACATCAGGTAATATTTTCAAATCATATACTTATTAGATTATAAATTATTTTGTGCAATTTCACAATATAAAATTAATATATTCACAAACTAAACACATTTGATGGGTATAATGCAACTTGAGATGGGGAAAAAATACATCAAGTCAGATAATTGAACCGGGCGCAGCCCGCAGGTTGCAGACAGTCCGGCGAGAAAGGACGGGATTTTCATGAACGAAGAAAATTGGAATCAGGAAGATAATCAGGGTGGATCGGAATTTTCACAAAATAGAAATTATGAAGGAGCGGAACAGAGTCAGGAACCGGTGAAAGACAGCACCATCTGGCAGGCGGGCTCCGTGGATGAGGGACCGCAGCCTATGCCGTCTTCGGATAATATGTATCGCTTCCAGAACGTCAAGCCAGAAGAGAATGTGGAGAAAAAGAGCAGGGAAAAGAAGTCTGGCGGAATGAAAAAAACGATTGTGGCCGCAGTGGTCTTTGGTGTGGTGGCGGCGCTTTGTTTCTTTGGGCTGGTGAAGATCACCGGAGTGTGGGGACCAGAGAAGTCCAGTGGATCCATCGGGACTGTAGAGCCATTTGTGACGGATAACGGGCTTACAGCGGTGTCCGGCGGAGCGGCAGGTCCGGGAGACGTGTCTTCTATTGTTGAAACGGTTATGCCATCCATCGTTTCCATCACGGAGACCAGTACCGCAACTTCCTATTTTGGCCAGAGTTATCCCACAGAGGGAGCCGGTTCTGGATTTATCGTAAAAGAAGATAACAATGAACTGTTGATCGTAACCAACAATCACGTGGTGGCAGGGGCTGACAGTATCACTGTCACATTTATCGACGATACCACGGCAAAAGCTACGGTGAAAGGAACAGACCCCACGGCAGACCTGGCAGTTATATCAGTAAAGGTCGGCGATCTGAAAACAGAGACCAAAGGGAACATCAAAGTGGCAAGTCTGGGACATTCCGAAGATGTTAAGGTGGGCCAGATGGCGATTGCCATTGGAAATGCACTGGGCTATGGCCAGTCAGTGACAGTGGGATATATCAGTGCCAAGGACAGACAGGTAGAGGTAGGAGACGGAAATTCCTCCAGTTCTAATACCATGGTGCTTCTGCAGACAGATGCGGCGATCAATCCGGGAAACAGCGGTGGAGCCCTGCTGGATGTAAACGGAAACGTCATCGGTATCAATTCTGTGAAGTATGCCGATACGAAAGTGGAAGGAATCGGGTATGCTATTCCTATGAGCGATGCGATTCCGATCATCAATGAGCTGATGAACCGCGAAGTACTCAAAGATGAAGAGAAAGGATATTTGGGAATCACTGGCCGGACCATCAGTGAGGAAGTCAGTGAAGCCTATGGTTTCCCGATCGGTATTTATATCTCTGAGGTGTCGGAGAGTGGTGCAGCCAAGAAAGCAGGAATTAAACAGGGTGATATCATCACAAAGATCAACGGCAACAAAGTGACCTCCATCGAGCAGGTGCAGAACAAAGTGAACAATACAAAGGCAGGAACGGAGATTACGGTAACCATAGCCAGAAGCCAGGAGGGAGAATATAAGGAGCAGGATGTTAAGGTGGTCCTGAAGAGCTCCGAGACACTGGATGAACTGGATAACGGGTCTCAGGATGGCAGAAACAGCGGCAATGGTTCCGGTGGAAACAATGGTGGCAATCCTTTTGGTTACGGAAATGATTCCTATGGTGGAGACCAGATTATTCCATGGTAAAGATGATTCAAAAGAGGGCCTTTGACGAATACAAAAAAATATAGTATGATTGGTTTAGCTGGGTGGCGCGACTTTGAACCCGCCATCGAGCAAGGGAAAAGTTATCTTTTACCTTGGCTTCATATGAATGGAACTGTTATCTTTGGGGATAGCAGTTCCTTTTGAACTTCAACTATAGAGAACGGAGGATTATTTTGAGCGAGGATATTACAAAAACAGATCAGATAGATCATACAAATGACCGGGATGGCTATAACCGGGTATGTTATCTCTGCCACAGAACAGAGGATAAGGTGGAGAAAATGATCACCATTCCCAATAATATTTGTATTTGTTCCGACTGTATGCAGAAAACTTTTGACCAGATCGGCATTCAGGGGATGCCCAATTTCAATGGGATGCCCAATATACCGGGAGTAGAGTTTATTAATTTTGCTGGTCCTTTTGCAGGAATGCCGGAGGAGATGCAGGCGAAGCATTCTGTAAAACCGAAAAAAAAGAAAGCAAGGGCAAAGGAGCCGGTGCTGGATATACACCGTCTTCCGGCGCCGCATGTCATTAAGGGAAATCTGGATGAATATGTGATGGGACAGGAACAGGCGAAAAAGGTGATATCCGTAGGGGTATACAACCACTACAAACGAATTATAGCCATGAAAGAGGTGGAGAAGGCAGAGCTGGAGGGTGATGACCACGTGCTGGCCAGCGACGTGGACATCGAGAAATCCAATATGCTTATGCTGGGACCTACCGGCAGCGGCAAGACTTATCTGGTGAAAACCCTGGCCAAGCTTCTTCATGTGCCGCTGGCGATCACAGATGCCACGGCGTTGACAGAAGCGGGTTATATCGGGGATGATGTGGAAAGTGTGATCTCAAAACTTCTCGCCAATGCGGACAATGATGTGGAACGGGCAGAGTGTGGTATCGTCTACATCGATGAGATTGATAAACTGGCTAAGAAGGAAAATGCCAACCAGAGGGATGTCAGTGGCGAATCCGTACAGCAGGCACTGCTGAAGCTGTTGGAAGGCGCTGATGTGGAAGTTCCTGTGGGGGCGACAAATAAAAATGCCATGGTTCCAATGACCACCGTGAATACGAGCCATATTTTATTTATCTGCGGCGGCGCTTTTCCAGGATTGGAAGAGATCATCAAAAAGAGACTGACAAAGCATGGAAGCATGGGATTTGGTTCGGATCTGAAAGACCGCTTTGACGATGATAAGGATATCTTTTCCCACGTGGAAACGGAAGATATCCGTGCCTATGGTCTGATACCGGAGTTTATCGGAAGGCTTCCCATCGTATATTCGCTGGAACAGATGGATGAACGGCTTTTGGTGAAAGTACTGACAGAGCCGAAAAATGCTGTGATCAAGCAGTACCAAAAGCTCCTTGCCATGGATGAGGTAAAATTGGAATTTGAGGATCCGGCGATACTCGCCATTGCAGCCAAGGCGATGAAGAAAAAAACAGGAGCCAGGGCGCTGCGTTCCATTATCGAGGACCTTATGCTGGATATCATGTATGAGATTCCCAAGGATGACATGATCGGCAGAGTGACTATTACCAAGGAGTATATTGAGGGAACCGGAGCTCCAAAGATCGAGATGCGGGGCAACGGATAATTTGTGAAAACCGGCATATCATATAGTAATTGTGGATTTACAGGAGATTTCTTATGACATGCAAGGAGGCAATTTATTCGGATAATGTGCTGGACTATATTTTGAGTTATTATCGAGATACTGAGTTTGTTCAGCAGCGATACGATCCCATCTGTATTACTGAGATAGATAATTATAGAGCTGTTATCTATAAGGAAGAAGAAAAAATAAATAGCGAGAGTATAGGCAGATTTGGCTATGGGGCGATACCCCATGTGTATGGACTGATGTCAGAGGCGGCACTGGAGGCGACCGGGGTGCTGAAGATACGCAGACAACCTTATCTGGACCTGTACGGACAGAATTTCCTTGTTGGCATTGTAGACACCGGCATTGATTTTACCCATGAGGTATTTATCAATGCGGACAATACAACAAGGATTTATTCTATTTGGGACCAGACCATCCGGGATGGAAATACGCCGGCAGATTTTGAGTATGGCAGGGAGTATACCGAAGAGGAGATCAATGCCGCCCTGGCGGATGAGGAACCGTTGTCACGGCTTCCCTCTCGTGACGATAATGGGCATGGTACCTTTCTGGCTGGAGTGGCAGCAGGAAATGAGGTGCCGGAAAAAGATTTTTCCGGTGTGGCACCCCTCTCCCAGCTTGTGGTGGTCAAATGCAAGGAGGCTAAGAGCAGCTACCGTGAATTCTACCGTGTTCCCGGCAACATGCCCTGTTATCAGGAAAATGATATCATGTGCGGAATTTCTTATATCCTGCGAAAGGCTAGAGAGCTTGGAAAGCAGGCGGCGATCTGTATTGGGATGGGCTCAAATCTGGGAAATCACGAAGGGGAGACCCCTCTCTGTAATATGATCGATTATCTTAACATGCTGCCAGGGGTGAGTATCGTTACATGTGCCGGAAACGAGGGAAATGCCGGACATCATTATCTGATTACTCAGGAATATGAGGAGATTTCTATTAATGTAGAAAAGTCCTCCCTGGGATTTGTGGCGGAGCTCTGGTGGAGAACACCAGGCTCCCTTCAGTTTGACGTCGTTGCTCCCGGGGGAAATACTCTTGGCATTACCCGGGCGGCGGCGTATATCCGTGAAAGGCACCGGTTTGTCGTGGAAAATACCACATTGGAGGTGATCGGAGGGGAGATACAGCAGCAGGCTAGGGACCAGGTGGTCATGTTCCGGTTTGAAAACAGCAAGGCAGGAGTTTGGAAAATCCGCATATATACCACTGAGCCCAATATACGGTATCATATGTGGCTTCCAATCACCCAGTTTTTGGAGGGAGATACTTATTTTGTAAAACCCGATCCGGACATTACGATCTGTGAACCGGGGAACAGCCGGCGCTCGATCTGCATGTCCGCATACAATCCCGTAGACGAAGCCTTTTTTATTCAGGCGAGCCGGGGATTTACCCCCAACGGAACCATTAAGCCGGACGTGACAGCACCGGGCGTAAACATTTATGGTCCCCTGCCAAAAAATAATTACGGAACGATGACGGGAACCAGCGTGGCAGCGGCGGTCACAACAGGAATCGCGGCGCTGTTTATGCAGGAGTATTCTAATTATGCCATCAGCGGAAACTCGGTCAGGGAGCTTTTGATCCGGGGAGCTGAGAGACGGGGGGAAGAATTTCCCAGCCGGGAATGGGGATACGGTACGGTGGATGCCTATGAGAGCATTACCTTTGAATAGTCTGACGTCGTAAATATATAAAAAGTTTCTGGGTTCTTGCTTGTTTGGCAGAAAATGATTATAATGGAAGACAGGATGTACAGAAGGAGGAGACAGAGATGATTTCAAAGCAGATGGAAAAACTGGTACATGGAAGTTCCGTGATCCGTGCCATGTTTGAAGAGGGAAAAAAGATGGCGGAGAAGTACGGTGCCGAGAATGTCTATGACTTCAGCCTGGGAAATCCCAGTGTAGAACCGCCGGAGGAAGTAAAGCGGGCGATGCTGGATGTGATTCAGGAAGAAGACCCCGGCACGCTGCACGGTTATATGAGCAATTCTGGATTTGAGGATGTGAGGGACCGGATCGCCGGTCACTTAAACCGGAATTTCGGTACCCATTTTACCAGGGATCATATTGTTATGACCGTGGGAGCAGCAGGCGGATTGAATGTGATACTGAAAACCCTTCTTGATCCCGGTGATGAGGTCATCGTCTTCGCCCCATTTTTTGGAGAATATAACAACTACGTGGCAAATGCAGGCGGCAGGGTGGTAGTGGTTCCACCAGATACCAGTACTTTTATGCCGGACCTGGAAGAGCTTGAAAAACGCATCAGCCAGAGGACCAGAGCTGTCCTGATTAATACACCGAACAACCCGACGGGAGTTGTATATTCCGAGCAGACACTGAAGGATCTGGCGGCTGTTCTGGAAAAGAAGCAGGGGGAGTTTGGCACGGACATCTATCTGATCTCTGATGAGCCCTACCGGGAGCTGGTTTACGGAGACATAGAAGTGCCTTATGTGACGAAATATTATAATAATACCATTGTAGGATACTCATACAGCAAGTCGCTGTCCCTTCCGGGAGAGCGCATCGGTTATCTTGTCATCCCGGAGGAGGTGGCAGATTATGAGCAGGTAGCGGCGGCCGCAAATGTCGCCACCCGTATCCTCGGCTTTGTGAATGCCCCTTCCTTTCAGCAGAAGGTCATTGCCCGCTGTGTGGGTGCCAGGGTGGATGTGGCAGTATATGACAAAAACCGCAGGGTGCTGGTGGAAAAGCTGAGAGATTATGGTTACCAGTGCGCCAGCCCCGACGGAGCCTTTTATCTTTTCGTCAAGTCTCTGGAGCCGGATGATGCTGCCTTTGTGGCAAAAGCCAAGGAATTCAATCTCCTGCTGGTGCCGGGAAGTTCTTTTGCTTGTGCCGGCTATGTGAGGATCGCTTATTGCGTGGATCATGAAATGATCCTTCGCGCCCTGCCCGCCTTTGAAAAACTGGCAGAGGTTTACCGAATGGAGGAGAAAATGTGAATAGTACAAAGAAATGGGCCGCCAATGTCCGGAAGGTGACACCTTATGTTCCGGGTGAGCAGCCCCAGGAAAAAAATATCATCAAACTGAATACCAATGAGAATCCATATGCACCCTCGCCCAAAGTATTTGAGGCCCACCAGAAGATGGATGTGGGCCGTTTTGCTCTGTATCCGGAGCTTTCTGCCGCATCCCTTACGGCTGCGCTGGCAGAGTATCACGGCATTTCAGACAAAGAAGTTTTTGTGGGGGTTGGTTCGGATGACGTGCTGTCCCTGGCATTCCTCACCTTCTTTAATTCCGGGAAGCCGGTGCTGTTTCCCGATATCACCTATTCTTTTTACCCTGTGTGGGCAGAGGTCTACCGGATTCCTTATGAGTGCCCCCACATCAGGGAGGATTTTACCATAGATCCGGCAGATTACAAAGGAGATAACGGCGGTGTGGTGATCGCCAATCCCAATGCGCCCACATCGATATCTATGGCAGCTTCTCAGGTAGAGGAGATCATTCAGGCAAATGCTGATGTTGTGGTGATCATAGATGAGGCATATGTGGACTTTGGCGGTGAGACGGTACTTCCCCTGATTCAGAAATACGATAATCTGCTGGTGGTGCGCACCTACTCAAAATCCCGCTCCATGGCGGGGATGCGAATTGGTTATGCCATGGGAAATGAAGCGCTGATCCAGGCGATGAATGATGTAAAAGAATCCATCAATTCCTACACCATGAATACAGAGTCTATCCGCATCGGGGCAGCAGCACTGGAGGATGAGGATTATTTTCAGGAAAATCTGAAAAAGGTCATGGCGACGAGAGGGCGCACGAAAGAGGCGCTGGAGACGCTGGGATTTGATGTAAAAGATTCCTGTACCAATTTTTTATTTGCCGCCCATGAATCGGTTCCGGCAAAGGAAATATTTGAAGCGCTGAAAGGCCGGGGAATCTATGTGAGGTATTTTAATAAAGAAAAGATCAGTAATTATCTCCGCATCACCATCGGGACAGATGAACAGATGGACTTGTTTCTGCGGGCAGTGGAGGCAATCTTACATTAGCTCGACGGCACCGTCGAGCTAAGAGATCAGGAGCGTTTTTCGGAACGCTCTTTTTTCTTTTCCATATAATAGTGTTAAAATAAACTTTGGGGTAAAACTGCGATGCGGGAGAGAAGAGAGATCGAGGGAATTGATGTGAGCCATTGGGAGGGAGACATAGACTTTCGGGAGGTAAAGCGGGACGGCATACGATTTGTCTATATCAAATCCAGTGAGGGTGATACATATATCGACCCAGACTTTGAACGCAACTACCGGGAGGCGAGAAAGGCGAGACTCAAGATCGGTTTTTATCACTATGTGACAGCGCGGACCGTAGAGGCGGCTAGAAATGAGGCGAGGCACTTTGCGGATGTAATACAGGGGAAAAGATACCAGGGGCGGCCGGTCATGGATTTTGAATCCTTTGGCAGTCTCTCCAAAGAGCAGATCAATGAGATTTCACTTGCGTTTCTTCAGGAGGTTAGGGAGGCGACGGGAAAACCGGTGGCGATCTACAGCGATGCGAACAATGCCAAAAATACCTTTGATGTAAGATTGTCGGTATATCCGCTCTGGATCGCCCAGTATGGAACTTCCCGTCCTGAAATGCAGAACCACTGGAGGCAGTGGAGCGGCTGGCAGTATACCGACCGGGGACGTGTCCGGGGTATCAGCGGCACCGTGGACCGGAATGTATTCACAGAGGAGATGCTGGTGTTCCGGGGAGCCGTGATGAAGGATAAGAACGAAGAAGACTGTGATTAAAAAATCTGGCTGCAAATCGTAGTTTAGTAAATGAAAAAGAGCAAAATCATCTATTTGTGAGATCACAAAGATAATTTTGCTCTTTTTGTCCTGCGTGACTTGCAATAAGCCATACTGGGCTAGCTGGATTTGAACCAGCGAATGTAGGAGTCAAAGTCCTATGCCTTACCCCTTGGCGATAGCCCAACATCCTACATTAATGATAGGAAAGGGTGGGTAATGGGATTCGAACCCACGGCCTTCAGAGCCACAATCTGACGCGCTAACCAACTGCGCTATACCCACCATATATGAGATAAGGCAAGCTCAATCTCAAACGTGCTCGAAGGGATTCGAACCCCCGACCCACGGCTTAGAAGGCCGTTGCTCTATCCAGCTGAGCTACTGACACACAATCTATTGGAATATAGTGCTGATCTATCAAATCAGTACCTTAAAAATACTATCATAAAAAAATGGACATGTCAAGAAAAATTTTAAAGGATTCCCTGATCTTTGTTTCCGTGGCAGGATTTCCTCAGTCTGCTTTAAATTTTACTGCGTCCAGACATAGAAAAAAGCGGGTGATGGGAATCGAATTCTTACCCCTCGCTCGAAATACCGATAAAAAGGAGGTTTCCGACATCTCATCACCGCATCGTACCAAAACCGTACCAGATTGGTACGAAAAACACATCTGATGTCATATCTGGTACATCCCCCCTGCCAGCTTATTCAATGCCAAGTCATCCATTTGCATTGCTTCTTCTGTATATTCCCCTCAGTTCATATGGTACTCTTTCAAAATCTCTATAAAATCCCATACAGATTTCCCAGCCAGTTCGGCAGCTTTTTCCAAAGTAAGAGTCTTAGAAGCAAATAAACCAAGCACCAGTGAAAGATTGGTTTTATCAGAAACAGTTTCTCCTTCCTTAATCGTACATATGTAAGGAACAAGTTCCTGCGATATTTTTATATCCGTTACCATTGTATCCATAGAAATCCCTCCTTGCGTCAAACCGCATCCTATATTCCTTCCATGTAATTATAGTATACCATAGTTTGCACATGATTTCTGTGCATAACTTATGTTGCGAAGAACCGCTTGCGGTTCTGTGACCTTAAAATGACTTTTCAACTTCTCCCTATTTATAGTTTTTTAGGAAATCCGTTGGAAGAATGGCAGGAATCTCAGAATTAATATAGTCATCTACATTTCTTGTTATGATATACTGGGCATTAATCCCCTTTGCACATCTGTCCTGTAAACAATCTTCAAAATCCCGAAACTCTTTCATATTTTAATAGCTTTGATTATTTCCTCATGACTGGCACCAGTTACTCGCAAAAAATGACAAATATCAGATAACCATTTCCTTCTCTTACTGTCAGGAATTTTCCGTAATATATACCAGAGATTAGGAATCGAATGAAAAGCAATATATCCCATTAATTCTCGATTTGCGCACTTTGTCATAACTTCCGATGACGCTTGATAAAATGGTTCTCTCGTCAACAAAAAATCTATTATTATATTTATATCAATCAATACTACCATACCGCTCTTTACGTGCCTCCTCTAACTCTTTGTCTAGTCAAAATCTTCTGGCAAATAGTTCCATATCTCCATTCTTGCTTCATCCAGCCGATGAAATGCCTGTAACCCTTCATCATTGCTTAATATCCGTGCAGTCTCTTTTTCTATATTTTTAGGCATAAGCCTTTGTATAATTTCAATCAAAAAACTGACATTATCATCCGATAAGTCATGTATCATCTGAACAGCTTGTTCTTGTAATGCTGACATAATGGACACCACCTTTCCACATCATAATAATAGTATACTCTAATTTCCCTAGTCTGTAAAATAAAACCTCAAAAACATGAATTGGCTTTAATGGCTCATTCTCATTTGACTAAAAATACCCCAGTAAGATCCCAGCCTAAAAATTTGAGGCACAGTCAAACCTTCCCTCTTATGAAAATTCCATAATCAAATGTGCGGTGGATTCTATTATTTCCTGAAACTTTACAATTTCTTTATCAGAAAAACCACAAACATCCTCCCACCTATATTCAGGCAGCCAGCAGGAAGCATGACGAAAACACACTTTTTCATCTGGGGTTTCTATATATACCTGAACAGTTCCGTCAGACTTCATCTCTGAATGAACAATTTCTGTATTATCATTTAACGTCATAAATGGATACATCATAATATCGACCTCTTTCTCCGCTGAACGAACATCACTACCTTGCTTCAAGTCGCATTCAAAGACAGCCAGCCTCACTACTACGGTGTAACAAACAAATGAATCAGTTACCTGCCTGCAGAATTACATAATACATGCAAATGCCCATTTCTGTCCTCTATTTTCAAATTCCTTACATTACTTTCCCCCTGCGTCAGGGTAATATTTAACTTGTGATTTTTGTCGTCAATCTCATAAATCAAATGCTGAAACATGGTAGCACTCAAAATAAGATTATAAGACAATTCCAGCTCATCATTAGCGATTATGTGCATATTGGGAAATATCAGTCCTCCTACTTCCAGTGTTACCTGATAGAGATTGCCATAGGTTGTACCCCCGAACCCTGTAAAAGGGACATGCTTTCTTACCAGTGTGCCTCCCATCCCTGATACCAGCACCTCTTCTGAATCAGTCCATACTGGAAAATATGCCCCTGTGTCTAACAAGGCGGATAATCCATTCTTTAATGCCACGACAGGTCTTTGCTGTCTGGCATCCAATCTTAATGTAAACTGTGTCATCCATGTACCTCCACCATGCCCATTTGGAAAACATTATCTGGTGTCGTATATCTTGAAATAATCTCGCCATCCAGCATTCGTTTTGTCAGTTCCCCTTTTGATAAATCTGTATATTTTACAACTGCCGATTCAATTGATACACCATCATCATTCAAATACCTGACTTCAACCAGACCAACCCACTGGTCAGGATATTTCGCCTGAATCTCCTGCCATGTCAACCGCTCTGCCATAAAACCACCGCCTTTCAAAGGTTTTCTTACTTATTATGATAACACAATAAGAAAAATATTTCAGTATAAAATTGAAAAGCTGACCATCCAAAGACAGTCAGCCTACTACATCATCATTCCCCCATCCACCCCGACAACATACGTTTCCCATCATACGCATCGGGGCTTAGCAACTTTTCTTCTGAAAAACACCCTTTTTCCAGCCTTGTCACTGACTTTGCCTTACAGACTATGTTATTCAGGCTGATATCCACGCACCCCCGATTCTTTACCAGAATAACATTGATGTTTGCCGAAGCATGATAAGTCTTTATAACTGGCAAACCTGCATTGTCAGGAAAGTACCTGAAATCGACAATTCCAGCATCTGTACAAAGAACGCTGTCCTGAAACATACCCACATGGGTACTGACAGCTAGCGTATGCACCCCAGACGCATTCTTAAAATATGCCCCCAGACAGGAACATCCTATCATTTCAAATGGGTCTGTTTCATTGTTTTTGATACCTCCTGCGTTGCTGAAAAGTTTTACAAATAGCGCCATGTTCTCGTTGAGCTGTTTCATGCGCGCAACACCGATTTCCGCTGCGACAGATTGTTCCGCTTTTCGCAGCTCGGAAATAATGGTATCCGCGTATTTTTTTCCGCTCTCGGTAAATCGGATCACTTTGTTCCGCTTATCTTCCGGAAGAGTGTACTAATTGTCAAGAGGGAAACTTAGGGATTTCAAGAGCCTGGGGCCAAGGGGGTAGAGAGGGACCAGAAGAGATTGATGTATAAAAATAATTTTTCAGATGGCGGGAATTGAGGTATACTATATATGAATAGCAGTTGGGGATGGAGAAAGATGGTGTCGTCCACAATGCAGAACACTGGCTTTCCGGACTGCTGGGCCTCTTTATAGATAAACTGGACGACGGTACTTTTAGCATGCTTTTTAGTATGATTTATAGTTTACAATTGTTTTGGGGAATGATAATATAAAATATAGGTTTCTGTATGGATATTCAAAAGTGAATTGTAAGGAGGAGCAGTATATGTTTAGAAGAAATTTTTTTTGGTGTTAATTATAGCACAGATTTTTTGCCTGTCGCTTGGAAAGATCAATGTTTATGCGGAGACAAAAGAAGATAGTTTTTTATCGGCGTATGACAATATATTCCAAGTACATAGTAATAATAAATTGTCGACGAGTGATAGTTTAGAACCAGGGTTGTATAATGATGCAGGAGATATGTTAGCAACATGGCAGGAGTTAGGACTTGATTTGCGTTGGGGTTCTGATAAATCTAATGATATGATAATCAGAAGGTATCCAGAAGCGACAAAATTGGTAATTGATAATAGTATAACCCGTATAGGAAAGAACTCTTTCTTTTCCTGCATGAATTTGAAAACTATATATATTCCGGAAGGAGTAACCGAAATATGCGATGGCGCATTTAGGCAATGTATTAGTTTGAGTAGTATTAACATTCCAGAAGGGGTAACTAACATTGCAGATAGTGCATTTGAGGGATGCCGTAGTCTGTCAAGTATAAATCTTCCGAATGGATTGGTCGAGATAGGAAGTTTTACATTTAGTGGATGTAGTAATTTGAGTGATATTACCATTCCAGAAGGAGTAACTAGTATTGGATATGAAGCATTTAAAGAATGTAGTAGTCTGATAAGTGTTGAGATACCGGTCAGTGTAACGAATATCCGTGAAGGCGCATTTGGAGGTTGTGAAAACCTGACAAGCATTAAGGTGGCAGATGGCAATACCGTTTACGATAGCCGAAAGGATTGCAATGCGATCATTGAAACAGAAACCAATAAATTAATACAAGGATGTAAAAACACTAAGATACCAAACAGCGTGACGAAGATCGGAGAAGATGCATTTAATTCTTGCCGAGGTCTTGAGAGTCTCGAGATCCCAGACAGCGTAATAAGTATCGGACGTGCTGCGTTTTATGAATGCAGTAGTTTGTCAAGTATCGAGATTCCTGTTGGTGTGACATCTATAGTAAGTGATACATTTGCGAATTGTAAGAAATTATGCGATATCAGTCTTCCACAGGGGTTAAAAGATATTGGTGAGAGCGCTTTCTATGCTTGTTGGAATATAGAAAGCATAAATATACCTGAAGGACTTGAGGAAATAGGGAGCAAAGTATTTGGAAATTGCATTAGATTAAAATATTTATATATACCTAAAACTGTGCAGACCATAGAAGGTTCAAGTTATGATAAATCTCCTTTTGTTGGATGTGATCGGCAGTTGACTGTTTATTGTGAATTAGAAACTAAACCAAGTGGGTGGGGATATTATTGGAATAATTATTACCGTTCAAATAGATTATGTACAAATTTTGGATATACAAAACAGGATTTTGAGTTTTGGAGTTCTTTGGAATCGGCAGAGGAGGTAGACATTCCGGAAAAGTATACTCAAATTCCCAATGGGGCATTTTGCGGAAATCATAATTTAAAAAGTGTAACAATCCCAAATAGTATAAC
>CANBKJ010000008.1 GCA_947369165.1 uncultured Lachnoclostridium sp.
TTGCAAATGCATCAAATGTTTTTCAGAGGAGAACATTTGGTAAAAAGAGAAAAAGAGAGATTCAAAAAGCAATAGAAGGGTGTCTTTTGTCAGCGATCGCATGAAATCTGAAAAGGCCGGTAAAAGCGGTATAAACAACCTGCTTTACCAGCCTCTCTATGCAATTCAAGGGATAATGATAAGACCACACCCCAAAATAGAGCAACAGATCTAATATTTTACATACTACACTGAATCAATTCTTTTACATAAAGATATCAATTAGGACTCGGTAAAAATCCCAGTTTTTCCATAGAGAGATTATTTCCGACTGTACCCATAAGTAAAATATCCCATCCGGTATAAGCTACTGCAAAAGACTTATTTGCCAGATTGGAAATCTGTGCTGCCCCAATATTACCCTTTATTATTGTCCATGAAAATTGGGTATTCTCGTTGGTAGCTGGTACGGAAGCAGTTGCTGTACACCCACCATAAAGTGTATTGGATTTAAAGACGAGATCATATGTAAGACTGGCATTCGCCAAATTATTTTCATTTATCTGCATTTGCAATATTCCAATAGCGGACGTACTTCCGTTTACTTCCTGGACACAGCTAAATTTATACAACTGTTCTGCCGCATAATAATTAATGAGATAATCAAAATTTTCTATCTTCTTGTTTATTCCTCTGGAACCATCTTTAGCAGTGTACCCTTGAGTCAGAATATAATTTTTCAATGTATTCCAATTATCTTTGATGTTTGGTTCTGATGAAGGCGCTGGTGTAGGCACGGCTGGTGTAACAGTCGGATTGGTAACAGGCGCTGGAGACGGTATGGAATTGACTGTGCTGTTCCCATTCCGATTCGTGTTTCGGCTCTTCTTAACGGTCACCTTGCATGTTAATTTTACCTTTCCGATTTTAGCGGTAATTCTGGCTGTTCCAGCTTTTTTTGCTACCAGCCAGCAATCCTGCTCTGATTTACTGTCAAAATACACTACTTTTTTATTGCTGGTACTCCATTTTACAGACTTTGGTTTTGTGTTATTTTTGATTTTCAGGTACTTGTCTTCTCCAACCTTCATTGTAATCTTTGTCTTGTTGAATTTCATCTTTTTTTTCTTTTTTGCGGCCAGGTCTTTACATGGCAGCATTGACAAAATTACTGAAAAAATTAACAACACGACAACTGCTTTTCTTTTGTATAAAATACTCATAAAATGGTATCTCCTTTCATTTTTGTTTTTGATTGATGCAGTGCCTTACAATTCTATCATTGAAGTTATTCTTTGTCAAGGGACTCTACAAGCGCGATCGTAGAGTCTCCCTGTTTCGCCTTATTTACAACAGCCTCAGAGAGGCGCTTGAAGTTGGCGCCAGAGTTGGAAGCTCCTGTAAGGGCATCAAACTCTGGCACATCCTTCTGGCCTTTGAGAAATGCTGCATAATAACGGGTGTATTCATTGGGGTAGGTGCCCGTAACCGTTTTCATATTGTTCATGTATGCAGTGTCCCAGCTTTTGATAAAACCACTAGGATTCTCTGCATTATATTCTGCGGTGACGACCTCACCATTTTTTACGGTGATCGTTACAAATTCCCTCCAGCCGTGGGAATACTCCGACATCTGTGCTGTATAGGTACCATCCTGCATAGTGGCTGGATTCTGATTTTCGCCGCAGCCTGCCAGCAGTAAGACAGCAGCAATAAGCATGCTGGTTATAATCTTATATTTCATCTGATTGCCCTCCCTTAATTTTTAGTGGAATTTAAACTTCTCCAGCAGTTTTTTCAGATTCGATGCCTCATGTTTGAGTTCCTCACTTGCATCTGCTGTGTTTTCAGCGCAGTGCAGGTTTCGTTCCGTGATATGGGACATATCCTCTATTTTGCCGGTAATTTTATAAAGAGAGGCTTCCTGCACATCCATTGTCTCGGACAGACGCCTTGTGATTTGTGTGACATCCTCAGAACTCTTGCTGATTTTTTCCAGTGCTTCGGATGTTCTGGCGGTCAGATCTACGCCCTCAGCAATTAAGCTGCTGGAAGTCTCGATCATTGTCACTGTGTTTTTGGCAGCTTCCTCGCTCTGTTCTGCCAGGACCCGGATCTCTTCAGCTACCACAGCAAAACCTTTGCCGTGTTCACCGGCTCTGCTCGCTTCTACAGCAGCGTTGAGAGCCAGAATGTTGGTTTGTTTTGCAATTCCCTCTATCAGCTTGCTGATCTTATTAATATCTTCTGCATTCTTGCTGATCGCTTCCATTGCTGATTTGAGTTCATTCATTTTTTTATCGCCGTTTTCGATCTCTTCCGCGATTTCCACTGCCCGTTGGCGAGTTTCTTTGGTATTTTCAGTTACTTCTTTCAAATTTGCCTTGACGGTCTCCACCTCGCCGTTCAATCCATCCATAAGCATGGTCTGACTGGTCACAGTCTGGTGCAGTTCTTCTGACTGGGATCCCATGTTCTGGGCAGTTTCCATCAGCTGATAGGCGGTCTGGTTAATCTGCTTCATGATCTGATTCAAAGAGACGATGATATGGGTCAGAGTTTCCTTCACTACTACAAAATCGCCCTGATAATTCCCATCGGCAGACATATTCAGGTTTCCTTTGGAGATGTTGTCCAGCACCCTTTTTATCTCGTTTAAGTAGCCGTTGATGTTCTCGATCGTGGTTTTTAGAGAGCTGGAGAGGTATTCAACCTCATCACCAGAATTCTTTACCTCTATTGGGGAGCTTAAGTCGCCATTTGAAAGTCCGTTCATCCGGGTGATCGCCCTTTTTAACTGGCCAGAGATCACTGTCATGACGAACCAGATAATGATCAATGCGGCGCCCAGTGCGGAAAAGGTTCCGATCATGGTATCCCGGACCGCTGTGTTTGTGGATTCCATGTAATCCGTTTTGGGAACTTCAATGGCAAAGGACCAGCGTGTTCCGCGTACCGGGCAATAAGCTACATAAGCTTCCTGTCCATTGAATAATCCCTCACCGGAACCGGTTTCCCTGGTGATCATACGGTCAAAGATCCGATGTGCAGAGTCCGTCTTATCAAGTTCATAGACATTTAATTGCTGGCGGACGATTTCTTCTTCGGGATGACCTACGATAATTCCCTTTTCATTGATGATCAGTGCCATACCACTCTTTCCGATATGAATGGAGCTCAGAACATCGCTCAGTACGTCGTACTTGTAGATTCCCAACAGGTAGGATGTGGTGCTGCCATCTGACTTGATGGGCATTCCTACGGGAATACCGACATAATCCTCTGTAGCGACAGGGTCTGCAATGGTTAGATTGTCTGTCTCTTTTAACTGACTGAACCAGTCTGTCCCCGAAAAACTGTTGTCAATTTTGCCGTCCTGAATCAAAGCGTTTCCCTCCATATCATAGACGCCGATTCCATAAAACTCATAAGTATTACGTGCATCTTTAAGAACGGTCTCGATGTTCTCCTGTTTCATATTTTTTTCGGTGAGCCTGTTATCGGATGCCAGGTTCATCATTCGATCCGCCATCAGATGAACGTCCGATGCGACCGCTTTTGCAGACTGTCCTGCTGTGGGCTGCAGGACATCCAGCAAGATGGATTCTGTTAAACTTCCCATGGAGTACCGAAGGATTCCGGTACATACCAGCATAACACCTACCACTACGATGGACGTCATTGTCATTACTTTAACACGAATGCTTCTTTTGAATTTCTTTGTATTTTCCATATTCGATTCTCCTTTCCCCTGTTGTTTATACACTGTATTACAAAAACTCTTTTTTTATTTCTTCATAAATTTCCTGGATCCTGTTATCATCAATCTCGGTATTGAGGAATATTTCCACTGCGTATTTTGCCTGGGCAACCAGCATCTCCAGACCAGTGACACCGATCATGCCAAGCTCTCTTGCCTGGGCAGCCAGTTTCGTGGTGAGGGGGTTGTAGACTACATCCATCACCGCCTGGCAGTCCGGGAATTGGGCCAGGTCTACAGGACTGGCATCTACCTCTGGGTACATGCCGATGGGGCTGGTATTTATGATCACCTGGGCGTCGGTATGGCTGGCGAATAATTCATCATAGGTGATGGATTCGCCGTCCTTAACGACGTCTACCACGATCATTTCCTTTGCCTGGTGCCTGCGGACCACTGCCTTAATCGCCTGAGCGGCGCCGCCATTGCCAAGAACTACTACTTTTTTATTTTTCAGCTCTACACCGTGTCGGGTTACCATATAATCAAAACCGGAAAAATCCGTATTGTACCCCCGAAGTTTTCCGTCGGTATTTACGATAGTGTTTACCGCACCGATGGCTTTCGCATTGTCATCCATGGAGTCCAGATAGGGAATGACATCCCTCTTGTATGGGATGGTGACATTGATTGCCTGAAAGGGTTTTTCTTCCATAAAAGAGGCAAATTCCTCTTTGGTCAGTGGGTGCAGGTCATAAGTGTAGTCTGCGAGACTCTCGTGAATAGGTTTGGACAGACTGTGTCCCAGGGGCTGTCCGATCAATCCATAATCCATTGTATGTACATCCTTTCTGAATCAACTTTTGTCTTCGCCGTTCTGCCGGTGGGGCATGCAAGCGAGCTCTCTTCCATTACAGTATCATATTTTTTTTGTCCTTTCAAGCATATAAATTATTCCCGCACATAAAATAAAAGAAACAGGCTGTCAAGGGAGGTATGGCGATGATATATTCAGAGATCATACAGATTCTGCCAAAACGTTTCAGGACGCATTTTGAGCGGGCGGGAATCTGTCTGGACAGGCTGCAGGAGATCCGTCTCCGGATCGGTCAGCCGGTGGAACTGCGTGAGGACAAAAAGCGGATTTTGTGCAGGGAAAAGGTGGACAGGTCAGATATCAAGGAAATGCTGGAATACATAAGTGGATACTCCCTATATGCTTTTGAAGAGGAGATATCCCAGGGGTTTATTACGGTCCCCGGAGGACACCGGGTGGGCGTGGCAGGACAGGTGGTTATGGAACGGGGAAGCGTGAAAAATATCCGGAATATTTCCTTTATAAATGTACGCCTTTCCCACCAGGTCCGGGGATGTGCAGATCCGGTTCTAAAGTATATCAAAAAGGGAGACAGGATTTACCATACGCTCATTATCTCTCCACCAGGCTGTGGAAAGACAACCCTTCTGCGGGACATCGTGCGGCTGGTGTCCGGGCAGAGCTATGAACCGGAGGGAAAAAATGTGACGGTGGTGGACGAGAGAAGCGAGATCGGAGGGTGCTTTCGGGGAATGCCACAGAACGACCTGGGATGCCGCACCGATGTACTGGACGGCTGTCCTAAGTCCGTGGGGATGATGATGGCAGTGCGGTCGCTGGCGCCGGATGTCATCGTAGTGGACGAGATTGGTGGAAAAAAAGATGTACAGGCACTTCGGTATGTCATGAACTGCGGTTGTGCCTTGATCGCCACGGTCCACGGCAGGGACATTCGGGATATATGGGAAAAGCCAGAATTGGGAGATATGCTGCGAGAGGGTTTGTTTGAGCGCTGTATTGTACTGGGAAATACGAAGGGGCCGGGAACAGTTCTGGATATATGTGATGGGCAGGGGGGAAGTCTGTATGCTTAAACTGGCGGGAGTGGTCATTGTCATTCTGGGGTCGGCGGCGCTGGGGCTGCACCAGGCATGTATGTATATGAACCGGCTGAATAATCTGCATGAGGTAAAAAAAGCATTTCTTTATATACAGGGAGAGATCCGCTATATGAGTACGCCTTTGCCGGAGTTACTGGAGGAGGTGGCAGGCAGGGTAAAAGAACCTTTCCGACGTTTTTTCGCCGAGGTGGCTGCTGAGCTGTCAAGAAAAAATGCCGGGATGGTAAGGGAGATATGGAAAGAATGCTACCATAAGGAGATAAACAAGGACGTCTTAGAAAGAGAAGCGGAGGAAGAATTTCTGGAAATGGGTGGGCAGCTGGGAGGGACTGACTGCCGGACACAAGAAAAAGCGATCGATTATTTTCTTGAGAAATGGGAATTTATCATTGAGAAGAGACAGAAGGAAAAGACAAATAAGCTCAGACTCTATTATGTATGCGGGGTTGCAGGCGGTGTACTGATGGTTATTATACTTGTGTAAGGAAAAAAGATTTTCCGGAAAGGATTTGCTGTGGAGATAAGTATCATATTTAAAATCGCGCTGGTAGGGATACTTGTGACAATGTTGAACCAGATTTTAAAACAGACGGGAAGGGAAGAACAGGCATTTCTCACAAGTCTTGCCGGACTGGTGCTGGTATTGTTCTGGGTGATTCCCTATATCGCAGAACTGTTTGAGACGATAGAACGATTATTTGCATTATGATGGGGGCAGAGTATGGTTAAAATTGCACTTATTGGCATTGCCGGGATGATACTTGCCGTGGTCGTTGGCGGCATGAGAAGGGATATTGGGATCTGGATCACCATTGTATCAGGGATCATCATATTCTTCTTTGGGATCAGCCGGTTTGAGTATGTGGTGGACATGTTTCATAACCTGGCGGATTATATCGGCATTCATGAAACCTACATAAAAATAATACTGAAAATGATTGGCATCGCTTATTTGTCCGAATTTACAGCGGCGATTTGCCGGGATGCCGGACAGAATGCCATAGCCGGACAGGTGGATTTTTTTGGAAAGATGAGCATGATTGTAGTAAGCCTTCCGGTACTGCAGTCACTGCTGGAGACCATTGGGGAGGTGCTGCCTTGATGAAATGGAAAGTATTAGGACTTTTCCTGTGTCTGCTTGTGGCAGCAGAGATGGGGATCCTATGTTCTGGCAGCAGGGAGGTGAAGGCAGCTCCTGGCGATCCAGAAATATCTTCTGAAGATATCAGGAACAGGATCTATGACAGCATTCCTCTGCAAGATGTAGAAGAGGTTCTGCAGGATATGAAAGAGGATGAGGTGGATTTTTCCATCCGGGAGTATGTAGATCAGGTGCTGGCAGGGAAAGGAGAGCTTTCCCTGGCGGGAATGGAAAGCTATGTGAGAAATTATATCCTTCGTCAGTTTGAGGCAAACCGGAAAACATTTTTGCGGCTGATCCTGTTTGGGATATTGTCCGGCGTCTTCCTGAATTTTTCCACCACCATGTATGAAAAGCAGATGGGAGAGACCGGATTTCAGATCATATATTTCCTTGTTGTCACCATTATGGTCACTGGCTTTTTTTCCGTCACCCAGGTGGCGGGGGATGTGCTGGCTGATATTATTCAATTTATGAATGCTCTGATTCCTTCCTTTTCTGTGGCGCTCACCTGGAGTTCCGGCAGCGCTACCTCCATGGCATTTTACCAGACCGCGCTTCTTGCTATCGGTGTGGCAGAAAATGTGCTGATCCGGGTATTTGTCCCCATCGTGCAGGTGTATTTTCTGGTCAGTATCATGAACCCGTTGGCAGACTGGCGCTTTACCAAGTTTGCTTCTTTATTAAGGGGGCTCGTAAGGATCGGGACGAAAACGCTTCTGGCGATACTGATCGGACATCAGGGAATCCAGGGACTGATCATGCCGGCGCTGGATGGAGTAAAGAGAAGCACCGTGTTCCGAACGGCCAGCAGCCTGCCTGGAGTGGGGAACTTGTTTGGCGGAGTGACGGATACGGTTATTGGGACCGGGGTACTGATCAAAAGCGCCATTGGTGTGGGGGGATTGATTGCGGTGTGTGTGATCTGTATCGCGCCGATCTTAAAACTTGGGGTGTTTACCGTGGTTTACCGTGGTCTTGCCGCCTTTGCCCAGCCGGTGACGGACCGCAGGATCGTCTCAGTATTTCAGAGTACCGCCGACAGCGGCAGATTATTGCTTCATATCGTCTTTATGACAGCGGTGATGTTTCTTGTCACCCTGACGATCATCATTGCGGCCACCAACCGTATTCAGTGAAAGGAGAAAGGCATGGATACCATATTAGTTACAGTAAAACACGTGGCAATTTTTGTCCTGGTGTTTTCCATTATTTCCAATCTGTTTTCCGGCTCCAGATATCATCGGTATTTTCGCTTTGTGGAGGGATTGATGATCCTTATTCTTGTCATGACGCCGCTTTTTACCTGGTTTACCAGTGAAAATTTTCTCGCTGATTGTCTGGACAGCCATATCTTTGAACTGGAAAATGGATTTCAGGAAGATGAGCTCCGCATGATCGGGGAGGAGAGAGATGAGCTGTTAAAGGAAGAGGCCCAGGCGGGCGCAGGGGAGGAGGAATACCGTGAGACCAGATGAGTGGAAAGACCGGCTGAAGGAGCTGGTGCAGAAGGCAGGGATATTTAAGATCATCATTGTGATCGTGTCGGGAATCCTGCTAATCTTCCTTTCCTGGGGAGGAATATCAGAAAAAGAAGCACCGCGGGAGGACAAGGAAACCACGGCCGGAACGGAGACGGAACAGGGAAATGACCTGCTGAGTTACCAGGCGCGGATGGAGGAACAGGTGGAGGATATCCTGGGCCAGGCGGAAGGCATCGACGATGTAGATGTTATGATTACACTCCGCGCTTCCAGAGAGAAGGTGACACTAAAAGACAATAAAAGGGATGCGGATAAAAGTGAGGAGGAGTCGGTTCTGACGGAGGATGAAAATAAAAAAACTTCTCCCTATGTTATCCAGGAGGTGGAGCCGGAGATCGAGGGAATTCTTGTAGTCTGCGCAGGAGGTGACAATCCTTCCATACAGAGAGAAATTATAGCTGGGATTTCTGCATTATTTCCCGTGGAGAGTCATAAAATTAAAGTAATGAAAAGTAAGGAAAAGTAAGGAGGCAAAGTAGTGAAGAAACTATTGAGAAAAAATCAGATTATTATAACGGCGCTGGTTGTCATGGTTGCTCTTGCTGGATATTTAAGTCTTACGGATGAGGAAGATCTTGCTGTGGGCGTACTGAACCAGTCAGAGCAGGCGGCAGGCGGCGAAGGAAAGGATGCGGCAGAGAACGTGGCGGCGGAAAACGGAACCGGCTCGGCAGTCCAGGATGATACCGTGGCAGATATCTCCGATGAAGATGTGGCGGCGGAGGAGAAAAAATCGGATAACGAAGTTTCTTCAAAAGAAAATGCCGGAGAAGCAGTGCTGGTAAGTAATACCGTCACCGGTGATTACTTTGAGGCGGCGAAGCTTTCCAGAGAACAGACACGGGCCAAGAACAAAGAAACACTCCTGGAGTTGGTAAACAGTAATACTGCCTCGGAAGCACAAAAAGAAAAGGCGATGAATGAGATCGTGGCGATGACGGCTATAAATGAAAAGGAGACCGCTACAGAAAATCTCCTGGCAGCAAAAGGATTTCAGGATGTGGTGGTGACCATCGTAGATGACAGCGTGGATGTGATCGTAAATGCGGAAAGCCTGAAAGAACAGCAGATTGCCCAGATCGAAGACGTGGTAAAACGCAAGCTGGAATGCGCATCGGACAAAATTGTTATTTCTCCTGTTGGCAAAAAGTGAGGAGTGCTAGGGGAAAAGACCTGCAGGTCGCGTAAATCGTGGGCCTGCAGGTCTTTTTGCGTTATAAGTGGGAAATCAAAAGTGAGACGGCTTGCTCTTCCATAATTTAGGAAGGCAGAAAACAGCCCTCCTAAAAAGAAAGGAGGGGTGCCGATCATTCGTCAATTCCATTAAAGACTTTTGTATAAACACCAAAATTTTTTTGTTTTTAAAATTCGATTGCAGCTAATGGCTGCAGTATGGTATAATTTCAATGATGTAGAGAGTGACAAATCGGCATTTGTGCAAATGAAGCAATGCGGAAAGGAAGTTAATTGATATATGATAAAAATAGCGGTAGTTGGGTGTACTGGTAAATTGGGTAGTGCCATTATGAAAAATGCTTTAAAAAGCAAGGATGTTGATGTTTGTTATGCCATTGCTCGAAAGGGCAACCAGCATGTTGGGAAAACTATATCTGAGCTTATTGGAGGCAAGAGCGACTTGCCAATTATAGATGACATTGAAGCAGCAAGTGGTTGCGATATCTATATTGATTGTACAAATGCAGAAACTTTTATGAGCAGCAGTTATTTTAAATATGAAAAAATGAAAAAGCCGCTTATCATAGCAACAACTGCATTTTCAATAGAAGATATAGAAAAGATTAATCTACTTGCAACCAATATTCCTATTTTCATGACAGGGAATTTCAGTGTGGCATTACATAATTTTATTGATACAGTAAAATTTTATGCAAGAAAAATAAGTTTAGATACAGATATTCAAATAGTGGAATATCATCATAATCAAAAGAAAGATGCGCCTAGCGGAACCGCATTGCTGATAAAAAATGCTCTTTTAGATGCAACTAATACAATAAATGTAGATAAAATAAGCATTTGTAGTATTCGTGGAGGAAATATCTTTGGAGAACATGAGGTGATTTTTGCGAATTGCAAAGACGAGGTGGTCACATTTAAACATCAAGCATCGTCAAGAGAACCTTTTACTGATGGGGCAATTGAAGTATCAAAGTGGACGATTAATCAGACAAATGGTTTATATGACATGGATGATTTCTGTAACGCATAGAGTGTGTGAAGAAAAGGACCTGTTGACAAACTCTCTTCAGGCCTGCTTATACATCTCTTCTTCTAAGATTGAATAAAAAGGCTGGTAAATCCGGTTATTCACACCGCTTTTACCAGTCTTTTTAGGTTCAATGCTGTTGCCGATAAGAGACATTCCTCTGTCTCAAATTCGTCTCTTGCATCCACTGTTTTCTGAGCCAAGTCCCTAGTTCTTGCCCATTTTGTATATCATCTACCTTTTCTTCTATATTACAATTTAATGACCGAAAAGCAAATTCATATTTATTAATCTACTCATAGTTTCTCCTTCTACTGCTGTCAGAAGGAGAGATAACCATAACATAAATATATGAAAGAGTAAATATCAACTGTGTAAGAGTTAATTCCACCACATAAGCGGACGGTGGAATTTATATAAAAAATTCTGAAATACAAAATTGTTATTTCTCCTGTTGGCAAAAAAGGATGATTGTGATAAAATGAACGTAAAACGAGGAATGAGGTGACAAATATGGCAAAAGATGTATTTGGTACAGAAAGCAGCATTGGAGAAGTTCAGATCGCCAGCGAAGTGATCACTGCCATTGCCGGTATTTCTGCTTCTGAAGTGGAAGGAATCGAGTCCATGGTGGGAAGCGGTGTAGGAGATATCGTGGGAAAACTTGGCGGAAAGAGCAATTCCAAGGGTGTTAAGGTAAATATCACCGAGGATAAAGCAGAATTAGATGTCGCAGTCAATGTGAGATTTGGATATAGTATACCGAAAGTATCGGCTAAGGTACAGGAGAAAGTTTCCCAGGCAGTCAGCAGTATGACTGGTCTGGAAGTGACGAGAGTAAATGTAAGAGTGGCAGGAATTGCGGCAGCAGATCCGGATTGAGATTGAGGGGCGGTGCATATCATCGCCCTTTGTTCCGTCGAGCCAGGTAAAAAATAAACGCAGAAATGAGAGAAAATATGACCAGAAGAGAAGTCAGGGAGCAGCTTTTTGTGCTGCTGTTCCAGAAAGAGTTTTATGCAGAAAATGAGTTTGAAGAGCAGATGGACTCCTACTTTGAGACCCATGATTTTGGGGAGGAGCAGGAAGCGGTAAAGGAGCGGCTGGGAAGTATCTGTGAAAAGCTGACTGAGATCGATGAGCAGATATCCGCCCACTCCAGAGGCTGGAAGCTGGACCGGATCGGCAAGGAAGAGCTTGCGATTCTCCGGCTGGCGGTCTACGAGGTGATCTTTGATGAAGACGTCCCGGTGGGAGTGGCGATCAATGAGGCGGTGGAGCTTGGGAAAAAATATGGTGCCGAGGGCGGTGCCGCATTTATCAACGGGATGTTAGGAAATATTGCAGATGAATAGAGGACAAGTTTATTCGGTATCAGCGATCAATCAGTATATTAAAAATATGTTTTCAAAAGAATATGCCCTGTCGGTCGTCTTTGTAAAAGGGGAGATCTCAAATTGCAAATACCACAGTTCCGGGCATATTTATTTTACGTTGAAAGATTCTGATTCTGCCCTGGGCTGCGTTATGTTTGCCGGAGACCGCAGAGGGCTGGATTTCCGGCTGTCTGACGGGCAGGCGGTGATTATTGGCGGGACGATCAGCGTCTATGAGAGAGACGGAAGATATCAGTTGTATGCCAAGAAAATCACTTTGGCGGGAGAGGGAGCTCTCTATGAAAGATATGAACAGTTGAAAAAGAAACTAGAGCAGAAGGGATATTTTGACGAAGCCCATAAAAAGAAGATTCCTTCCTATGTAAAGAAAGTTGGCATTGTCACAGCGGATACCGGGGCGGCGATCCAGGATATCCGGAATATCTCAGCCAGAAGGAATCCCTATGTCCAGCTGGTGCTGTATCCGGCGAAGGTGCAGGGAGAGGGTGCCAGTGATACCATCGTAAACGGAATCCGGACATTGGATGAAGCCGGGGTGGATGTGATCATCGTCGGGCGGGGCGGAGGCTCCATCGAGGATCTGTGGGCATTCAACGAGGAAAATACCGCTCAGGCGATCTATGAATGTTTGACGCCGGTCATATCCGCGGTGGGACATGAGACGGACACCACCATTGCCGATTATGTGGCAGACCTGCGTGCCCCGACGCCCTCAGCGGCGGCAGAGCTGGCGGTATACGATGTCAGGCTGGTGCTGGAAACCCTCTATAGCTGTAAGGACCGGCTGATCCGCGCCATGTTTGACCGCATCGACGATGCGAGACAGGAACTTGCTTTCCGGGAACGGCAGCTGAAGGTGCTGAACCCGTCCCAGCAGGTGCTGCAGAGACGCCAGTATGTGGCGGATATGGAGGACAAGCTCACAGGGCTGATGAACCGGCTGTTAGAAGATAAAAGATATCGACTGCAGCTATTGGCGGGAAAATTGGATGGTATGTCCCCGCTGAAACGCCTGGAAAGTGGATTTGCCTATTTTTCCGATCTTGAGGGCAATCGGATCGAGAGCGTAAAGAGATTAGTGCCAGGGGACGAAGTGGATATCACTCTGGCGGACGGCCATGTTCGGGCAGAAGTAAAGGATGTGTTTGAAACAGTGGAATGGCGGGAATAAATGTATATAACAGGTGAAGAAAGGCAGGTTTCAGGATGGAACTGGAAGAGATCATAGAGAGACTGGAGCAGACCGTGGAACAGATGGAGAGCGAGCCATTGTCCCTGGAGGAGGCGTATAAAACATTTTCCCAGGGAATGAAGCTGGTGGTACAGGGAAATAAAGCCATCGACAAGGTGGAAAAGAAGATTGAAATTCTGATGAAGAAGGATATAGATGGTGAAGAAGATGAATGATTTTGAGCAGAGCATGGCTGAGAGGGTACAGAGGGCAGAGCAGATTTTGGACCGATATCTGCCGGCAGAAGAAGGCTATCAGAAAACCATTTTTGAAGCTGTGAATTACAGTGTGAGGGCAGGAGGTAAAAGGCTGCGTCCTATCCTGATGCGGGAAGTTTATGAGATGTGTGGCGGAACTGATTCCAGCGTGATCGAGCCCTTTATGGCGGCATTGGAGATGATCCATACCTATTCGCTGGTGCATGATGATCTTCCAGCGATGGATGATGATGATTACCGTCGGGGCAGGCTGACCACCCACAAAAAATTCGGAGAGGATATGGGGATTCTTGCTGGGGATGCTCTTTTAAATTATGCCTATGAGACTGCTTTTACGGCATTTGGCAGCGGGGCTGCAGACCGGGTGGCAGAAGCGCTTCGTGTTCTGGGCAGAAAAGCGGGTATGTTTGGCATGGTGGGTGGACAGGTTGTAGATGTGCAAGAGAATGGAAAATTTGTGGACGAAGCCACACTTCTTTTTGTATATGAGACAAAAACCTCTGCCCTGTTAGAGGCGGCATTTATGATTGGCGGGATCCTGGCAGGGGCTTCTCTGAAACAGGTCCAGAGTCTGGAACTGTCAGCGAAGAAGCTTGGGATAGCCTTCCAGATTCAGGATGATATCCTGGATGTGGTGGGAGATGAAGAGAAATTAGGAAAGCCTGTTCATTCCGACGAGCGCAATGAAAAATCTACCTTTGCGGCGATCCATGGCATCGAAAAATCCTCAGAGAAGGTAAAGGAATATACGGCAGAGGCGCTGGAGATACTGGCGCCCTTTCCTGGGGATAAAGTCTTTCTGGAGGAATGCATGGGCTGGCTGACAAAACGGGATAAATAATATGGAAAAGGTGAAAACTGTGGGCACTTTACTGAAAACAATCGAAAAAGAAAACGATATCAAAAATATTGCGCCGGAGGATTACCGCAGGCTTGCCAAGGAGATCCGTGTCCGTCTAGTGAAGAGCATCAGCCGTACCGGGGGACATCTGGCGTCGAATCTGGGAGCAGTAGAGCTGACAATGGCGCTTCATCTGTTTCTGGAATTTCCAAAGGATAAGCTGATCTGGGATGTGGGGCACCAGGCGTATGTGCACAAACTTCTTACCGGAAGGAATAAAGCCTTTGGCACTCTTCGTAAGCTGGATGGAATCAGCGGTTTTCCCAAGGTAAGTGAAAATCCGGCAGATACCTTTAATACCGGACACAGTTCCACCTCTCTTTCCCTGGCACTTGGTATGGCGAAGGCGAGAGACATACAGGGCGGAGATGAAAAGGTGGTGGCGGTGATCGGAGACGGCGCCCTGTCCGGCGGTATGGCATTTGAGGCGCTGAACAATGCGGAACCTCTCAAATCCAATCTGATTATCGTGCTCAATGACAATAAAATGTCCATCTCAAAAAATGTGGGCGGTATGTCGAATTATCTAGGCAAAATGCGTACCAACCAGAAATATAATAATCTGAAGATAAACATTGAAGAGCGGCTGGACCGGATTCCCAATGTGGGGATGTCTATGGCGGAGACCATTAAGAATGCCAAGAATTCCCTGAAACATCTCCTGGTGCCGGGGATGCTGTTTGAGGAAATGGGGATCATATATGTGGGGCCCATTGACGGGCATAATATAAAGGATATGCTGGAAGCATTCCGGGCGGCGGCACGGATCAAAAACCGCCCGGTGCTGGTGCATGTGGTGACCAGGAAAGGAAAAGGCTACCTTCCTGCGGAGAACAATCCATCTGCTTTCCACGGAGTAGGGCGTTTTCTGCCGAAGACCGGAGAGATCGAGGAAACTGGCGGGAGAACCTACACCGATGTATTTGGAGACTGGATGTTAAAAAAAGGGGAGGAATGTCCGGAACTGGTGTCTGTTTGCGCCGCCATGCCCGACGGAACCGGAGTGAAAGAATTTGCAAAGAAGTATCCAGGGAGGTTTTTTGATGTGGGAATCGCAGAGGAGCATGCGGTGACTTTTGCTGCGGGACTGATGGCAGGCGGAATGCGGCCGGTGGTGTCCATTTATTCCACATTTTTACAGAGAGCTTATGATCAGCTGATTCATGATATCTGCCTAAATGAGCTTCCGGTGATTTTTGCAGTAGACCGTAGTGGTATTGTGGGGCGTGACGGCGATACCCATCAGGGGATTTTCGATATCTCCTATCTCACCTCGATTCCTAATATGCAAGTGCTTTCACCGATGAGTGGCAGAGAGCTGGAGCAGTGTCTGGATTTTGCCTATGATCAGGATGGACCAGTGGCAGTGCGGTATCCGAGAGGAAATATCTATGAAGAAGATAGAGATGAAATTATCTGTGAGAAGCCTTGGGAACTGGGACGTGCCCGGATGCTGATGGAGCGGGGAAGGCTGCTCGAAGAAAATGAAGAGGCAGATCCAGGACAGGTCAAAGGGGATGCGGTGCTTTTTGCTGTGGGAAATATGACGAAGACGGCGCTGGAAGTGGGTCGGCTGTTAGTAGAAAAAAATATTTATTGTACCGTGGTAAATATGAGGTTTGTAAAACCCTTTGACAAGGAATTACTGCTGGTTCTGGCGCGCTCCCATCGAATGGTGGTGACCCTGGAAGATAATGTGAAGAATGGAGGATTTGGCCAGCAGGCAGAGGCACTTTTTGTGGACAAAGGATGTGTGCCAGAGAGCTTTCTGAACTGTTCGATTGACGATTGTTTTGTGGAACACGGAGCACCAGAAGAACTGTATGAAAGACTGGAGATGGATGCGGGGAGTGTCGCAGAAAAAATTGAAAGAATGCTTAGGGAAAATGTGTAACAATCGCGTGAATGGAGAATAAGGATGAAAGAGAGACTCGATGTACTACTGGTGAACCGTGGTATGGTAGAATCCAGAGAGAAAGCAAAGGCAGTGATTATGACAGGAAATGTCTTTGTGAATGACCAGAGGGAGGACAAGGCAGGGCAAAAGTTTCCAGAAGAGGTATGTATCGAGATCCGGGGAAAAAAACTAAAATTTGTCAGCCGTGGCGGTTACAAACTGGACAAGGCAGTAGAGGTATTTCCGATTAATTTAAAGGACCGGATCTGTATGGATGTGGGGGCTTCCACAGGAGGATTTACAGACTGCATGCTTCAGAACGGGGCGGCATTTGTTTATGCGGTGGACGTGGGGACCAATCAGCTGGCCTGGAAACTGCGTCAGGACCAGCGGGTCAAATCAATGGAGAAGACGAATATCCGTTATGTGACTCCAGAGGATATCGGCGAACTGGTAGATTTTGTCTCTATTGACGTGGCCTTTATTTCCCTTACCAAAGTGCTGGAGCCGGTAAAAGCCTTGATGAAGAATGGGGCGTCGATGGTGTGCCTGATCAAGCCGCAGTTTGAGGCTGGCAGAGAAAAAGTGGGTAAAAAGGGAGTTGTAAGAGATCCTGCTGTGCACCGGGAAGTAATTCAGAGTATTATTTCATATGCCGGGAGCCTGGGATTTGCGATCTGCGGTCTGGATTTTTCTCCGATCCGCGGACCCGAAGGAAATATCGAATATCTTCTATATATAAAGAAGGAAAATCAGGAGTTTGAGGGAATATCCCAGGAGCAAGAAGAGGAAATCCGACAGATCGTGGAGGATGCCCAGGAACATGCGGTAAAACATACCGGGGATTTAGTGTAATGGAGGTACAATAGTGAAAAATTTCTGCCTGATTGTGAATGAAGAAAAGGATACCGGGCGCTCCGTCGCAAATGTGATAAAAACTTATTTGGAAAAATCCGAATACTGTGTTACAATATTGAGTCATAAGGATGAGTTATGTCTGGACCAGGAAGCGGATATGGCGCTGGTACTGGGAGGAGACGGCACGGTGATCCAGGCGGCAAAAAAAATAGCTGGACAGAAAATACCGATCCTGGGGGTGAACCTGGGAACTCTCGGCTTTTTGACTGAGGTGGAGAGACCACGAATGTATCAGGCGCTGGATATGGTGATGTCCGGGCGTTATAGTATTGAGAAGAGAATTATATTATCCGGGATGATCGAATCAGGAGAGGAAGAGAGCCTGGCGGTCAATGAGATCATTGTGGGAAAAAAAGATATCGGAAGGATGATCACCACCAGTGTATGGGTTAACGACGAACTGATGGACACCTATGTGGCGGACGGGGTTATCGTTGCCACTCCCACCGGCTCCACTGCCTATAATCTGTCAGCGGGCGGTCCGGTACTCTCGCCGGATATGGAAGCGCTGGTGATCACGCCGATCTGTCCCCATTCCCTGAACAAACGGAGCCTTGTCGTGTCCTCGGAGGACACGATACGGATTCAGGTGGAGAGGACCAGAGAATCCTATGTGGATGAAGCTTCTGTTCGGTGTGATGGGGAGATCCTGTGGAATGCTTCCTCTGGGGATGTGGTCTATATCCGGAAGGCAGAGCAGATGGTGGATATGGTCTGCCTTGGCGATGTTGGCTTTTATGAAAAAATGAGAAGCAAGCTTAATCGGAAATAGGTGTTAAAATGAAGAAACAAAGACAGGAAAAGATTATTGAGATCATTCGTGAACATGAGGTGGAGACCCAGGAAGACCTGGCTCGTTATCTGAATGAAGCGGGATATTCGGTAACCCAGGCGACGGTGTCCAGGGATATCCGGGAGATGTCTCTGATCAAAGTGCCGGGGATCCGGGTGAAGCAGCGCTATACTGTATCTACCGAGGGTGGCGGTGGCGGCAGCAGTGGTTTTGGCAGGCAGTATACTGGTGTGCTGCAGGATGGCGTGGTATCCATGGATCAGGCGGGTAACCTGCTGGTAATAAAAACCGTCAGCGGGATGGCGATGGCAGTGGCAGCAGCGATCGACGCTGTGAAACTGGAAGGCATCGTCGGTTCCATCGCCGGAGATGATACGATTCTGTGTGCGGTGAAGACAGAAGAACAGGTGGCTTCTGTTATGGAGAGTATGCAGGCGCTGATCCATTCCATGGCGGAATAAATATCTGTCAAAAATATTAAAAATCAAGCAGTGGTGAGCAGAATTCATCATGCAGAAAAGAGGGAAAAAATGTCAGGACATTCTAAATTTGCAAATATTAAACACAAAAAAGAAAAAAATGATGCAAAAAAGGGAAAGATATTTACAGTGATCGGTCGTGAGATCGCTGTGGCAGTGAAAGAAGGAGGCCCGGATCCAAACAACAACAGTAAACTCCGGGATGTAATCGCAAAGGCAAAGGCAAATAACATGCCAAATGATACCATCGACCGGGGAATCAAAAAAGCAGCTGGCAATGTGGACGCGGTGAATTATGTAAATATTACATATGAAGGATACGGTCCCAATGGAACAGCGATTATTGTAGAAGCGCTGACAGATAATAAAAACCGTACTGCTTCCAACGTGCGAAATGCTTTTACAAAAGGAAACGGAAACGTGGGAACAACAGGTTGTGTCTCCTATATGTTTGAAACAAAGGGGCAGATTATTATTGATAAAGAAGAATATGAGACCGACGCCGATGAATTTATGATGCTGGCGCTGGATGCGGGAGCAGAGGATTTTAGTGAGGAAGAAGACAGTTATGAGATTCTGACAGCACCGGATGATTTCAGCCAGGTGCGTGAGGCGCTGGAAAAAGAAGGAGTGCCGATGGCACAGGCAGAGGTTACGATGCTTCCACAGACTTATGTGGAGCTGACAGACGAAGAAGATAAAAAAATGTTTAACCGTATTATGGATCTTCTGGACGAAGACGATGACGTCCAGGCAGTATACCACAACGTAGACGAATAAACTGTGAGTGCGGCGGGCAAGTTATAATGAAAACACCAGCATGCACCGAAGGTGTTCCGTGAGAGCCACAACACTGTGCAAGCTTGCTTGCAAACAGTGTTGTGGCTCTCATGGAAAAGATTGCGAAGCAAATGCTGGTGTTTTCATTATAAAGAAGAACGACATAAGAGCGGTAAACGATATGAGTACACTATGGAAGGGCGCTGCGGCAGCTTGCGGCTGGCAGCGCCCTTCCATAGTGTACGAATAGACGAGGCAGCCGCGGAGCCTGCGAATCGGCAGCCGCGGAGCCTGCGAAACCGCATTTCACAGCGGAAGAAGGTAATTATGGCGACATGGAATTCCAGAGGTTTGCGGGGATCTTTTTTAGAAGAACTCATCAACCTCACAAACGAAAAATACAGAACTCAAAAGCTGGCGCTGATCCAGAAAGTGCCGACTCCGATCAAACCCATTCATATAGACCAGAGCACTAGACATATTACGCTTGCTTATTTTGAACAAAAAAGCACAGTGGATTATATCGGCGTCGTGCAGGGTATACCCGTCTGCTTTGATGCCAAAGAATGTGCGGAGGACCGCTTTCCTCTTGCTAATATCCATGAACACCAGATGAAGTTTATGGAAGAATTTGAGGCTCAGGAAGGCATCGCTTTTTTACTTATTTATTTTAAAAACCGAGATTGTTTTACCTATCTTCCTTTTACATATTTAAAAACCTTCTGGGAACGAATGGAAACGGGAGGGAAAAAAAGCTTTGCATTTGATGAGCTGAACCCTGCTTTTGAAATATCTACATACTCCGGAACCTTTGTTCATTATCTTGAAAAAATTCAGATGGATCTGGAGGATAGACAGTAGCTTTCATGCAAGCGTGACGCATCCATATGGTAGCTGTCCGGCCTATCTATGAAAGCTGATTGCTCCGTGCTGTCGCCCTGCGTACTCATTCCGTCTTGCCCGTCCAATGACCATGTGTCTGTGCATGTAAACACGCGCAGACACATGATCGCTGTCCGGGGCTTTCATAGAAAAAACTTCCAGAATTAAAAAGAACTTCGTGGGTACAATAGTATCAGATAACCGAGTGGCTTAAACATGAAATGTTTCGGTAACGGAATGTTTCATAAAAAAGACATTCCGTTATCTCTCAAGATAAATACTAAAATATACGGAGGTGAATGATCATGAGTAAATCTAGCAACAGAATGGAAGTACCACAGGCTAAAGACGCTATGGACAGATTCAAAATGGAGGTTGCATCCGAACTTGGAGTAAACCTGAAAGAAGGTTACAACGGTGACCTCACATCCAGAGAGGCTGGAAGTATCGGTGGCGAGATGGTTCGTCAGATGATCAAAAAGCAGGAAGAGTCTATGCGTTAGTAAGGAACAATTACTAATAAATAAATCTGCGTAAACAACAAAAGGGCATTTCTGATAGAGTAATGAATATCAGGAATGTCCTTTTTGCATGAAAAAAAGTATGTCGCTTTCAGTCTTTTTGGCCGGACAACGGAATACAGTCCCAGATCTGCATTCATGTATTTATGCAAGACAGCTACACTGCAGTGACATCCCCTGTGTGCCAGATAAACCGCCAAGGTATTGTATCCATCCATTCCTTTATGCTCATGGTGTGAAATTAACATACAATTTACATACATGCACTTTTGGAATTAACATCAGGGGCAGTATACTTGGTTCATACAAAAAACAAAGGAGTGTGTTCAATATGAAAAAAATTATTACTATTGCAGCAGTTCTTACGCTTATGGTAGGAGCATTGACGGGCTGCGGTGCCGATGGTTTATCAACTAGTAAAAATGCAGAAAGTGGGAAAGCAGGTAGTTCAAAAACAGTTGCCACAGACGGCTCCACTTCAATGGAAAAAGTTATTGGTTTTTTGAGCGAGGCCTATATGGAGGAACATGGAGACATAAAGGTTACATACAATCCAACTGGCTCCAGTTCCGGCATTCAGGCAGTAGCCGAAGGAAGATGTGATATCGGACTGGCAAGTCGTGATCTGAAGGAAGATGAGGAGGCAAATCTGCAGGGAACGGTAGTTGCCATTGATGGTATAGGAATCATAGTAAACCCTGACAATCCGGTAAGCGATTTGACGATAGAACAGATTGGAATGATTTACAGTGGTAAGATTACGAACTGGAAAGAGGTTGGTGGCAGTGAAGCACCGATCGTCTGCATTGGACGTGAGGCGGCTTCCGGTACGAGAGATGGTTTTGAGGAAGTGACAGGTACAAAAGATAAATGTAAGTATTCGCAGGAGCTTACTTCTACAGGCGATGTAGTGCAGACGGTATCCGGCAACCCAAATGCCATTGGCTATGCCTCGGTGGCTTCTGCCAATGATACGGTCAAGATGGTCAGTGTGGAAGGGATAAAACCGACAACAAAAACCATTCAGGATGGGGAATACAAAGTTCAGAGAAATTTTGTGCTCGTGACAAAAAAGGATACTGCCCTTTCTAAGGCTGCGCAGGAATTTTTTGACTTCGCAACAAGCTCTCAGGCAGACAGCTTCATTACGGAGGCGGGAGCAGTGCCGGTAAAAAGGGCTGGCTGAGAACCGCAGTCCTCAAAAGTTTTTCATCAAACAGTGGATTTGCTTATATTTAATACAGGAGACTGCTATGGAAAAAATTAAAAAGACAGCAAAATGGGTGGAAAAGGCAATGAACCAGTTATTTCTGGTATGCGGCCTGCTGACGATATTGTTCGTCATACTGATTACCATATTTCTCGTGATAAGCGGCATTCCAGCGATACAAGATATCGGCCTTTGGGACTTTCTGTTTGGGCGGATCTGGGCATCTACTTCTGCAAAACCTTCCTATGGAATCCTTTCGTTTATCCTGACATCCTTTTACGGAACCTGTGGGGCAATTCTTATAGGGGTTCCGGTTGGACTTTTATGTGCTATCTTTCTGGCGAAGATGTCTCCAAAAAGGATTGGCATTATAGTAAGGAATGTGATAGATCTGCTTGCCGGAATACCATCTGTAGTTTACGGGCTGGTGGGAATGATAATCATTGTTCCATGTGTAAGGGAGATATTTCATCTTCCGGATGGGGCAAATCTTTTTTCAGCAATGCTTGTCCTTGCCGTTATGATTCTGCCCTCTGTCATTTCTGTATCGGAAACAGCAATGAAAGCGGTCCCAAAGGAATATGAGGAGGCATCCCTCGCATTGGGGGCAACAAAGACAGAAACCGTATTTAAAGTTGTTGTTCCGGCTGCAAAAAGCGGTATAGTCACTGCTGTTGTATTAGGCATTGGCAGGGCGGTCGGGGAAGCTATGGCGGTCATGATGGTGGCAGGAAATGTTGCTAACATGCCTAAACTGTTTGGAAGCGTCCGGTTTCTGACCACAGCAGTTGCCAGTGAAATGTCTTATTCTTCTGGATTACAGAGACAGGCGTTGTTTTCTATCGCGCTAGTGCTTTTTCTGCTTATTATGGCAATCAACTTGATACTGAATGTAATCATAAAAAAGGGGGAGCAGAATGACTGATACGATATCAAAAGCAAGAAAAATCAAAGATAATATTTTAAAGCTGATGATGGTTTTGTCGGCAGGGTTAATCTGCGGTCTCTTACTCGGACTAATTGGGTATATACTGTACCGGGGCATTCCACACTTATCATGGATGCTTGTTTCTACAAAACCAAGCCTTTTGCGTGGTACGGTTGGGATTCTGCCCAATATACTGAATACCTTATATATTATTATCATAACCCTTGTTATCGTACTGCCTCTTGGGGTAGGGGCTGCGATTTATCTAAACGAATATGCAAAAAATAAAAAATTGGTTAGAGTTATTGAACTGGCTACGGAAACCCTTGCCGGTATACCATCCATCATATATGGACTGGTGGGGCTGCTGTTGTTTGTACAGTTTTTCGCGCTGGGAACCAGCCTGATGGCTGGTTCGTTAACTTTGGTAATCATGACATTACCTACGATTATCCGCACAACACAGGAAAGTCTGAAAACTGTGCCGAAGGCATACCGGGAAGGGGCGCTTGGATTAGGGGCAGGAAAATGGTATATGATCCGCACCGTTGTTATTCCATGTGTGATTGATGGAATTGTAACAGGTTGTATCTTATCTGTGGGCAGAGTGGTGGGCGAAAGCGCTGCACTCCTCTTTACTGCAGGAATGGCAAATGAGATGCTCTCTGTGGCGGATGCAGTGCAGGCGGGAAACGCTGGTTCCACCCTGACAGTAGCTATGTATATGTATGCAAAAGAGCGTGGGCAGTTTGAAGTTGCATTTGCGATTGCCGCCATATTGCTTGTACTTACCTTTCTTATCAATATATCTGCAAAGGCAGCGGCGGTAAAATTGAAGCAGAAACGAGGTTAACGGTATGGAAAATATTATCACAACAAAGGATTTAAACTTATGGTATGGTGTGAGCCATGCCTTGAAGAGTGTCAATATGGAGATTCCAGAAAAGGAGATTACCGCACTGATTGGACCTTCTGGCTGCGGAAAATCAACCTATCTGAAAACATTAAACAGAATGAATGATTTGGTGGAAAACTGCAGAATTAAAGGGGAAATTACACTTTCTGGCGTTGATGTTTATAAGGGAATGGATGTAAATATACTACGAAAGCGTGTCGGCATGGTTTTTCAGAAACCAAATCCATTTGCCATGAGCATTTATGATAATATTGCTTATGGACCGAGAATCCACGGAATCCGGTCAAGGGTCAAACTGGATGAAATTGTGGAACGCTCCCTGACACAGGCAGCAATCTGGGATGAGTGTAAAGACCGTTTGAAAAAGAGCGCATTGGGAATGAGCGGGGGACAGCAGCAGAGACTCTGTATTGCAAGGGCTCTGGCGGTTGAGCCGGAGGTTCTTTTGATGGATGAACCCACATCTGCCTTAGACCCCATCTCCACTTCAAAGATTGAAGATCTGGCAATTGAGCTTAAGGAAAATTATACTATTATTATGGTCACCCACAATATGCAGCAGGCAGTACGAATCGCAGATAAGACAGCATTTTTTCTGCTGGGTGAAGTGGTGGAATTCGATGATACGCAGACCATGTTTTCTACACCGTCAGATAAGAGGACAGAGGACTATATTACAGGGAGGTTTGGATAATGCGGAATAAATTTGACAGACAATTATCTCATCTTAATACAGAACTGGTTACAATGGGGGCATTATGTGAGGAGGCAATTACAAATTCTGTAAGGTATCTTACGGACAATGACGAAAACAGTAAGATTATGTGTCTGGCTGCAGACACGCAGATTGATAAAAAAGAGCGTGACATAGAAACACTCTGCCTGAAACTGATCTTACAGCAGCAGCCTGTGGCAAAAGACCTGAGAGTCGTTTCAGCGGCCTTAAAAATGATATCAGATATGGAACGTATCGGGGATCAGGCATCGGATATTGTGGAAATTGCACCTTATGTGGCAAAAAAGGGGACGCTTGGCGAAACACACATCCGGGAAATGGCGGAGGCAGCTATTAAAATGGTCTCAGAGAGTATAGAATCCTTTGTGAAAATGAATCTGGATATTGCTTATCTGGTGATTGAGCATGACAATATAGTGGATGATTTGTTTGACAAGGTAAAGCGGGAGTTGATAAAATCAATAACAGAAGGACAGGATGATGCAGAATCTCTTATGGATCTGCTAATGATTGCGAAATATTTTGAACGGATTGGCGACCATGCAGAGAATATTGCCGAGTGGGTAATCTATTCCATAACCGGAGAGCATCAGAAAAGGTCTTGAAACACGGAGAACAATTCCATGGGAGGAGGAATAAAATGATTTATTTGTTAGAAGATGATGACAATATCAGAAAACTGGTATGCTATGCCCTGTCGAAAGAGGGATTTGAAGTACAGGGGCATTCTTCCCCAAAGGAATTTTGGCAGGGAATAAATACAGAATTGCCGGAACTGGTTTTATTGGACATTATGCTGCCGGAAGAAGATGGGCTGTCAATTCTAATTAAGCTGAAAAATCATGCAGAGACAGAACACATCCCTGTTATTATGCTTACTGCAAAAGGGAGCGAATTTGACAAAGTGACTGGTCTGGACATGGGGGCGGATGATTATGTATCAAAACCTTTTGGGACAATGGAACTGATTTCAAGGGTGCGGGCGGTACTCAGGCGTTTTGAAAAAACGCAGGTTTACAGAATATATGAGATTGGTGGACTGTATGTTGACCCGGCAAAACATATCATTACCGTATACGGAGAGACAGTATCGCTTTCTTATAAGGAATATCTGCTGTTGATGGTTCTGCTGGAGGCAGAGGGAAATGTGGTAGAGCGTGACAGGCTTTTAACCAGTGTCTGGGGGGAATATTATACAGAGTCCAGGACGCTGGATGTGCATATCAGGAAACTGCGGGTAAAACTGGGGGATGCCGGAAAGCTGATTCAGACCATAAAAGGAATTGGTTATAAATTAGGAGGAGTTTTGGATGAATAAAAAAATTTTTCGATCGTCACTGCTTACAGTCTGTCTTGTACTGGTTGCTACGATTGCATTGATTATGGGGCTTTTATTTCATTTCTTTGAAAAGCAGATACAGAAAGAGCTTGCAAATGAGGCAGGTTTTCTGGCGCAGGCCGTTGAAAATGAAGGAACAGGATATTTTGACGGTTTTGACAACAAAATTAATAAGGTTCAGAATAACCGTATCACGTTAATTAATAAGAATGGAACGGTACTGTTTGACAACAGGGCAGATGCGTCTGCACTGGATAATCATGCTGACAGGGATGAAATCAAAACAGCAATGAAAGATGGGGAAGGGATGAGCACACGGTATTCTAAAACCTTGACGGAAAAAACCGTGAACTATGCCATGCGGCTTTCAGATGGCAGCATACTGCGGGTTTCCACGGAACAATATACCGTCATAACGATTCTGCTGGGGATGCTCCAGCCGATTCTGTTTATTATGTTTGTTGCATTGATTCTGACACTGGTGCTTTCATCGCGGGTATCGAAAGCCATTATAGAGCCGATTAATAGACTGGATTTGGAAGCGCCGGAGAATAATGACACATATGAAGAACTGACACCTCTTCTTAGAAAAATTGCGGACCAGAAAGAGACGATTGAGGAACAACTTGCAGATGCCCACAAGAAACAGAAGGAATTTAATCTGATTACAGAAAATATGAGTGAGGGTTTTCTGGTTATTGATTCGGATGCAAATCTCCTGACCTATAATTCTGCCGCATTGAACCTGCTTGAGATCGTGCCTCCTGCAGACAGGAGTGTTCTGTTGTTCTGCCGGGCAAAGGAATTTCGTGATATTATATCGGATGTACTGTCGGGAAATGCAGCAGAGAATATTATGGTCCGGGACGGAAGCAGTTACAGTCTGATCGCCAATCCGGTTTTTGAGAATGAAACTGTAATCGGGGCTGTTGTGGTTATTCTGGATATTACGGAACGTGAAAAAAGGGATATGCTGAGGCGGGAGTTTACAGCAAATGTTTCCCACGAACTGAAAACCCCGCTAACTTCCATTTCCGGATTTGCTGAGCTTATGAAGGCAGGGGATGTTCCGGAAAACGATGTCATTGACTTTTCACAGTCCATTTATGATGAGGCACAGAGACTTATTACGCTGGTCAATGATATTATTAAGATTTCAGAACTTGACGGACAGAACATTACTTTTGAAAATGAACCGGTGGATTTATACGAATTGTCAAAGGAGGTAATTAGACGGTTGGAAAATCAAGCACATAAAAAAAATGTTACGTTTCATTTGATTGGCGGCAAGGCAGAGATTATGGGCGTGCATAAAATCTTGGATGAAATGCTCTATAACCTTTGTGATAATGCGATTAAATATAATAAGGAAAATGGAACGGTGGATGTCCTGGTAAACCAGACCAGAGAAGACGTGAGTGTGATTGTAAGAGATACGGGGATAGGGATTCCCCCTGCACATCAGAATAGGGTATTTGAGCGGTTTTACAGGGTGGATAAAAGCCACTCAAAGAAAGTAGGAGGTACGGGACTTGGCCTTGCCATTGTAAAGCATGGCGCCATCTGCCACCATGCAAAAATCAGTCTGGAAAGTACTGTGGATGTGGGAACTGCTATAACGATTGCATTTGCATCTGCTCCAAAGTGATGTATAAGTATCGGGCATTTCTGATAGAACAACGAATATCAGAAGTGTCCTTTTTTGCATGAAAGAAGGCCAGGGTAACACGCATTCGTATTGTTCTAAAAGTATGAAAACGCAAGTTTTTTTCTTGAATATGCAAGGATATATGCGAAAATGGATGTTAAAATGATCGTAACAGCTATTTGAGAAGATTTTTCCTAAAAGCCCCCGGTGTTTCACCGGTGTACTGCCTGTATGTACGGATAAAGTTTGAGTAGTCCGCAAAGCCGGATTTATAACAGGTATCTGTCACGGAATACCCCTGTGACAAAAGAGACTGTGCATAGGTGATCTTTTTCTCCAGGATATATTGTTTCAAAGGAATACCGGTGTACTGTTTAAACATGCGGCTAATGTAATTCTGATTGAAATTAAGTGCCTTTCCGATATCTCTAAGGGAGATGCTTTCAGCGACATGCTGCTCCACATATTGAATGGTATTGGAGACGAGGGGTGGCATGATATTGACCGGGATCTCCTTGTAAACGATGTAATTATTACATATGGTATACAGAATCTGCGCCAGAAATGCTCTTTGAAGAACATCACTTCCAAATTGATGGGAGTGGATGGCGTCATTTAGACTCTGAAGAAGAGAGATCAGTTCGTTAAGGGTATATTCTGGCAGGAGAATTACATTATTGACGCCGCACTGCCTGGTGTCAAAAAAGCGGTTAAAATTCGTTATATGGGTGGAGAGACTGCGCAGTAATGCAGGGGATATATTCAGAGTGATGCGTTCATACAGGGAATCATCAAGGCTCACCGCCAGATGGTATTCCGTCGGGTTGATAATTGCGATATTTCCCCGTTTCAAATGAATGCTTGAATGTTCGATATGAAGATTTACATTACCACATAGAAAAACATAGATCTCATATCCGTTATGTTTATGGTAGGTATTGTGATAATGCGTGCCGCTTCGGAATGCCAGAAGGATATCATCTTCAATTTCCTCATAATAATGAGGGTGGTTAAATGTATCCATAAAATCACCTTTTTCTTTTTATAATACATTAGTCTATCATACAAGACAGCTAAAATCAATTTGGAGGTACACAGTATGAGCAAAAAACAGAGTATTAATATTGGTTATTTTAAGGAGGAACACACCGCTGTTACAAATGCGGTAATGGCGTTAAAGAAAGATATCTGCAACGTAACAGACTGCCAGGTGAATCTAGTACTTCTTGAGAAGGATGATTCTCTGCATAAAAATGCTGGGAATTGTGAAATACTGATTGCGACGAAGGATATATATACATGGCTGGATGATGAAGAGACGCTGGAAAAGTGGGAAGGGTATGTTGTCAAAAAGAAAAATGGAATTGTATTTATATGCGGTGCAGACAGGAGGGGGACAATATTTGGAATTTATGAACTGTCAAAGTATATTGGTGTTTCCCCTTGGTATTATTTCGCGGATGTGCCAATAAGAAAAAATGAATTTATGATCCCGGATGACTTTTATGCAGCGGATTATCCCTCCGTGCCATACCGGGGTATTTTTCTAAATGATGAAGAGGAGCTGGAAGAGTGGGCAGCAATACATACCAAAGATGGGACGATTGGGCCGGAGCTTTACAAAAAGATATATGAGCTGATCCTGCGGTTAAAAGGAAATTATATCTGGCCGGCGATGCATGTGAATTATTTTCAGGAAAATCCGGAAAATGCGAGACTTGCCAATGAAATGGGAATCATTGTGGGAACCTCCCACTGTGACATGCTGATGAGAAGCAATCAGAATGAATGGAATCCCTGGCTTAGAGAGAAGGGTTATGTCAGTGATTACAATGCCGTTCATTCCAACAAATTGCCGGCAGATGGCGCAAACGATGAAGATAAAGAGGTAATTTACTATGATTATTCGATTCCCGGGAAAAACAGAGATGTGATACAGCAATACTGGCGTGAGAGTATACAGATGAACAGGGAGTATGAGGTTTGTTATACCATCGGTATGAGGGGCGTCCATGACTACGGGTTTTCCACCAAAGCCATCGATGATGACGAAACAGCGACGGATCAGGAAAAAGAGGAAGCCAGGGTGTGGCTTCTTGAAAAGATCATGATGGACCAGAGGGATATGCTGCGGGAAGAGCTGGGACTGAATTCACCGGAGGAGGCACTTCAGACATTTATTCCATATAAGGAAGTTCTGGATCTGTATGATAAGGGACTCCAGGTGCCGGATGATGTGACGCTTATATGGGTAAATGATAATTTTGGCCATGTGAGGCGGTACCCGAACGCCGCAGAGAGAGAACGAGGCGGAGGACATGGCCTATATTATCATGTGTCATACTGGGGGGCACCGGATATGAGTTACCTGTTTTTTAACTCGATTCCCCTGGCCCAAATGACGAATGAACTGTATAAGGCATATCATGAGGGGATCCGCAAGATGTGGGTTCTCAATGTGGGAGCGCTCAAACCGCTGGAGATGGAAATGGAGACGTTTTTGGACTACGCCTGGGATGCGGGAAGAGATGCCCAGGTCACAAAGGATATTCATGGGTACACAGCGGCATGGTTTGACCGATATTTTTCCGGTGGATATGGAGAGGAACTTGCTGCATTGTATGAGGAGTTTGCACAACTCACAAATGCAAGAAAGATTGAGCACATGGATTCTCTTTTGTTCGCCCAGTCCGGCTATGGCGATGAGGCAGGGGAGAGAGTCTGCAGACTGGAGTTCATATTTGAGCGCGCCAATGCCATATATGACCAGCTGCCGGACCTAGAGAGGGAGGCTTTTTTCCAGCTGTTCTTATTCAAGGTACATGCGTCTTATTATGTAAATCATGGGTTCTATTATGCAGACAGGAGTGTTCTTTCATATGAGAGAGGCAATGACCGGGCGGCAGACTGTTATACGGAGTATTCACATACAATGATGCAGTATCTGCGCAATATGCTTAGGTACTATAACCGCTATATGTGCGGTGGGAAATGGGACAGAATCCTGACACCGGATTCTTTTCCGCCCCCGGGAATATGTTTTTATCCGGTCTGCAGGCCATCGATCAAGAGGAAAAAGGGAGGACTTAAGATCACATTGTGGGATGGAAGAGAGTCCCTGGAAGGCAGGTGCATCACATTTTCCCAGGGGGGAGTTCACAAAAAGTGGATTGAGTTAGGAAATCAGGGATGTGAAGATATATCCTATGAGATAAGCGGGATACCAGACTGGCTGAGGTTGTCGGAGACCTCTGGGTTCATAACGACGGAAAAGAGAATATATGTGATGGCAGCAGATATGGAGACGTATGCCGGATCATCTGCTGTTTTGAACATATTGGACAAAAGTAATAACCAAACGTTGAGAGTAGACGTTCATGTGGAGGAAGGACTGTCAGTGGCGAATGGATGTGAAAAATCAGATCATGGTGTATTGGAATCCGACGGTGCGGTGTGCCTGTATGCAGACAATTACAATGCCATGGTAAACGGGTCCGGCGGTGCTAAATGGCGCAGGATCCGGGGAATCGGGCGGGGGTATGGCAATGTCATGATGGCTTATATTCATGACCAGGAAAATGTGATATCAGAATTTGAGGATATCAGTGAAATTAAGAAGGCCCCGTTCCTTGAATACTTCTTTACATTAAAAAGTCAAGGCGAATTTGAGCTTGTTATAACCAGATTTCTAACCCTTAATTCCCGGGGCAGGATCCGGTTTGCCATAGGCGTCGATGGAAAAGAACCTGTTGTGGTAGAATCCCAGGTTACAGATGAATGGAGGGGAAGCTGGAAGGAGAGTGTGCTTGCTAATGGGGAGGATATCAGTCTGTTACTGCCGCGGCTGAGCCAGGGAGAGCATACACTGCAGTTATATATGATCGACAATTATGTTTCAATCCATAAACTTGTGATCTATACGGAGAAGAGAAGGAAGACATATTTTGGATTTTCCGACGTACACAATCCTTTCGATGAACCAGAGGTTTCCTGGGAGGCATTGGATGCACTTCAAAAGGAGATGTATATGGCAGAGGATAACCATATTCTGCCTGATGTGGTTTATGCTGACAGAGAATTTTGGAAATACAACCGGATCTATATGAAAAATGACAGGGTCCAAAAGAACGCTCTGGGCAGCAGTACATACGGGGCATATTATTCAGAGAACCAGATAACAGATATCACCAGACTGTTCGGAACAGGTATGTTTCACGAAAAGGATGGGCGGCTTGCCCTGGAAGCGGAGGTTGCCCTTGAAAATTCAGTGGATGCCTATCTTACGCCGGATAAAACCGGCAGGATATACTGGACCCATGTGCGCGCGGAAACGGATGGGGGAACCGGGCTGGCAATGCAGGTGTTTGAAACGGGCACTGTCTGGGATCATGCGGAGGAGGCCCCGGGAATGCACTATCGCATCCACATATCCGACAAAGGAAAGTATCATATCTGGCTACTTATGCTGTATGAGAATCATATGTCAGATACGTGTTATTTTGCAGTGGACGGTAAGGTGCAGCCGCTGAGTGCGCAGTTCCGGGATGGACAGCTGTACAATTATTCTACCGCACATATATATTTCTGGTGTCTTACAGGGGATGTTACATTCGAGGAGGGGGAGCATATTTTCTCAATTTTTGCAGGAGATCCCCGTATGCAGATCGACCGGATCTATCTTAGTAAAGGTGAGGAATATCCGCCGGTAGATGCCGGGTGGAAAGGTTCGGAAAGGAAAGTCTAGTATGTTATTATTTTCAAAGATCAATAGATTACAGATATTAATCCAAAAGGTATTGAATTTATTTGCACAGTGTTCTGGGAAAGTGCTGGATGTAATATTCATTATTAAAGACCAAAACCTGTGTAAATGAATATACCTTTGTGTGGAAAAAGTAGTTACTGCTCATTTTCTAACTGGGCAAGAAACTGTTCCGGGGAACTGTTCTCTAACTTTTTAAACGCCCGGAAAAAGGTGGAATAGTTAGAATAACCCACTTCCAGGTGGACCTTTGAGGGAGGGGTTCCCTCTTTGATCAAAAGCTTTGCCGTACTGATGCGTTTCAGCGTAATATATTCATGAATTGTCAGCTGCAGCTGTTCTTTGAACAGCTTGGAAAGCGTGTACTTATTCATGAAAAAACGGTTTGCCAGAAAATCCAGTGAAAGAGGCTCCTGATAATGGTGGTTGATATAAGTAAAAACATCATCGATCGCCGGCGTGATGTGTGTCATATCATGGGATTCCGTATCCATCTGGATATTTTTATTTAACAGTGTGATGATCTGAATGATCCGTGACCGGTTCAGCATTTCTTTGCCATAATAATCTGTTTTCTTACTCCGGAACAAGAGATACATCGCCTGATAGATCTGTTCAAAATCTTCTTTTGGTATATGAAATAAATAGCGTTTGTCCTGTGCCGCCTGTTGGATGGGAGGAAGAAGAGACTGTCCGTTGAAGTCAAAAGAGGACAAACATGGTTCAGTAATATACATATAAATACGCCGGTATTCAAATTTTGTATTGTCGGAGGCGGGGAGTAACTGGTGAATCGTATAGGGTGGGATCAGCATAATATCACCATATTTTACCTTATAAATCTGGTCTTCAATGGCAATCTTAACAAAACCATTAAGAAAGATATAAACTTCATAATAGTTGTGGGTGTGGGCAGGAATCCTTGGAAAATGATCCTGGGTTGTCTGTGTCGCCTCACAATAATAATCAATCGCTGTCGGGTGTTCCGTCTCTCTGGAAATATATCTCATAACGAATTCCCCATTTCAGATATTTTATTTTGACTCATAGGTAAAAGCATGTAATTATATTGTTTATAACATATAGCTACAAAAAAAGCAAATGAAATATATGATAAACGTAATATTATATTTTAAAATTGCAATGTTCATTGCAATTTCATCCAGGTATAATAGAACTATTATTATAGATATGGTGAAAGACGTTATATGTCTGGAACTACAATGGAGAAAGGAGTGGGTATTTTATGCAGCAAAAATGGTATAGTGGGTTGATTAGATCAGTGGCCCTGGTATTGGTGGCCGCACTGTTTATCACACCTTTCGGCGCCGCAGATTTTGTATCGGCAGCTGGAAAGAAAACAATTAAAACAATTCAGCTTACCAGACCGACGGTGAAAACGCTGGCGTTGCAAAAGGGTGAGAAGTACAAGCTTAACTGGAAAGTGACACCGAAGAATTTGAAGAAAAAGGTAACATTTACCTCTGGTAAAAAATCGGTGGTCAGTATCGGCAAAAATGGGGTGATGAAGGCAAAAAAGGCCGGTAAGGCGACCATAACTATCCAGAGTAAGACGAAACCCAAAAAGACGGTAAAGTTAAAGGTAACCGTACATAAGAAACTTACGAAGGCAAAGAAAGTATCGTTGAATCATAAGTCAGCTGTACTGGTGCCGGGAGGCAGGCTGGCACTGAAAGCAACGATTACACCGAAGAAAGCAACGGTCAAAAAAGTGACCTACAGCTCTTCGGATAAGTCGGTAGCCACTGTCAGCCAGAAAGGAATTGTTACAGCAAAGAAAGAGGGAACGGCAAAGATTACAGCCTATGCCCAGGATGGCAGAGGGGCAAAAGCAGTATGTAATATAAAAGTGGAAAAGAATTCTGCAAATGTTGAGCCAGCTGGCGGTCCGGGAACGGGAACGCCTTCGGCGGCGCCTACCGGAGCACCATCCAAGGGAACAGATACACCTACGGCAGTGCCATCGGAAATGCCGCCCGTGGGCACAGAAGAGCCATCGGTGACGCCAGGCACAACGCCCTCCACGGAAACAGAAAATCCTTCGGTGACACCGGACACAACGCCGTCTACGGGAACAGGAAGTCCTTCGGCGACACCAAGTGCAAAGCCTTCCTCGAGTCCGATCCAGGATCAGCCATACAAAGATAAATTTTTGCTGTCAACGGAAAATCAGGCGGTGTCGGTGTATATCGATGAGAGTGGCAGCGATTATGAGGGTATGCGCCTTGTGGCAGAATCCTTTGCCGGGGATATGGCGCTCGTATCAGAAGCGGGGGCAGCTCCCAATATTCTGACCAGGCAGTCAGATTTAAAGGGTTCGGCTATTATAGTGGGATCCATCGGTAATAACGATGTTATTGATTCGTTGATCGAGAAAAACAGGGTGGAAGTTTCAGATATAGAGGGAAAATGGGAAACCTACAAAATCCAGGTAATAGAGAATCCGACGGATCAGGTAGGAAAAGCGGTTGTCGTTGTGGGAAGTGACAAGAGAGGTGCGATCTATGGTCTGTATCATATTTCCGAGATGATGGGTGTATCTCCATGGGTGTACTGGGGTGATGCCCTACCGGAGAAGAAAAAGGAAATTGTGTTGGAGGACAAAGATCTCACCATTACTTCAAAAGAACCCTCGGTAAAATACCGTGGTATATTCCTGAACGATGAAGCACCATCTCTGACCGGATGGGTAAAAAATAAGTTTGGAGATTATAACGAAGAGTTTTATAAGCATGTATATGAGCTGATCCTGCGCTGTAAAGGGAATTATCTCTGGCCGGCGATGTGGTCCAATTCATTTAGTGAGGACGGCAGGGAAACTCCTATAGCGAATGCTGAGCTGGCAGACCAGTATGGCATCGTAATGGGAACCTCCCATCATGAGCCGTTGTGCCGTGCCGGTGTGGAATGGCAGAGAAACTATGAGAAGTATGGCACCAGCAATGTGTGGGATTTCAACGAAAATGGAGATGCGATTACGAAATTCTGGCAGGGCGGAGTGGAGAGAAATAAAGCCTTTGAAAATGTATACACACTGGGCATGAGAGGGGAAGCAGACTCATCCCTTGGTGGAACTGTCGCGGAGAATATACAGCTTTTAAAGGATGTTATCACGACGCAGAAGAACATACTGAAAGAGAATTCACTCTCCGATGCACCACAGGTGCTCACGGTATACAAAGAGGTTGAAAATTTCTGGCATGGAGATGATGAGACAGAAGGTTTAAAAAAATGGAATGCGCTGGATGATGTGACGATCATGCTGTGCGATGACAACTTTGGCAATATGCGCACCCTTCCGACGACGGAAGAAGAAATAAATCGAAAGGGTGGCTGGGGGATGTATTACCATTTCGATTATCATGGTGGTCCCACTTCTTATGAGTGGGTGAATTCTGTCGAGCTCAACAAAGTGTGGGAGCAGATGACGATGGCGTATGAACATGGCATCGATGATATCTGGATCGTCAATGTCGGTGACCTCAAACCAATGGAGATGAATATATCCTATTTCCTTGACTTGGCATATGACTATGACACATGGGGAGCCGGCGGTCTGAATAAGACAGAGACCTACAGAAAGCAGTGGGTAAAGCAGCAGTTTGGCCCGGCACTGAACGATAAACAGGTGGAAGATGTAGATTCTATCCTGAAAGACTATACATGGCTGAATGGCTCCTGCAAACCGGAGACATTAAATTCTGCAACCTATCATGTGACGAATTATAACGAGGCGATGGAGATGCTAGGAAAAATTGAAGGCATGATTCAGAAAGCAGATGAATATAAGGAATTGATACCCGCGAAGCTGCAGGCAGCCTACTATGAGCTGGTATATTTTCCGGCGGTGGCCTCTGCCAATGTGGCCAAAATACAGATCTACGCCGGTCTGAATACATATTATTACGATCAGGGAAGCATACTTGCCAATCTTTATGCTTCGTTACTGGAGCAGGCGGTTCAGATGGACCAGGATCTGGAATATACCTACAATTCAGACATGCCAGGAGTGGGTGACAAGTGGAAAAATATGATGAGTTCGCCCCATGTCGGCTTTATTACATGGAATTCCAACGGCTGGAGCTATCCTCAGGCGAAATGGGTTACGCCGCCGGAGTCTCCTTTGATGCTGGTAAATCTTCAGAATCAGGAAAAAGCGGTAACAAAAGGGGAAGCCAGTCTGGATGATTTTACGAATATCAATCAGGAGTCCTATACCGTTACGATTTCCAACGGCGGAGGACAGTCCTTTGCCTACAAAGCGACGCCAAGTGATGACTGGATCCGTGTGTCCAAAAGTTCTGGGCGTGTGACGATGCAGGATATGCTGGAGGTGTCGGTTGACTGGAGTAAGGTGACGGAGAACAAGAGCGGTACGGTGACGTTAGAAGGTGCAGACGGAACCGTTACCCTGAAAGTGAATGCGAAAGTATATGATACATCAGCGCTGGATGATAAAACTTATGTGTATGCGAATGGATATGCGTCAATGCTTGCCGGGCAGTTTACCGGCAGCGGAAAAGGTGTTGACGGGACTGAGTGTAAGACCATTGAGGATTACGGAAAAATGGGAGAAGCCCTCCGGGCATTTCCAGGCACTTCTTCCTATGCAGGAAAACCAGAGGATGCCCCCTATGTGGAGTATAAGGTACAGGTTCCGGCAGAAGGGGATTACAAACTGACGGCATATACGGCGCCATCGAACAACATCGACCGGAATGATGTCAGCATTCGGTACGGTTTATCCGTCAATGGAAGTGACATATCTGTCGTAAATACAATTAACAGTTCCAATTTTTCACCGGGAGCTTACAGCGGAACATGGACCACCGACGTGAAAATGAATGGCCGCCGGACAGAAGGTGATGTACATCTGACGAGTGGTGTCAATACTCTTCGGATTTATGCAGTGGATCCAACCTTTGTACTGCAAAAGCTGGTGGTTTCCGAAGCTTCCGTTAAGACTTCGCATTTTGGTCCTGGCGAAAGTTATTATGTTGGTAAGAATGTCAGTGAAAAAACCGCGTTGACAGAACTCCCCGATGATCATTTTGTTGTACCAGGACTGATAGATGCAGCTGCTTTCGAGGGAAGTAAAGAGCCGGATCAGACCGTACTTCATGCAGAGGCAGGAAAAGAGTATGCTTATCCGGTTATTGTGACAGGCGAGAATACATATCAGTTCAGCCTCAGCGCAAAATCGGAACAAGGTGCACAGGTCAAACTTCTGTGGAAGGACAAAGTGATCGGTACACTCGAGATTGGCAAAGAAGATTCGATTTACCGGATGGAAAGCTACATGGCGCTGACACCGGGACAGGGCATTGTCACCTTAAAAGTAGAAAGTGGCAGTGCAGATATTGAATATATCAAGTCGAGGATCAAGGACAGCACAGGCAGACAGGCGGCATATCTGTCAGCATCTTCAGAACAGTCCGGCCATGGTGCGGTATCTGCCTATGATGGCGAAAACAAAACGACGTGGATGCCAGAGGCTGCCGATGCAGAAAAATGGATTATTCTGGATTTCGACAGTGAATACTATTTTGACCGTTTTGCCCTTGTGGGTACAGGGGTAACCGGTTATCAGGTGCAGGTACAGGAGGGTGACAACTGGAATACCGTTTATACCGGCACAGAGATAACAAAAGGAGCCCAGATTTTTATTCAGGGAAAGAAAGCGCTCAAGAGTCAAAAACTGCGGTTTTTATTCGAGGGTACCGATATTGAGATCGCAGAAATTGATGTGAAGCCATATTTGAACTGGGCAATGGAAGACAATGTAACATTGAGTGGTGAAAAGAATGGAGGCGGCAGTATTTCTGTGCCGGCCAGCGTTACAGATGGTGACCGCATCACAAAGGGTCTGGAAGCCAGTGTAGGATCCAGCTCAGATGCAGGCAGGCATCTTGTAACGATGGAATTCGAGGAGCCGAGAACCATTGATACCGTACGGGTTGTATCGCTGCAAAGCAGTGAGGCAGCAAAACCTGGTACGGGAACCGTACCTGATTTTGGAATGACTTCGGATCGGGCACAGTATTCTTACCGTGCTTCCTATTATGATGGCAGTACATGGACAGAAATCGGTACGACGGTTCGTCCAGCCAGCGGAGATCCAAAGGTATTTAGTGAATTTACTTTGAATAAACCAGTGCAGGCATATGCGGTACGGCTGGAGATCTATACCTCAAACTGGATACGGATCAATGAATTTGAAGCAGTTCAGACACAGAAATTCCAGGCAGTGGCTGCCGATACAGAAAAAGAATTTACAAAGGCAGCAACACAGTTTGATGTGAATTTAAGCAAAGACATTTCACTGGGAAGAATTGTTTTAGAAGGTGCCTACGACCCATCTCTCGCTTTTTCCTACTTTGACAAAGAAAAGGCGTCCTATGAGAGGATCGATGCCAAAAACATTGATGTAATTAAAACGGCAGATGGATGTTATGCAATTCCGGCAAAAGAAATTGTGACCTCCGCACTGCGTATTACCTCAGAAAATGAACTTGCGATTACGAAAGTGGTTGTCTATGAGGCGGCAAAATGGCAGGAGGTGGCTGCGGACTGCCAGTGTGATCTGCAGAGTCCGGTTTTCAAAAATGCAGATGATATTGTGATTCCTTATGGAAAGGACAGCGTAAAAATTGCTCTCGAATCAGAGGCTGCCCGCGGCAGCTGCCAGACAGACGGCCATGAGAACGGTGTTGTCAGTTATCGTTACTCCCTGTCGGATAATTCCGACGGTATCGCGGAACTAGATGGTACCGGGATCCGGCTTAAGGGCAATGGTACGGTTACGCTCCGCATACAGGCAGAATTAAACGGGTATGTCCGTTATGGCATGAAGACATTTCATGTGACGAAAGCAACGGAAGTATCCGATACTTATAAAAACTATGCGGCCGCCGCTAACGGCGGGGAAGGTGCTGTTCCGGCCGGTGGGGAAGGAGCAGCCTCCCGGCTGATTGACGGAGATAAGCATTCCAATAATGGCAGATGGCGTATACAGGCTTCTACTGCCTATGCCGAGGTATATTTTGACGGTATGAAAGACATTGACAAAGTATATTTCTATTCACAGCAGAGTGATGCCGCTGTGGAAGAAATTACCGATGATATGACCTCCACTCTGGCCCAGAAGGATCTGACCTTCTCCTATCTGAAAGATGGTAAATGGGTTAAGTTTGAAGGGGGAACGATTACCGGAAATGACAAAGTGAAGTGTGGTATCGAGTTGACGGATTCAGTGAGAACACCGGCCATCCGTGTTGATGTAGACAGTGCAGTTCAGGGGTGGATCCGTATCATGGAAATTGAGGCGTATGGGGAAAAAGTTGATACGGCAGGCTGTCAGTGCCAGCTCGGTACACCAGAATTAATCTGTGGGGATTCCATCGAAGTGGACAAAGAGACTTCACTTGGTTCCCTTACGTTGAATGCGGATGCTGTCTATTATAGCAGAGGTTGTAAGGAGCCGGGGCATGGTACCGGAAAGCCGTCTTATACTTATGCGGTTGTACAGGATGACGCGAACATTGCTTCCTTAAATGGAGATAAGCTCACTGTCAATGGCATGGGTACTGTGAAAATCCGTGTAACGGCTTCCCTGAATGGAATTTCAAAAAGCGCAGATAAGGAAATATCGGCAGTGAAATCCGGTTACACCAACTTTGCACTTGCTTCCAATGGAAGTACAGCGACTTGTTCTGACGGTTATGACTCAAGTGGTCCGCCGGAAAATGTAATTGATGGAAATAACTCCTTTAGTAATAATAAGAGATGGAGGACAACCGTTTTTCCAGCATATCTGGAGATAGATTTCGGCCAGAGCCGTACTATTGACAGGATCAGCCTGTTCAGCCAGCAGGATTCCGGCAACACCACGCCGACGCTCGGCATGACAGGAAAATATGCCATTTCTGATTTTAATATTTCCTATTGGGACGGCACTGGAAATGAGTGGAAAGAACTTGAGAATGTGACGTCAAATAAGGCAATATGGTATCAGTTTGTACTGGATCAACAGATAACCACATCCAGGATCCGCATCGACATACCGACGAAAGTATGTGATGGCTGGGCGCGTATTGTGGAAATCGAAGCATGGGGATATGCTGACTAGTGTAGTGGTTTTATGATTCAACTAATAAGAGAGGCTGTTACACTGACTGGAAAAATCAGTTGGTGTGCAGCCTCCTTTCCATGTCTAAAGAAAAAATTTTCATGCTTTCAAGCAGCGTTAGGCTGGAAGTGGTTGTAAAATTGTGGATATTATGGTAGGATGATATTGGAAAGGAAAGGCTTGATAAGTTAGCTCGATGGCGCCGTCGGGCTACGATAATGAAATTACACGAAAGCAGGATGAAACTGCTTTAGACAGGAGGAAGTATGGTGAAAAACTGGAAAATGGGGTTTGTCATTGCAACAATTGTTGCCGTGATTTCTGCGGTGTCGATGGGGGTGGTATTTTATATTTCCAATAGCAATATTACATCGGTGCTCATCCATGATGTGGAAAATAATATGCAGACATCTTTGGAGGCAAAAACGAAGCTGATTGATGAGTATATATTGAATGCGGAGAGTCAGCTGGTATCTTTTTCAAAAGAACGGGATATCCTGGATTTTTTACGAAATACAGAGGATAAGGCGAAGCAGCAAGAGCTGCAGGCTTATAATTCGGAGTATTTTGCAGCTCTGAAAGGCTGGGAGGGGATGTATGTGTGCGACTGGAAGACGGAGACACTGACCCATTCCAATACATCTGCGGTAGGATTGATCCTGCGTGAGGGCGACTCGCTCAAGCAGCTCCACGAAAATCTGACAGTGGCAAAGGGTGGTGTATTTAATACAGGAATTCTGAAGTCGCCGGCATCGGGACAGCTCATAATATCCATGTATGTCCCGATTTATGATGGGGATACTCCTCTTGGATTTGTCGGAGGCGCGATTCAGACAGATGGTCTTGCACAGCAGCTGGATGCCGTTTCTACACATGGCATTGAGAATACGATCTATTCACTTATCAATGTGGGGAAGAAGCAGTATATATTTGATGATAACCCCGAACTGATCCTGACAGAGATCCAGGAGAAATCTCTTTTAGATGTCATTTCCATGATTGATGGCGGGAAGGAAACCGGGCAGGTTACATATAATGGGAAAGATGGCGTGGAATACTTTTCGTTCTTTAAGTCGATCCCGGAGAGGGGATGGGCACTGGTGATCAGGAATGACAAGGATGAACTATATCAGCCAGTATACGAGAGCCGGCTGGTTCTCGGCATTGTTTGCATTCTTGCTTTTGTTTTGATTACCGTTATGTCATGGGTGATGATAACCGTCAATTTGAAACCGCTTAAAAAGGTGATCAGGAAGATTGAGAAGATTGAGACACTGGACTTGAGTGAGGATGATATGATTAAGGGTTATATTGGATGCAGGAGCGAGGTCGGTAAGCTGGCTACGGCGGTGGATTCACTTACGGTTACATTCCGTAAGATGCTGAATACATTGAATGATTGTTCGGAGTCCCTGGTGGGAAGCTCAGAGACGATGCGGACGGCTTCGAAGGATTTAATGGGGAGTGTGGAAGACAATTCGGCGACGACGGAAGAATTGTCTGCCAGCATCCTTAACACAAACTCATCCATAGGAGTGGTTACGGGTGAGGTTGAGAAAATCCATGATATCGTAGGGGATATTACGGACTGCGCCCGGGACGGAAGTGAAAAGAGTGATACCCTGATCCAGACGGCAAATACTATGAGTAAAACAGCAGCGGATACGTTGGAAAATAATACGAAAAAGGTTGAGGAAACGAAGAGAAATATTGAGGATGCTATGCGGAATCTTCAGTCCCTTGTGAAGATCAACGAAATGGCGACTCAGATTTTGAATATTACGAGTCAGACCAATCTGCTCTCACTGAATGCTTCCATTGAGGCAGCAAGGGCAGGAGAGGCAGGAAAAGGGTTTGCGGTTGTCGCCAAAGAGATTGGAAGCCTGGCGGAAAATTCATCTGAGACAGTCAACCAGATTCAGGCACTCTGCGTAGATGCAAATAAAAGTATACAAAGCATTCAGATGTGTTTTGAAGATATCATCACGTTTATGGAAACCGATGTATCCGGTAAATTTCAGCAATTTGCAACGATGGCCAGTCAGTATGAAGATGTGGTGAACGATATCCAGGAAGTTATTCATAGTATTCATAATAAAACTTCTGTATTTTCAGAGAGTGCCATGAATATACGGGAACAGATCAATAATGTTAAGATGGCTTCCAATGACAACGAACAAGGGGTGGATGATATCATCGTCAAAAATGACATGACTACTCAAACTGCCGATTCTATTTATAAAATTGCAGATTTGAACCAGTCGAATGTGGAAGCGATCAAGGACATTCTGGATATGTTTAAATAGGGAATAGGCAAAGGCTGTCGCGCCAACGGATCAAAAACCCATTGGTGCCACAGCCTCTTTTAACATAGTGGTGCCATCGAGCTATCGAAAGAAAAAACCTCAGCTCTCCATCAGATATTTCTCATTGATGGCAAGAACCTGTGCCATCGCCTGTTCGCCGGGGGCGCCGATGGTATTTCGTTTCTCTACACAGGTTTTCATGGAAATTGCCTCATAGATATCCTCCTCAAAGACGGGGGATATTTTTTTGTATTCTTCCAGGGGAAGTTCGTCCAGGGAAATATTTTTGTCGATGCAGGTAAGAACCAGCTGGCCAATAATACCGTGGGCGTCACGGAAAGCAACACCGTGGTTGACCAGATAGTCGGCGGCATCTGTGGCGTTGGTAAAACCATTCTTTGCACTGGCTTCCATATTCTCCTTATTAAATTTCATGGTGTCGATCATGCCGGTAAATAAGGAGATGCAGCCCTTTACTGTGTCAATGGCATCAAAGACAAGTTCTTTGTCTTCCTGCATATCTTTGTTATAGGCGAGAGGAATCCCTTTCATCGTTGTGAGGATAGAGATCAGGGCACCGTAGACACGTCCGGTCTTTCCGCGGACGAGCTCAGCGATGTCTGGATTTTTCTTCTGGGGCATAATGCTGCTGCCTGTGGAATATGAATCATCAATATCCACAAACTGGTATTCGTTGGAATTCCAAAGGATAATCTCTTCGCAAAAACGGCTCAGGTGCATCATAATAGTAGACAGTGCACTCAGAAGCTCGATCAGATAATCCCTGTCAGATACGGAGTCCATGCTGTTCAACGTAGGACCGTCAAAATTTAGAAGTTTTGCTGTGTAGTCCCGGTCCAGAGGATAGGTGGTGCCTGCCAGGGCTCCAGAGCCAAGAGGACAATAATTCATCCGGTCGTAGATGTCCCGGAGACGGCTGCGGTCACGGCGGAACATTTCAAAATAAGCGCCAAAATGATGCGCCAGTGTCACCGGCTGGGCTTTCTGAAGATGCGTGAATCCCGGCATAAAAGTAACCGTATTCTCTTTCATAATATTGTGGATGACCGTCAGCAATTCTTTGAGCAGGTCATTTAACTCTACGATCTCATCCCGCGTATACAGTTTCATATCCAGAGCCACCTGGTCATTGCGGCTCCGTCCGGTGTGAAGCTTTTTGCCAGGTTCCCCGATGCGGTCGATGAGATTGGCCTCCACAAAGCTGTGGATGTCTTCGTGTTCCGCTGTGATCTCCAGCGCACCGGATTCGATGTCTTCCAGTATTCCTTTTAACCCCTCGATGATTTTCTCTTTTTCATCGGTTGTCAGTATATGTTGTTTTTCCAGCATCGTCACATGGGCAATGCTTCCCAGGATATCCTGTTTGTAAAATTTCTGGTCAAAGGAGATCGAAGCATTGAAATTGTGTACCAGCTGATTCGTTTCCTTTGTAAAACGTCCGCCCCAGAGTTTCATGATGTTTCCTCCGTTCTGTAGATAGTATTTACATTATATAGTAACATTTTAAGGGGGGAAAATCAACTGCCATTCTAGTCGCTTGACGAAAACCAGCCAAATGAGGTTTTTTTGAATCGTAGTTACCTTCACACTTTTTCAATTCGTGGCTTGTAAATCTATCCTGTGATGGTATAATGTAAGAAGCGGCCGGAATAATTCCGGTTTATTATGACTTGACTCGACAGCGCTGTCGGGTTGAATGGGGGAAAAGATGAAAAAACTTAAATCAACCGGTTTCGCTGTGCTCTATCTGGTAATACCGATCCTGCTTCAGCTTATTGTAGGGATTGAGCTGCAGATACAAATCATGCTTATGCAGTGGAGAGGAACAGAGATCTCTTTCCATGCCCTGGAACAAATGCTGTCGGACTATGGATTTAACCTGATCCTTATATCAATGATAAATCTCATTCTCATTGCGGGGATGGGCTCCTGGTATTATTTTATCCGAACACGGCGAGATGTATCTCCGGTGGATTACCGGAAAATACTTTCTCCGAAGACGGTGGGCTGCCTGGCAGCACTGGCGTTCTTTGCCCAGTTTGTATGCAGTATTGTGATGGCTGTCATTGCCTTTGTATTCCCGGAAATTTTTAAAGATTATGAAAAATTAATGGAAGGTGTGGACATCAATGTCCTGCCGGCGTGGGCCACGCTGTTTATCGTGGCGGTATGGGCGCCGCTGGCAGAGGAGATCGTTTTTCGTGCCATGATATTCCGAACGCTGCGCAAGGGTTTTGCCTTTTGGCCGGCTGCTGTCTTGTCCGGCATTGCCTTCGGGGTGTATCATATGAATGTGATTCAGGGAGTGTATGCGTCCCTGCTGGGAATTCTGCTGGCATATATTTATGAAAAGACAAACTCACTTCTCGGCGTCTATTTATTTCATTTGAGTTTTAACCTGATGAACTATGGAATTTCTTTCATTCAGCAGCAGGCAGGGCTTCCTGCGCTTTTACAGGGGCTTATCACACTGGTTCTGATGGCGGCAGCGGGTCCTGGTCTGGCTGTATGCATTTATTTGTTTTCCAGGATATACCGAAAACAGGAGAATGAAAATTGATTTTACACAATCTTGCAAAAACTTTAGAGTTCTTGTATAATATACGGTGGAAGCATGACGGAGCCGTTATGCTCAACCAATGGAGGTGAAGATGTGGCACTTACAGTAAATGATATATCGGCAGTGGATGGGCAGAATTCGATTTATGCCAATCGGGCAGGAAGCAGAAAAACGACCATCACTCCTTTTTCTGAGGTTCTAAAACAGCAGGAAAAAAATTTAAACGCTTCTGAGGCGGCCAAGACGGCAGGAGTGAAAGAAAACATTTCGACCGAAAAGACTTCTTCCCAGAAGGCAGAAAATATTTCCACGGGAAATATAGCGGAGACTAAGGGGACCACCGGAACAAAAAATTCAGATGGCACGCTGACAACAACCCTTGCGGACATCTTCCGCCGTGCTTCAGAAAAATATGGTGTCTCCTATGATTTTTTGACAGCGGTGGCAAAGGCTGAGTCGGATTTCAATCCCAACTGCGTTTCTTCTGCCGGAGCAAAGGGGATCATGCAGATCATGCCGACGGAGGCAAAAGGTCTTGGGATACAGGATGTTTTTGATGCGGAGCAGAATATCATGGGATCGGCAAAGCTGCTTGCGGCACATCTAAAGAAGTTTAACGGGGATACGACCCTGGCGGCAGCAGCATATAATGCCGGCAGTGGCAGAGTGAAACAGTATGGTGGTGTTCCACCCTTTAAAGAAACACAAAACTATGTAAAAAAGATAGCTGCCTATATGAAAGAAGGCGTGACCGTTCCGGATAAGACCGTAACCGTCAGCCCCAACAAGCTGAGTGGGGATGTGACAAAAAGTCAGAAAAAGGCAGCTGGTACATCATATCAGTCAGGAACCGATGGATTGAATGCAGTGGCGGCTACAGAAGATGAACTGAACCAGAGTATGGTTGTGGTGGGATCCGGAGACAGTGCCGTTAAGATGACCTATGGAGCGTACCAGAGATATCTAGAACTTGGAAGTCTGGGAGTGGGCTGAGAAATCAGCTTCTGATATTGGTCAAGAGGATAAATATAGAATAGAAATGTAATTATGAATATAAAGGAGATTAGAACATGAGTAAGAAACCTACAGTATTGATGATCCTGGATGGATATGGACTGAATGACAAGACCGAAGGAAATGCCGTTGCCGAAGGAAAGACACCGGTCATGGACAGATTGATGGCAGAGTGTCCTTTTGTCAAAGGAAATGCCAGCGGTATGGCGGTTGGTCTGCCAGAGGGACAGATGGGAAATTCCGAGGTTGGACACCTGAATATGGGCGCAGGGCGTATCGTGTATCAGGAATTGACAAGAATTACCAAGGAGATTGAAGACGGGGTTTTCTATGAGAACAAGGCACTCCTTCAGGCGATAGATAATTGTAAGAAACATAACTCAGACCTTCACCTTTTCGGACTTTTATCCGATGGCGGTGTGCACAGCCACAATACACATATGTATGCGCTTTTGGAGCTGGCTAAGAAGAATGGGATCGAAAATGTATATCTTCATGCCTTTTTGGACGGAAGAGATACACCGCCTGCATCGGGAAAAGATTTTGTAAAGGCAGCGATGGACAAGATGGAAGAGATCGGTGTGGGGCAGGTAGCCACTGTGATGGGACGTTATTATGTGATGGACCGTGATAACCGGTGGGATCGTGTCCAGAAGGCATATGAGGCACTGGTTCTTGGAAAGGGAGAAACCGCAGAATGTGGGCTGTGTGCCGTACAGCAGTCTTATGATAAGGAGGAGACAGACGAGTTTGTTCTTCCTACTGTGATTGTAAAGGATGGTGCGCCGGTCGCCACGGTAAAAGAAAATGATTCTGTTATTTTCTATAATTTCCGTCCGGACCGCGCAAGAGAGATCACCAGAGCTTTCTGTGATGACAAATTTGAGGGATTTGAACGTGCCAATGGGTATTTCCCACTGACATTTGTAGTATTTACCGAGTATGATGTGACGATTCCGAATAAAATCGTAGCGTTTCATAAGGTGGAGATCAACAATACCTTCGGCGAGTTTCTGGCGAAAAACGGATTGAAGCAGCTTCGTACTGCTGAGACGGAGAAGTATGCACACGTTACGTTTTTCTTTAACGGAGGCGTAGAGGAGCCAAACGAGGGAGAGGACAGACTGTTAGTCAATTCCCCCAAAGTGGCGACCTATGACCTGCAGCCAGAAATGAGTGCTTATAAAGTGTGTGAGGGCCTGGTGGATGCCATTAGGTCAGACAAGTATGACGTGATTATCGTCAATTTTGCCAATCCGGATATGGTTGGCCATACCGGTGTGGAAGCAGCGGCGATCCAGGCGATCGAGGCAGTAGATGAATGTGTCGGTAAGGTTGTGGACGCCATCAAAGAAGTGGATGGACAGATGTTTATCTGTGCGGATCATGGAAATGCAGAGCAGCTCATTGATTATGAGACGAAGCAGCCATTTACCGCACATACTATTAATCCGGTTCCATTTATTCTGGTGAATTATGATGCTGCGTATACATTGAGAGAAGGCGGCTGCCTGGCAGATATTGCTCCTACACTCATCGAGATGATGGGAATGACCCAGCCGGAGGAGATGACTGGAAAGTCATTGTTAATAAAGTGTGAATAGAACTACTAAGCTTTCAAAAAAGCGAAAGAAGCTTTTACAAAATGAAAGCTAAGGCGTTCTACGGCGGCAGAGCCGCCGATTCACACCGAAGAACGCAAAAAACAGCGTTCTTCACAAACTTGATAAGAACTTTCAATTTTTAGGCACAGAAGGAGGAGAAAAATGGAAAGAACAGGAAGAGTAAACTGGATAACAGGTATTGTCGGTGCACTGGTGGGTGTAGCGATCGGAGTTGCAGCATGGGTTGGTATTTACCAGCTTGGCTATATCGCGGGGATCGCAGGATTTATCATGATGATCTGCTCTATCAAGGGTTTTGAACTGCTGGGAGGCGGTATCAATATTCCCGCGATGATCCTGTGTGTTGTCATTGACCTTGTGGCGGTTTATTTTGCCCACAGATTGGCAGTTACAGTAAGTGTTATGCAGGAATTAGATTATGGTTTTGGACAGTCCTACAGATATATACCATTTCTTATGGAGTACAGTGAATTTTCCACTGCGTATTACAAAGACCTTGTCGTGGGCTATGGACTGACCGCTATTGCTATCGTTCCATCAGTTATTAGCATGTTAAAAGGTAAGAAGAGAAATGAGTAAAAAAGTAGTCGTGGGTATGTCCGGTGGCGTGGATTCATCGGTGGCGGCATATCTTCTGAAAGAACAGGGCTATGAAGTGATCGGGGTAACCATGCAGATCTGGCAGGAGGAGACTTCTTCGGTTCAGGAGGAGAATGGCGGATGCTGTGGGTTATCGGCAGTAGAGGATGCCAGACGTGTAGCAGAACGTCTTGGCATCCGTTATTATGTCATGAATTTTCGGGAAGAATTTCAGAATAATGTAATCGATTACTTTGTCAAGGAATATCTGAACGGCAGGACACCGAATCCCTGTATCGCCTGCAACCGTTATGTCAAATGGGAATCCCTTTTGCGCAGGAGTTTAGAGATCGGGGCTGACTACATCGCCACTGGGCATTATGCCAGAGTTACCCAGCTGCCAAATGGCAGATATGCTCTCAAAAGATCGGTGACTGCGGCGAAGGATCAGACCTATGCTCTCTACAATCTGACCCAGGACCAGCTGAAACATACGCTGATGCCGGTGGGGGAGTACGAAAAAGAGGAGGTAAGGAAGATCGCAGAAGATACCGGGCTTCCAGTGGCGCACAAGCCGGACAGCCAGGAGATCTGTTTTGTGCCTGATCATGACTATGCCTCCTTTATTGAGAGAGAGACTGGAAAAAAAATACAGACCGGAAATTTTGTGGATGTGCAGGGAAATGTCATAGCTCCCCACAAAGGGATCACCCACTATACCATAGGCCAGAGAAAAGGGCTTGGCATCGCCCTGGGGCGGCAGGTCTTTGTGAAGGAGATTCGCCCGGAGACGGGAGAGGTGGTGCTGGGTGAAAACGAGGAGCTTTTTTCCACAACCCTTCGTGCCAATGCCCTGAATTTTATGTCCGTGCCAGAACTGGACGGTGAGGTGCGGGCTTCGGCAAAAATCCGGTATAACCACCGGGGGGACGACTGTATTCTCCGCATGGTGGACACAGAGACGGTGGAGGTTGTATTTGACCGTCCCCAGCGGGCGGCCACTCCGGGACAGGCCGTTGTTTTTTATGAAGGAGACTGTGTACTTGGCGGAGGCACCATTATAAAGTAAGGTGTGCATTAATTTTTTCTTGAATAAATGTGCTTCTTATGATAGTATATATTAGATATCTTGTTTTCAGGGGAAGGCTATGCCCTGAGGACATGTAGTATATAAGCGAAATTGAAAGGGGATCGTCATGAAGTATTTTGGTACGGATGGCTTTCGCGGAGAGGCAAATGTTACGCTGACAGCGGAACATGCTTTCAGGATTGGACGTTTTTTGGGAAATTACTTTCAGGATGGCAGACATCGTGTCCGTGTAGTGGTGGGAAAAGATACACGGCTTTCCGGTTATATGTATGAGACTGCCCTGGCGGCAGGACTTACGGCCAGCGGAGCGGATGTCTATGAGATACATGTGACAACGACACCCAGCATTTCTTATCTGATACGAAAAGAAGATTTTGATTTTGGCATTATGATCACAGCCAGCCACAATCCCTACACGGATAACGGGATCAAGGTGATCAACGAAAAGGGACATAAGCTGGAGGAAGAGATCGAAGAAAAGATAGAAGCATATTTGGATGGAGAGGTACCAGAGCTTCCTTATGCTACGGGAGAGAATCTTGGAAGGTGTTATGATTACACCGAGGGAAAAGAGATTTATAAAGAGTATCTGGCCGGGCTGGTGAAGCATTCTTTCAAAGGGAAAAAGATTGCGCTGGATATGTCCAATGGATCCGCCTCCCGCATCGCAGGAAAAATATTTGAGAAACTGGGTGCGGAGGTACATACGACAGGAGATACCCCGGATGGGATGAATATAAACCGACACTGTGGATCGACGCATATCGAAAATCTTCAGGAGTTGGTGGAAGAGACCGGCGCGGATGCGGGCTTTGCCTATGACGGAGATGCAGACCGGTGTATCGCTGTGAATGAAAAAGGTGAGGTGGTCACAGGAGACCATATCATGTATCTGTGCGGTGTATATCTGAAAGAGCAGGGGCTGCTCAAAGATGACACGGTAGTCACAACTGTGATGTCCAACATGGGACTTTATAAGGCTTTTGACCGTGCCGGGATTCAGTATCAGCAGACTGCAGTGGGAGATAAATATGTCTGTGCCAGTATGATGGAACATGGATATGTGCTGGGAGGAGAACAATCCGGCCATGTGATCTTTAAAGAACATGCCGTCACAGGAGATGGAATCCTTACTTCCCTTATGATTATGGAAGCCATGCTCTCGAAGGGAAAACAGCTTTCCGGGCTGACAGAAGATCTCAAGATCTATCCTCAGCTGCTGGTGAATATGCGGGTGAAAGATAAGACCGCAGCCAGAGAAGATGAAGATGTTGTTCTGGCAGCCAAAGAGGTAGAAGCTGCTCTAGGAGACGAGGGTAGACTTCTTCTACGGGAGAGCGGAACCGAGCCACTTATACGGGTTATGGTAGAAGCAAAGACCGACGCGCTGTGCAAAGAAAACGTTGACAGGATTCTGGACGTTTTGAGGGCAAAAGGGCATGAAGCTGCTAAATGAATGCTAAGAAAGGAAAAACGAGATGAAGGGTGCTTATTACACAAAACAGTATCGTAATGTATTTGCCGAGTGTGGATATTCACAGGAAGAAATAGATAAAAAATTAAAAGATGCGTTCCATACTGTATTTTATGGTCCGGAGGGTGAGAAGTTTTATTTTGAAGCTGGTGATGACATGGGATACTTTGAGGATACAGGAAATTTTGATGCCAGAACAGAGGGCATGTCCTATGCTATGATGATGTGTGTTCAGATGAATATGAAAAATGAATTTGACCGTGTCTGGAAGTGGGCGAGGACTTATATGTATATGGAAGAGGGCTACAATAAAGGATATTTTGCCTGGTCCTGTCAGACCGATGGAACCAAGAATGACCATGGGCCTGCACCAGACGGGGAGGAGTTCTTTGCTATGGCACTTTTCTTTGCGTCCCACCGATGGGGAGACGGAGATGGGATCTTCAATTATTCCCAGGAGGCAAAAAATATCCTTAGCGCCTGTATACATAACGGTGAAAAGGAACCGGGAAATCCGATCATGGAACCGGAGAATTATCTGATCCGCTTTATCCCCAACCGTAAATTCAGTGATCCTTCTTATCACTGCCCCCATTTTTATGAGCTGTTTGCCCTGTGGGCAAATGAAGAGGACCGGGAATTCTGGAAAAAAGCAGCCCAGGCCAGTCGTGAGTACCTGAAAAAAGCCTGCCATCCAGAGACCGGGTTAGCAGCAGAGTATGCTTATTATGACGGAACTCCGTATCCGGAAGAGCAGAATGTCTTTGGCGGCCGCCATGACTGGTATTACAGTGATTCTTACCGGGTGATCGCCAATATTGGTCTGGATTATGAATGGTTTGCACCAGAAGACTGGAACAAAGAGAACAATAATAAAGTTCAGAAATTCTTTATGGAGACCCACCGCGGGGAAGATTTTATGACCTACGAGATCGATGGCACGGTTCTTGATCAGCCGGCCCTTCATCCTGTAGCGATTATAGCCACCAATGCCCAGGCTTCTCTGGCAGCCGATGGGCCTTATGCCAGGGAGTGTGTGGAGCGGTTCTGGAACACACCTCTTCGCACCGGTGAGAGAAGATATTATGACAACTGTCTGTATCTGTTCGCCCTGCTGGCGCTGAGTGGAAACTACCGGATATGGTAACCAGTGAGTCAAGCACAGAAAACAGCCTGCCTACAGGGAATTTTCAGACTTGTTTCAAAAACAAAAAAAATGGGAATGCTTTTAAGAGCTTGCCTTTTCATATAAAACAAATTTAGAAATCATATATGGAGGAATAAGAACATGAGTTACAAAGTAGAGAATCTTGAAAACAGTATGGCAAAGATCACGATAGAGGTAAGTGTAGAGGATTTTGAGGCGGCTATGGTCAAATCCTATCATAAGAATAAGGGTAAGATCTCGATTCAGGGCTTCCGTAAGGGAAAAGCGCCGAGAAAAATGATCGAGAAGCTTTATGGTCCTGAAATCTTCTATGAAGATGCCGCTAATTTTGCAATACCTGAGGCATATGAAGCAGCGGCGAAGGAGTGCGGTCTTGAAATTGTATCCCGCCCGGAGATCGATGTAGAAGATATCGGAAAAGACAAACCCTTTGTATTTACCGCAACTGTTGCAGTGAAACCAGAGGTAGAGCTGGGAGATTACAAGGGAATTGAGGTAGAAAAGCAGGAAGTCAAGGTGTTGGCAGCGGATGTCAATGCGGAGATCGACCGTGTACGTGAACAGAATGCGCGTATTATGACAGTAGAAGACAGAGAGATCAAAAAAGATGACATCGCAGTTATTGACTTTGAGGGATTTGTAGACGGTGAGCCATTTGAAGGTGGCAAGGGAACGGATTATTCTCTGACCATCGGAAGCCATTCCTTTATTGATACCTTTGAAGACCAGCTGATCGGTAAGAAGACCGGTGATAAAGTGGATGTCAATGTTACGTTCCCGGAGGAATATCACGAAGCAGGCCTGAAGGGCAAACCGGCTTTGTTTAAGGTGGAGATCAAGGAAGTAAAAGTGAAAGAACTTCCTAATCTGGACGATGAATTTGCCAGTGAGGTTTCTGAATTCGATACGCTGAAGGAATACAAGGCAAGTGTGAAAAAGACCTTGACGGACAGAAGAAAAGCTCAGGTGAAGACAGAGAAAGAAAATAAAGTGCTCCAGAAGGTTGTAGAAAATGCTAAGGTTGAGCTTCCGGCTCCGATGGTAGATGAGCAGGTATCCCAGATGGTAAATGAGTTTGCTTCCCGCCTTCAGCAGCAGGGACTTTCCATCGAGCAGTATATGCAGATGACAGGCATGCAGCCTCAGGCGCTGATGGATCAGATGAGACCGGAGGCGGAGACGCGTATTAAGACCCGGCTTGTCCTGGAGGCAGTGGCTGATGCGGAAGAGATCAAGGCAACGGATAAGGACATTGACAAAGAGCTGGAGAAAATGGCTGAGATGTATAGAATGGAAGCAGATAAGCTCAAAGAGATGGTTGGCGATGCTGAAAAAGAGCAGATTTCCAAGGATGTTGCTGTACAAAAGGCAGTGGATTTTCTGGTAAAAGAATCTGTTGAGGTCGAGGCTTCCAATAAGGCGGAGGAAGATGCAGAGTAACACGATACATGAATGTTATGTAGATGGAGGAAAAAGATATGGCTTTAGTTCCTTATGTCATTGAGCAGACGAGCCGGGGTGGCGAACGCTCTTATGATATATATTCTAGATTGCTCCGGGAAAGGATCATTTTTCTTGGGGATGAGGTAAATGATGCGACAGCAAGTCTTGTGGTGGCTCAGATGCTGTTTTTGGAATCTGAGGACCCAGGCAAGGATATTAACCTGTATATTAACAGCCCTGGCGGCTCAGTGACAGCCGGCATGGCGATCTACGATACAATGAATTATGTAAAATGTGATGTCTCTACGATTTGTATGGGACTTGCAGCGAGCATGGGAGCCTTTCTGCTTTCCAGTGGCGCCAAAGGAAAGAGGCTTGCGCTGCCCAATGCGGAGATTATGATTCATCAGCCATCCGGAGGAGCAAAAGGACAGGCGACGGAGATCCAGATCGTGGCAGAGAACATTCTGAAAACAAAGAAAAAGCTGAATGAGATTCTCGCTGCCAATACGGGTCAGACTGTGGAAAAGATTGCTGAGGATACCGAACGGGATAACTTTATGTCTGCTGAGGAAGCGCTTCAGTATGGACTTGTTGACCGGATTCTTGTCAATCACGAATCGAAATAATAGTTGTGGTGCCACCGTTTTTTTTGGTGGCACCATGTGCTTTTTTATCTTATAGGAAACTTCAAATTGTGCGGAAAGGGAAAATTTTATGGCAGGAAGAAACAATGACAATCAGACATCCTTTCGCTGTTCTTTTTGCGGAAAGACAGAAAAACAGGTTCGCAAACTGATTGCCGGACCGACAGGTGTCTATATATGTGATGAGTGTACGGAGCTCTGTGAAGAAATTCTCGCAGAGGAGTACCAGGAAATGTATGGTGGGGATGATGTGGAAGAGGTGGAGATCAATCTGCTGAAGCCAAAGGAGATCAAGGAATTTCTGGACGAATATGTCATCGGTCAGGACGAGGCAAAAAAAGCGCTGTCTGTGGCAGTTTACAATCACTATAAGCGGGTCATGTCTGCTGCGGATATGGACGTGGAACTCCAGAAGAGCAATATTCTTATGATCGGTCCTACCGGTTCTGGAAAAACGTATCTGGCACAGACTCTCGCGAAAGTACTGAATGTGCCTTTTGCCATCGCGGATGCGACGACGCTGACCGAGGCAGGGTATGTCGGTGAAGACGTAGAAAATATTCTGCTGAAGATCATACAGGCGGCAGATTATGATATTGCCCGTGCTGAGCATGGAATCATTTATATCGATGAGATCGATAAGATCACGAAAAAGTCAGAAAACGCCTCCATCACAAGAGATGTATCCGGTGAGGGCGTGCAGCAGGCTCTGCTTAAGATCCTGGAGGGAACAGAAGCCAGTGTTCCACCCCAGGGGGGAAGAAAACATCCCCAGCAGGAGTTTTATCATATTGATACAACGAATATACTTTTTATATGCGGAGGAGCTTTTGACGGACTGGATAAGATCATCGGTTCCAGGATCGATAAGAAGTCCATCGGCTTCAATGCAGAAATTTCAGATAAGACAGATTCCAATATCGGAGATCTGTTCCGCCAGGTGCTGCCCCAGGATCTGGTGAAGTTTGGTATCATTCCGGAGTTTGTAGGACGCGTGCCGGTTACCGTCAGCCTGGATCTTCTGGACGAGGAGGCGTTGACCCAGATTCTTGTGAAGCCGAGAAATGCCATTACGAAACAGTATCAAAAGCTTCTGGAGCTGGATGGTATCCGCCTTACCTTTGAAGAAGAGGCCGTGCGAGAGATCGCCCGTCAGTCCATCGAACGTAAGACAGGGGCAAGAGGACTTCGTGCTATCATTGAGAACTGCATGATGGATTATATGTTTGAGCTCCCCTCCCGAGAGGATGTGAAGGAGTGCCGGATCACAAAGGCTGTTGTGAGTAAAGAAGGAATTCCGGAATTGATCGGGCAGGATGACCAGGTGATCCTTTTGGAAGAAAAGACTGGGGAAAGTGCCTGAGAGGCGACATTGTGGTACAAAGGGAAGAATGGAGGAACAAGATGTCATGGATGAACAAATGAAAACATTGCCAATCATCGCGTTAAAAGGAATGACAATTCTACCGGGAATGCTGGTTCATCTGGATGTGAATCGTGATATCACCAAGCGGGCAGTGGATGAGGCAATGGCGGAAGACAGCATTATTTTCATTACGAGCCAGAAAGATGACCGGGTAGAACTGCCCCTTTATTCAGATGTGGAGAGTATTGGCGTCGTGGCAAGGATACGGCAGGTCATAAAGCTGGAAGATAATGTAATCCGAATTCTGGTTTCTACGAGACAGAGGGGGACACTGACTGCCCTTGTTCAAAATGAGCCATTTTTGATGGGAGATGTTGTATTTTACGATAAGATGGCGGCAGCAGAAAATATTCGTGAGATCGAATACACTGCCATGTGCCGGGATATAAAGGATATGTATACCCTCTATCTGGGGCAGAATCCAAGTGCGGGAAGAAGTGCTTATGAGAAGATCCAGAAAGAAAATGATCTGGATATTCTGCTGGATCTCATCGCCATGCATATTCCGATGGATCTGGAAAAACGCCAGCAGGTTCTGGAGTGCTTTGATGTGGAAAACCGCTTTTATCTGGTTTCCGAATATCTCGCCAGAGAGATCGACATCCTTAAAATTCGTGCTGATTATAAGATAAAAGTCAAATCCGAAGTGGATAAAAACCAGAAAGAATATTTTCTCCGGGAGCAGATGAAGGTCATCCGGGATGAACTGGGTGAGGGAGCCGGCAGTTATGAGGAGAAATACCGGGAAAAGCTGGAGCAGCTCATCTGTTCCGATGAGATCAGGGAAAAGCTGGAGGAAGAGATAAAGAGACTTGACAGCCTTCCTTCCAGCTCATCGGAGAGTTCGGTGACACGGGATTATATTGAGACGCTGCTGGATCTGCCCTGGGATAAGATGGATGAATCCAGCCAGGATCTTCTGCGGGCTCAGGAGGTTTTGGATGAGGATCACTACGGACTGGAAAAGGTCAAAGAGAGAATTCTTGAGTTTCTTGCGGTCCGAAAACTGAATGCCAAAGGCGAGGCTCCCATCCTATGTCTGGTAGGTCCTCCGGGGACAGGAAAGACCTCGATCGCCAGGTCGGTGGCCCGCGCCCTGGAGAAGAAATACGTGCGGATCTGTCTGGGTGGTGTCCGGGACGAAGCGGAGATCCGGGGACACCGCAGGACCTATATTGGGGCACTGCCGGGACGGATTATTGATGGTCTCAAACGTTCCGGGGTAAAAAATCCATTGATGCTGCTAGATGAGATTGATAAGGTGAGCAGCGACTATAAAGGGGATACTTCTTCGGCGCTTCTTGAGGTGCTGGACCCGGAACAGAACCAGCATTTTACTGATCACTATGTAGAGCTGCCAGTGGACCTGTCGGAAGTGTTGTTTTTGTGTACCGCCAATACGGTGGATACGATACCCAGACCTCTTTTAGACCGCATGGAGATTATCGAGATCTCAGGTTATACGGAAAATGAGAAATTTCATATCGGGAAACAATACCTGATCCCCAAACAGATCGAAAAGAACGGATTGAAAAAATCAAATCTGTCCATTAATGATAAAGCGCTGAAAGATATCATAAGCTATTATACGAGGGAAGCGGGAGTCCGTGGACTGGAGCGTCAGATTGGCAGGATCTGCCGGAAGACAGCGAGGCAGATCGTGAATGGAGAGACGGAAAAGCTGCGGGTATCTGGGAAAAACCTGAAAGACATCCTTGGAAAACGGCGTTATTCAAATCTAAAAGCTAATGCAGAAGATGAGATCGGCATTGTGCGGGGGCTCGCCTGGACACAGGTGGGAGGAGATACACTGGAGATCGAGGTTAACATCATGCCAGGAGAGGGGAACCTGATTCTCACCGGGCAGCTGGGGGATGTGATGCAGGAGTCCGCACGCATCGCTCTCAGTTTTGTGCGATCGATCTGCAAAAAGGATAACGAGTACTTCAAAGAGCATGACATCCATGTACACGTTCCCGAAGGGGCTGTTCCGAAGGACGGACCATCTGCTGGTATCACGATGGCCACAGCACTGTATTCTGCTATCGAAGAGAAAAAAGTGGATGCCAGAACGGCAATGACAGGAGAAGTGACACTCCGGGGAAGAGTTCTGCCCATCGGGGGTCTCAAAGAGAAACTTCTGGCTGCCAGACTGGCAGGGATCACCCGGGTTATCGTGCCAAAGGAAAATGAACCCGATGTACAGGAACTGGAAGAAGAGATCACCGGGGGTATGGAAATCGTTTTTGCCGGTGAGATGAAAAAGGTACTGGATACGGCCGTGGTGGGTTAGGTATCTGCGAGAGAAAAGGAGAATGTGATGGTAATCCGGTCACTGGAATTAGAGACAGTCTGCGGCATCACCAGCAGGCTGCCGCAGAATAACAAAATTGAGCTTGCCTTCTGGGGAAGATCCAATGTGGGAAAATCTTCCCTCATCAATACGCTGATGAACCGCAAAGGATTTGCCAGGATATCTTCCCAGCCGGGCAAGACCCAGACGATTAATTATTATAATGTGAATGATGTCTGCTATATGGTGGATCTGCCCGGCTACGGCTATGCGAAAGTGTCGAAGGAGACAGCGGCAAAATGGATGAAGATGATCGAGAAGTACCTGGATACTTCCCAGGCTCTGCGGGTGGTATTTCTTCTCATTGACATCCGCCACGAGCCATCGGCAAATGATGTGAAGATGTACCAGCTGCTTTTGTCCAAGGGGTTTAATCCGCTGATCATCGCTACGAAAGCAGATAAGATCAGTAGAAATGCCAGAAGCCGGCACATTTCCATGATACGGAAGAAGCTGCAGCTGGTACAGGGAACGCCAGTCATCCCTTTTTCCGCCCAAAACAGGGAGGGAAAAGATGAGATCTGGGAGTATGTCGATACCTTTGTAAAGGAGATTCCATTATGAATCAGAAAACAAAGATTACGATTGAGAACGTAGTGGAAAAGATCGCTGAGAATTACGAAGGGGAACCTCTGTTTTCTACCAAACAGGGCAAGAACATGCCAGAAAGAAAGGTTATCATTGACGCTCTGCTGGAGCTGCGCCTGGTCATGTTTCCGGGATATTTTGGGGAGCAGGACGCCACAAGGGGACTGCCGAAATACTTTGTGGGTGACCGGCTTCTTTGGATTTATAATATGCTCTGTGAGCAGATCGCCTGTGCCTTTGCTTATAATGAGGACGAAGAAGTACTCAAGGCAAACTCTCTGGAGGGAAATCCGGATGAAAAGAATAAAGACCGGGCAGAGCAGATCTGCCGTGAATTTTGTGAACAGCTTCCCCACATCCAGAAACTGCTCCTCAAGGATGTTCAGGCAGGATATGACGGGGATCCGGCGGCCCAGAGCAAGGAGGAGATCATTTTTTCCTACCCTGGTGTATTCGCCATCTTTGTCTACCGCATCGCCCATGAATTTTACATACGGAGCGTGCCCTACATACCAAGAATTATGACCGAGTATGCCCATGCAAAGACGGGCATCGACATTCATTCTGGTGCTGACATCGGAGAATGTTTTTTTATCGACCATGGTACCGGAATAGTGATCGGTGAGACCACTGTGATAGGAAATAACGTCAAGCTGTACCAGGGTGTTACTCTGGGAGGGCTTTCCACCAGAGGCGGTCAGAAGCTTTCCGGCACAAAGCGCCACCCTACGATCGAGGACAACGTGACGATTTATTCCAATGCATCGATCCTGGGCGGCAATACGGTTATCGGGAAGAATTCTGTTATTGGAGGCAACACTTTTATCACTGAGTCTGTTCCGGAAAACTCCCGTGTCAGCTTCCAGAAGCAGGTTTAGTTAAGATGGCTGGGATGGAGATGACCGCAGTATTTTTTCATAAATTAATCCAACAATAAACCACAGGGGGGCGTAATCCAGTCGGATGAGCCCCTTAATATTATGTTTGGCGTCACTGTAATCCCAGGGGCAGCAGTGATTTTTTTTGAGCAGCTTTCCCGTTCCGTATTCCGTGGCAAAAATGCAGGTGGTATACACCATTCCCCGCACTACCACATTTACATTTTTCATCGCCCCTGAAATTGGCTTGATCAGGGATGCCATACCATAGATGGGGAACATCCACATGGAAGTCCGGCACGTATATTCTTTGTTTTTGTGGGAGAATATGGAGTGAAGCCCGGTCCAGAGGCATTCAAACCCCCATCCGTATACCCCGCATTTGATAAAATTTTTTGTGGAATCCTGTACCTTCATAAAATCCTCCTCAGATGTCGTAGAACTGATTATAGTTTGTACAAAAACGGGGATTTTATTTCATTATTTATGAAAAAAGAGAAGAGGTGAAGATTATGAAAATTGCAATTATTGAGGATGAAAGAAAATGGCAGCATATCGTGAAAAGGGAGATTGAAAGCTACTATAGAACTGATGTAGATATAGATATTTTTTTCACGGGGGAAGAATTTTTGGAAAAAAGGGAAAGTTATCAGATTGTATTTATGGATATAGAATTACCAGGAAAGGATGGCTTTGCTGTCTATAAAGAATATACAGAACGGGTACCAGAAACCGTTTTGATCATTATATCGAGTCATACAGAATTGTGTCGGCTGGGATATCGGATCCATGCATTTAGATACATAGACAAACTGTATCCCGAAGAGATAAGAGAAGCATTGGTCAGTACAGAGCAGGTGCTGCGGCGGTATAAAAGGGTTATTTAAAATTTTCCGGAATGAAAGAACAAGAAGTATGCTGTAAGGATATTTTTTATTTTGAAGCGGCAAATCATAATGTCAGAGTAAAGATTGGGCAGGAGATCTTTGCGTGCCGGGAAAACATTAGTAAGCTTGCCGGGGTATTGGAAGAGTATGGATTTTATCCGGTACACAGGGGGTATCTGGTAAATCTTGACCATATTAAACTGGTTGGCAGCAAAGAGATTATTCTGGATAATGGAGATAAGCTGCCTGTTAGCCGGCGCAGATATTCAGATTTAAAAATAAGACATATTCAATGGAGATTTGAAAATGCAAATGAATAGAAAGAACCGAAGGGAAAAAAGGCTGCCCCAAATATGTAGTCTTGTTTTATGGACTGTGGCTGTTTTATGGATGCTGGTCGGCATTTTTTCGGCAATATATCAAATATTGGGAAACCTGTTTGGAGCGGAGAATCTGGGACAGAGAAATTTAGCTGTTTTGGTGACTTCCTTTTTATTTTTGTTGCTGTGTATGTACTTACTTAGGCGAAAAGGCGTGAACAGGCTTCTGCATGTGCCGGCAGGTTATTTTATCCTTTTTACTGGAATCATAGTCCTCAATGAAGTTTCTCTTGCGCTGATCCGGGAACATATTGAAATGGGGGATTTTATACTGTATGGGACTACTTTGTTCATATCCCTGGGGGTTTTTTTACAAATGACTCTGGTTTTTTTTCTGGCAGTTTCACATCAGAAAAATAAGGAGAAACAAAAATGGAATGAAACGTACATACAGGCGCAGGAAAATCATTACAAGTACTTAGAAAAAAGAGAAGAAGAGACAAAGAAATTTCGTCATGATATGCGAAACCATATGCGTGCGATTTATGAGCTGGCGGGTCAACAGGGGACGGGTGAGCTGCGGGGTTATGTGGAACGTATCTGGGGAAAATTTGAAATGCCGGAAAGCGCTGTGACGATTGGAAATGCCACTGCCGATGCAGTGATCAATCGATTTGCAGAGATGTTTTCCCAGAAAAACATAGAATTTATAGTGTCAGGACATTTACCCTCTGATTGTTTTGTAGATGCCTTTGATCTATGCACTATTTTTTCAAATATTCTTGAAAATGCGTTGGAGGCTTCTGAAAAATGTGAGGAGGAATTTCGCAAGGTGAAAATGCAGATCCGTTATGACGAGGATATGATCTTCATTCTGGCAGAAAATTTTTTTGCGGAAGAGATACTACAAAAGGCAGGAGTTCTTAAGACATCAAAAGAAAAGAAAATGGGACATGGATACGGCATCCAGAATGTAATTGACAGTGCAAAAAATTATACAGGGACGGTACAACATACACAGAACGGAACCTGTTTTCAGATATTTATAATCCTATACAAAACATGATTTTTATATGGATTTTATATAAATTTTATACAATTCGCGCCGAAAAAAGACCATTCACGCAAAAGCTATTTCCTTTTTAGATATGTTGTGTTATGTTTATGCTGTTCGGACAAAAAAGCAGCTTTTAAATGAAAAAAATTACGAAAAGGTTTATTGCGCTCTTAATTATGTTTTCCATGTCTATCTGTTGCGTGATGGGTAATGAAATGAATCCTGTCTGTGCGGAAGAAACAAGTAAGAATTTAATTGTTAAGGCAGAAAATAGTTTAAATAACAGTATAGAGATGGAGATTTCTGTAACCGCTTCCTGGGATAATCATTATAATGCTGATGTGACATTGAGAAATAAGCTTGATGAAAAGATTGATAACTGGATGATTGCTTTTGATTTTAATAATAGTATTGAAAATATCTGGAATGCGAAAATTATTTCTCATGAGGAAGATCATTATGTAATTAAGAATGCAGGATGGAATCAGGATATACCGGTGGGGGGACAGATTACTTTTGGTATGACAGTTTCTTATGAAGAAGAGGTTTCCAATTTAACAAATTATTATGATGCTACGGATTTAGTAGAAGTAGAACGAGAATATGATATTACATATACTCAGTTTGCTCAATGGGACAACAAAATCAATGGTCAAATAACAATACGAAATAACTCCGAAAAGGAAATTGAAGATTGGCGTCTTGAATTACTGAGCAATATAGATTTTGACAATGTATGGAATGCAGAATTGTTAGAGTGTGAAGATGGATATAGTTATTTAGAAAATATGTCTTATAATCAAAATATCCCCGCTGGTGGTTCAGTATCTTTTGGATTTATTGCCACATGTGAAAAGACTCCTGATTTTTGTGAACATATATTGTATGAAATTGGAGAAGCACAGAAAGATTCTGCAGATGAGGATGAAGAAGAGGAAGAATATTACGACGGTGATGTGATCTGGGGAGAAGAGGATTTTGAAAGTCCTGAAGACTATCAGGAGTATTTGAAGAGTATAGGAAAATATGCTTCTATATCTTATAAACAATCAAGAAGATTATCAAATACAAGAGATAATTGGATAGGATGTGAAGAAGAGTATACAGTAGAAAATATAGGTGATCAGTATAAAATTCAAATTAGTCCTTCTGAAGAATATTTAATAAAGCCTAAGGGAAAAGCTTTCCA
>CANBKJ010000009.1 GCA_947369165.1 uncultured Lachnoclostridium sp.
GGATAAAAGTGTCTGGTTAAAATTGAATATGTACAGAGGAGAGAAGTAACAATGAAGGTAATGATAAATATTCTGCTGGGAAGACGACTCCGTAAAATACGAAAAATTTTGGGTGTTTCATCGGAAGATATGGCAGAAGCTCTGGAAGTCAGTGTGGGACACTTCCAAAAGCTGGAGAGGGGAGACCATGCGTTCAGCCTGGAACGTCTCAAGGTTTTGCGGGAACATTATGGTATCGACCTGAATTACCTGGTTACAGGAAGATCCAAGGAAGAGGATATTGCCAGAGATCTGATCTATGGAACTCCCGAAGAAACCTTTTATTTTATGCACCAGCTGTTGGACTCCTGTGAGAGAATGTATCTGAGGCGCATTTCAGAGGAGGGAGAGCTGTGATCAAAAGTATCATCAGGGATTCCACAGATGTCTTTGTGTGTATACAGGGAAAGATCAGCCAGTTTGATATCCGGGACATCATTTATGTGGAACACAGCAGCCGGACGGTTTTTATGTATACCCTGAAAGGGATCGTGTACATTCCCTATATGCCCCTGAATCAGATTTACCAGGCACTGGGAAACGACTATCTGTACCAGTGCCACAAATCCTTTCTCGTCAACCGGATTCATATTGAGAGCATAGACCGAACGGAAAACGTCGTTGTATTGAAAGACAATATGGGAGAAATAGCTGTCGGCAGAAAGTACAGAGCCCGTTTTTTAAAGGCGATGCACTTGACGGAATAGACAGGAAGAAAGCTGGCTGCATTCGCATTTCAGTCTTTACAAAATCCGTGTTCCGTTATATAATAAGAATTCATATTGATTCCGGGGTGGTAAAGTGTGACTAAAGTCGCGAGAGCGGCAGTGGCAAGCTTGCTTGTCCACTGACATTTGAGCGACGGACATCTTGAGTACGAGCGAAGCGAAGTACGAATGTGCCTGTGCGAAGCACAGGGTCACACGCTTTTCACGAATTGTTTGTGCCGCCTGTGGCGGCATGTTTGGAAGTGTGAATAGAAGTACTAAGCTTTCAAAAAAGCGAAAGAAGCTTTTACAAAATAAAAGCTAAGGACTTCTACGGCAGCGGAGCTGCCTATTCACACAAGAAGAATTCGCGGAGCGGATTCTTCCCCACTGATTCATAAATTGTTTCACAACACAAACTATGTTTGTGTGGCAAGTTTGTGCGCGCATGCCCAAACTTGTTAAGAACTTTTAGTTCTTTGGCGCAAAAAAGGCGTACGCGCATGGAGGGTAAAGATGAAAGAGCTGTATCTGATCCGGCACGGGAGACAGTCTTCGAAACTGTGTAATGTGGATGTGGGTCTGGATGAAGCAGGGCGCAGACAGGCGGAACTTCTGGCGGACAGGCTTACATATGATAAAATACAAAAATTATATTGCAGTAATCTGAAAAGGGCGGTGGAAACCGCCGGGATCATAGGAGAAAGATTGGGATTGGAGCCAGTTGTGATCCCTGCGTTCCGGGAGATTGACTTTGGGGAACTGACGGGAAAAGCCGATGACGTAATTGTGGAAGAATACAAAGAATTCCGCAGGGAACGCGCCAGTCAGACCAGTGATTTACCCTATCCAGGCGGAGAAAATGGAGCGGATGTGATCCGCCGTGTGCTGCCAGTGTGGAAGGAACTTTGCCAGTCCACCCAGGAGCGGTCTGCCGTAGTGACTCATGGCGGGGTAATACGGTCTTTGTGTGCGTATCTATTGGAGACAGATTTAAAAAATAAGCTGAAATTTGCTTTGGATCTGGAAAATACAAGCATAACCGTGATCCGGTACGATGAGAAAAAGGAGCTTTTTTATCTGGAGCGCTTTAACGATATGGCGCATTTGGAGAGGTACCCGGAATTATTGCGGGAGAGCTGGAAGCCTTCTTTGATACGCCGGTGAAGAGAATAGATGACAGGAGAGAAGACAGATGATAGAACAGAGTAAGGCAGGACAGGAAAATAAGATGGGGGTTATGCCGGTGAAGCGGCTGTTGATCACCATGTCCCTTCCGATGATGGCTTCTATGCTGGTACAGGCATTGTATAATATTGTGGACAGTATGTTTGTGTCCCGGATCGGTCAGGATGCGTTGACTGCTGTGTCTCTTGCCTTTCCGGTGCAGATGCTTCTGATCGCAGTGGGAGTAGGTACCGGGGTCGGAGTTAATGCCCTGCTTTCAAAAAGTCTTGGAGAAAAGAAATTTGAAGAGGCTGACCGGGCTGCTAACTGTGGTGTGTTTTTGATGCTGGTCAGTTATGCTGTCTTTTGTGTTTTTGGAATCATCGGCGCAGGTAAGTTTATCGAGACCCAGGTGGATATGACCCAGAGTAATTCCGCCCAGATCGTGGAATATGGGACAAGTTATCTATCCATCTGCATGATCCTGTCTTTTGGTATCTTATTTGAGATGATGTTAGAACGTCTGCTGCAGGCTACGGGAAAAACGATTTATACGATGATCACCCAGGGGACGGGTGCTGTCATAAATATTATTCTTGACCCTATATTGATTTTTGGATTGTGTGGGATGCCCAAAATGGGAATTGCGGGAGCTGCTGTGGCCACAGCCATCGGACAGATCATCGCGATGATCCTTGCTGTGGTATTTAATCTGCGTAAAAATACAGAAATTCACCTTTCCCTTCGCAGTATGAGACCAAGGGCGGCTACGATCAAAGCCATATACTGGGTGGGGATCCCGGCCATTATTATGCAGGCCATCGGTTCAGTGATGACCTATGGCATGAATAAGATCCTGGTTCCTTTTTCCACTACAGCGGTGGCAGTCTTTGGCGTGTATTTTAAATTGAACAGTTTTATCTTTATGCCGGTATTCGGGCTGAATAATGGACTGATTCCCATTATTGCTTACAATTATGGGGCAAGGAAGAAAAAGCGGATTATCGAGGCAGTGCGTTTTAGTATGATCATTGCTGTGGTAATTATGTTCGTGGGACTGGGTATTTTTCTCACTATACCGGACAAGCTGCTGCTGTTGTTTGATGCATCTCCGACGATGCTGGAGATCGGTGTCCCGGCACTCCGGATCATCGGGACTCATTTTATGCTGGCAGGGGCTTCTATCGTTATGATGTCTGTGTTCCAGGCTTTTGGCGAGGGACTTTTAAGCCTTACCGTTTCGGCGCTGAGGCAGCTGGTAGTCATACTGCCGGTGGCATATATTTTAGCAAATACGGCGGGCCTTGGATATGTGTGGTGGTCGTTCCCCATTGCGGAAGCGTGTTCCCTTACATTGAGCAGCGTATTTTTTATGAGGTTGTACCGAAATAAGATAAAAAAACTTTAAGACATATAAAGGAGGAGGATCCAAATGAAACTGGACCGATTAGTAGGAGACAGATTTAAAGAGAGACCGTCTGACTGTGTGGTAGAGAGCCATGCGCTGATGGTTCGCGGCGGCTACATGAAGAATATGGCGAATGGTATTTATTCCCAATATCCGCCTCTGCGACAGGTGACGGCAAAGATTGAAAACATTATCCGGGAAGAGATGGATGGGATCGACGGACAGGAAGTTTTGTTCCCAGTAACACTTCCGGGCAGTCTCTGGGAGGAATCCGGCAGGTTTCAGAGTGTGGGAAGTGAGCTCCTTCGTTTTAAGGACCGTAATCACTCCCAGATGCTGCTGGGAATGACCCATGAGGAAGCGGCAGTACATCTGGTACGTGAATATGCCAATACCTATACCAAATATCCTTTTATGATCTATCAGATCCAGACAAAGTTCCGGGATGAGGCACGTCCCCGTGCAGGACTGATCCGGGTTCGTGAGTTTACGATGAAGGATGCCTATTCTTTTCATACTTCTCAGGAGGACCTGGAACAATATTATGACAGATGTTATAAAGCATATCAGCGTATCTTTGCCAGGGCGGGGATACCGGAGGTGGTTGTGGTGGCCTCGGATTCCGGAATGATGGGAGGAAGTGTTTCCCACGAGTACATGCTTCTCACTCCGGTGGGAGAGGATTCCATCGTATTGTGTGGTGAATGTGATTTCCGCGCCAATATGGAGGCAGCTGAGTGTATCATTGAAAATAACCAGACCCTTGCCCAGGCGGATCTGACCCTGGTAGATACACCGGATAAGCATACCATTGAAGATGTATGTGGGTTTTTACATCTTCCGGTGGAGAATTCCTGTAAAGCGGTAGTTTATCAGCGCAACGAGGACGATTCTTACGTGGTTGTATTTCTTCGAGGGGATCTGGAGGCAAATGAGACTAAGATCACGAATTATCTTGGCGGTGCCATTCATCCGGCGGTGATCACACCAGAGTGCGGACTTGCTGCCGGTTCCATCGGACCATATAGTCTGAAAGGGGATTATACGGTACTTTATGATAAGTCCCTGGAAGGGATTGACAATCTTTGCTGCGGTGGTAATGTAGATGGAAAACATTACACAGGTCTGGATATGAAACGGGATATGCCGGAGACAGAGTATGGCGACTTTGCCAAAGCTGTAGACGGTGGAATCTGTCCCTGTTGTGGAAAGAAGTCTTTGAGGATCGAGAGAGGAATTGAAGTTGGAAATATTTTTCAGCTTGGAACCAAATATACGAAGACCATGGGGATGGAGTATCTGGACAGCGAGGGCGAAAAACATCATCCGATCATGGGATGTTATGGCATCGGCGTAGGTCGTCTGGCAGCTTCTGTCTGTGAAGTGAGCCGGGATGAGTACGGACCAATCTGGCCGATCACGATAGCGCCATGGGAAGTTCATCTTTGCTGTGTGCGTGCGGATGACGAGGAGTGCAAAGGGTTTGCCGACAAGCTCTATGAGGAATTACAGAAAAAGCGCCTCGATGTGATCTATGATGACCGGAATGTAAGGGCAGGCGCTATGTTCTCTGACGCGGACCTGTTGGGTGTACCGGTTCGTGTCGTGGTGAGTCCGAGAAATATGAAAAATGGCTGTGTAGAGATTACGACCAGAGATAAGTCTGTCAGCAGGCAGGCAGAGCTTGCCCATGCTGCAGAGGCGGTACAGGAGCTGGTTGAAGAGCTGTATGCAAAGATAAATGAAGGTGTAGAAGCTTTTCGCTAAAAGATAGAAAGAGTATAGCAGGTTAGGAAAGCAAGGAAAGGAATAACGTGTCCATGAATTTTAGAGAGTATATCACACAGGGGTTTGTTTTTCTGGATGGAGCAACCGGATCCAACCTTCAGGAGCATGGAATGCAGGCAGGGGACTGCCCGGAGACGTGGATTCTGGAGCATCCGGACGTGTTTGTGGAACTTCAGAAAGGTTATATCCAGGCGGGTAGTGATGTGCTGTATGCACCGACATTTACCTGCAATCGTATCAAACTGGCAGAGTACGGTCTGGAGGAGCGGCTGGAGGAGATGAATGCAGAGCTGGTGGGCCTGTCGAGACGAGCCATAGAAGAGAGCGGTACGACAAGACAGATATATATCGCTGGGGATATGACCATGACGGGGGAACAGCTCTATCCGATGGGGACCCTGGCGTTTGAAGAACTGGTGGACGTGTACAAAGAACAGGTGCGGGCGCTGTTGGCAGCAGGAGTTGAACTCTTTGTCGTGGAAACGATGATGAGCCTTCAGGAATGCCGCGGAGCAGTGCTCGCCATCAAGGAGACCTGCGGGGATGAGCTGCCGGTGATGGTAACTCTTACTTTTCAGGAGGATGGGAGAACCCTTTACGGAACCAGTCCGGAGACAGCGGCGATCGTGCTGGAGGCGATGGGCGTGGATGCGGTGGGGGTAAATTGTTCCGCAGGCCCGGATAAAATGGTGGATCTCATCCAGAGAATGGAGAGAATGGCTGGGATTCCGCTGGTGGTCAAACCCAATGCGGGACTGCCGAAGTTAGTGGATGGCAGGACGGCTTACGATATGGGGGCAGAAGAATTTTCTGAGAATATGCTGCCGCTGGTTAAGAAGGGCGCCACGATCCTCGGCGGCTGCTGCGGAACCACGCCGGAACATATTAGAAAGCTCAGGGAGAGGCTTGCCGGTGAAGTTCCGGTGTTCCCAGAGAAAAAGAATGTCCGGGCGCTGACCAATGAGCGAAATTATGTGGAGATTGATCTGGAGGGAACCTTTTCCATCGTGGGTGAGCGCATCAATCCTACCGGAAAAAAGGAACTCCAGGCGCAGCTCCGGGAGGGAGAACTGGAGCTGGTGGTGTCCATGGCGGAAGAACAGGTGGAAAAGGGAGCCAGGATCCTGGATGTCAATATGGGAATGAATGGGATTGATGAAAAGGAGATGATGCTCCAGGCCATTTATGAGCTGACGCTGGCAGTGGATGTACCTCTCAGCATCGATTCCAGCTATGTGGATGTGGTGGAACAGGCGCTTAGGATCTATCCGGGAAGGGCGCTGATTAACTCTATCTCTCTGGAGCCGGAAAAGTTTGAAAAGCTGATTCCGGCGGCAAAAAAATATGGTGCCATGTTTATTCTCCTTCCCTTATCGGATCAGGGGCTTCCGGAAAATATAGAAGAAAAGAAAGAGATCATTCATAAGATCCTGGATGAGGCGAAACGTCACGGTTTATCTGAACGGGATATCGTAGTTGACGGACTGGTGGGGACCATTGGAGCCAATAAGAGAGCGGCGCTGGAGGTGTTAGAGACCATCCGCTACTGTCGGGAGGAGCTGGGAACAGCGACGATCTGCGGGCTCTCTAATATTTCTTTTGGACTTCCGGAAAGGCAATTTGTCAACAGTGCTTTTCTGACGATGGCGATCGCTGCCGGGCTGACGATGGCGATCGCAAATCCCAACCAGACTTTGCTGGCCAATGCGGCACTGGCGTCGGATCTGCTTTTGAATAAGCCAGAAGCGGATCTAAAGTATATCAATGGTGTGGCAAAGGCACAGATCTCAGCAGATGTGCCTAAGCAGGTGCAGGCTCAGGAAGAGACGGGAGTCAACCCTCTTTTTACTGCCATAGTCAAAGGCAAAGAGGGACAGGTGCTGGAGCTGGTAAAAAAGGAACTGGAACGGGGAGAGTCCCCGGCGGCGATCATAGACTCCCACTTGATTCCAGCGATTAATCATGTGGGTGAGCTCTTTGAAAAGGGGACTTATTTTCTTCCGCAGCTGATCGCCAGTGCAGAGACCATGGAAAAAGCGATTGATTATCTGGAACCTCTGCTGGCAAAAGAACGGGGTAGTGAAAAGTTAGATACGGTGGTTATGGCGACGGTGAAAGGGGATATTCACGACATCGGAAAAAATCTGGTGGTACTCATGCTGAAAAATTATGGCTATGAGGTCATAGATCTGGGAAAAGATGTGGAGAGCCAGAAGATCCTGGACAGGGCAAAAGAAGAGAAGGCTGCTGTGATCGGCCTCTCGGCACTGATGACCACTACGATGACGGAGATGGAGCATCTGGTGGAGATGGCAAAGGAACAGGGCTGCCAGGCAAAGATTATTATCGGAGGTGCTGTTGTTACCGAGAGTTATGCCCAGGAGATCGGGGCAGATGGATATTCTAAAGATGCCAGGGAAGCAGTGAAGTTAGTGAACCGTCTGCTGGGACACGAGATGTAAATAAGCCTGTCCCTTCAGGCAGGTATTACCATAAAGGAAAGTTAGAAAATGAAGATGATCGATGTGATTATACCGGTCTACCGGCCGGATGAAAAGCTGGAACAGCTGATCCAGAAATTGAATACCCAGACGAGAAAGCCAGATCATGTGTTTTTTATGCAGACATTGGCAGGCAGCGAAGAGGACGAACGGGTAAGGAAGATACTTGGAAAGGCGGACCGGGGAGAGATCATATCCTTACCGAAGAGTGAATTTGACCACGGAGGTACGAGAAATCTGGGGGCATCTCTCTCAAAGGCGGACTATATGCTGTTTATGACCCAGGATGCCGTCCCGGCACGGGATACTTTGGTGGAAAAACTTTGTGCTTCCTTTGAGAGCCATGAACGGGTGGCGGCAGCTTACGGAAGGCAGTTACCGGGAAAACAGTCGGGGATAATTGAGAGGTATACCAGAGAGTTTAATTATCCGCCGGAGAGTTCTGTGAAGGAGAAAGCAGATCTGGAGAGACTTGGGATCAAGACCTTTTTTTGTTCCAATGTATGTGCCATGTACCGTCGGGACATTTACGAGAAACTGGGGGGATTTGTCACCCGGACGATCTTTAATGAGGATATGATCTTTGCGGCGGGGCTCATCCAGGCGGGTTACCGCATCGCCTATGCGGCGGAGGCAGAGGTGGTCCACTCCCATAAATATACTTACTGGCAGCAACTGACGAGGAATTTTGACCTGGCTGTCTCCCAGAGACAATATCGGCAGATTTTTGAACAGGTTCGTTCCGAATCGGAGGGAATGAGGCTGGTGAAGGATACGATGAAATATCTGATGCGACATGGAAAATGGTATCTGGTTCCTGATCTGGTACTGCAGAGCGGTTTTAAATGGATGGGTTATAAACTTGGATTGCGGTATGAGAGTCTACCTTTAGGACTGGTGAAAAAGCTGAGTATGAACAAAAGCTATTGGAATGAGAGGTGTTGATGTGGCAGAGGTTCACATTGTGTTGACAACCTACAACGGAGAAAAATATATCAGGGAACAGCTGGACTCTATTTTGGCGAATACCTTTCAGGATGTGGCGGTGGAGATCTGTGATGATGGCTCCACAGATTCTACATTGGATATCGTCAGGGAGTATGTGGGGCAGTATGACCAGATTTCCCTGCATCAAAATGAAAAAAATCTGGGATATACGAAGAATTTTCTGGAAGGGATCCGAAGGAGCAGAGCTCCCTACATCATGCTGTGTGACCAGGATGATATCTGGCACCGGGATAAGATCGAAAAGACACTCCGTCGGATGAAAGAGATGGAGACACAGAATGGGACTGACCTCCCTTTAATGGTATTTACGGATGCCATGAATTTTGACAGTGACAGCGGGGAAGAGCTGGGATCTTTTCATAAAAGCAGTCATCTGGATGTAAAAAGGCTTGACAGTGCCCATCTTTTTATGGAAAATAAATGTATTGGCTGTACAGTTATGATGAATGGGGCGATCCGTAAGTATTTGCAGGAATTTCCAAATGAAATTCGGGTCCATGACTGGTGGCTCGCATTGATCTGTGGTCATTTTGGAAAGATTTCCTATATTGAAGAAACCACCTTGCATTATCGGCAGCATAGTGGTAATATGATTGGCGGAAGCGATTTTTCAGACTATGTGAAAGCGCGTGTTTCGGATCTGCGCAGCCAGCGCCAGGTGATCCGGCAGACATTTTTACAGGGTAAGGCATTTTACAGGGTGTTTGGAGACAGGCTTTCCGGGGAAAAAAGACAGATTGCAGAACATTTTGCCGGGATGGCAGAGGCAGGTGCAGTCCGTCGAAGGGTAGATATGATACGTTTTGGTTTTTGTAAAAGCGGTTTTGTGAGAAATGCAGCTTTGTTCTGGCTGATCTGACAGAACCTTCGAAGATGCTGGTTCCGTTGATATGGTTGGCGGGGCAGAAAGCAGGAAACGGAGGATAAAATGGCAAAGAAAAATAAATCTGGGAAAAAACGGGTAGTGGGGAAAGTATTTCTGGTGATCGGAATCCTGATCAGCATGGCGGTTGGAAGTATGGCAGCCACAGCACAGTACCGGGTGAGCGGTTCTCTGGATCTTTTAAATTTTGATAAAACGAATTCCCTGGATAAAGTAGATGTATCCAAGTATGATACTCTCAGTGATTCTGAGATTGTTAATATCCTTTTGGTGGGAGCGGATAAAAACCTGGATGAACAAAATGCCGGGGGCGCGGCGAGGCGTTCTGACTCTATGATGATCGCTACACTGGATATGAAACACAAAAAACTGAAAGTGACATCCCTGATGAGGGATATGTATGTGGAGATTCCTGGACATGGAAGCCGCAAACTGAATGCGGCATATTCCTTAGGAGGGATCAAGCTTCTCTATGAGACCATCGCGAAAAATTTTGGAATCAAGATGAAAGGGTATGCAGAAGTGAATTTTGATGCCTTTGTGGAGGTGATCAATGCGGTGGGCGGAGTGGAAGCCACACTGACTGAATCTGAGGCAGTAAACTTAAATGATACCAATTATATCAAGCGTAAAAAATTTAGAAATGTTAAAGTAGGAAAGCAGGTACTGAACGGATACCAGGCTCTGGGCTACTGCCGGATCCGTCACGGGAAATGGAAAAACGGGCACTATCCAGCTGTTCTTACGGCCTCTGGTAAGGGTGACGATTACGGAAGGGCAGAGAGACAGCGTCTTGTGATTCAAGCGCTTTTAAAGAAAGTAAAGTCCATGTCAGTAAATAAATGGCTTGAGCTGGTGGATATCATCCTTCCCAACGTAAAGACAGATTTGGACAAAGATGAGATCTATTCCTATCTGATGGCGATCGTGAAGATGGGAACCACAGAGCTTAAACAATACAGCCTTCCAATTCAAAACGGCTATACCAGCCAGAAGATTAATGGAGAGGACTGTCTGGTGCCGGATCTGGAGAAGAATAAAAAGGCGCTGAAAAATTATATTTTTGAAGAGTAAGAATGTGATGCGGGAAATGGATGGGTGAAATGTTCTGCCGGGTTGACAATTTTCCTTGAAATTGGTAAAATAAATGTTTGAAAAGCATGTTAAGGAGTGAATCAAATGAGAAAGATGGTATTGTCCATTTTGATAGATAACACGCCAGGGGCTCTATCCCGGGTGGTGGGACTGTTTAGCAGACGAGGCTATAATATCGACAGCCTCACTGTAGGGGAAACCGAGAATGCAGCAGTTTCCAGAATGACGGTGGCAGTGACTGGAGATGGGATCATATTGGATCAGATTGAGAAGCAGATCTGTAAGCTGGAAAATGTGATCCTTGTGAAGGAGCTGACCGGGGAAGCTTCCGTGTGCCGGGAGCTTATCCTGGTGAAAGTGGCAGCTTCCAGAGAGGAAAGACCTTCCATTAATGCGATCGTAGAGATTTTCCGGGCTAAGATCGTAGATGTCGCTTCGGATTCCATGATGATTGAGCTGACCGGAAATCAGGCAAAGCTGGATGCCTTCACTAAATTGTTAGACGGCTATGAGATCCGGGAACTGGTCCGGACAGGAATAACCGGGCTGGCGAGGGGACAGTTGGAGGAATGAGGCGGCAGAAATTGAAATTGGCTGCAGTGTGATACGGGAAACCATCCGCCGGTAAAACGGCGGGGCTTTATATTAAATTAAATTTAGGAGGAACAGTAAAATGGCAGACGCAAAGATTTTTTATGAAAGTGACTGTAACCTTGGACTTTTGGATGGCAAGACGATTGCTGTTATTGGTTATGGCAGCCAGGGACATGCACATGCATTAAATGCAAAAGAAAGCGGTTGTAATGTAATTATCGGTTTGTATGAAGGCTCTAAATCATGGGCAAAAGCAGAGGCTCAGGGATTTAAAGTATATACAGCAGCAGAGGCTGCAAAACAGGCAGACATTATCATGATCCTGATCAACGATGAACTGCAGGCAAAATTGTACAAGGAGTCCATCGAGCCAAACCTTGAAGCTGGAAATATGCTCATGTTTGCTCATGGTTTCAACATTCATTTTGGACAGATCGTACCTCCGAAAGATGTGGATGTAACAATGATCGCGCCAAAGGGACCAGGACATACAGTACGCAGCGAGTATCAGGCAGGCAAAGGAGTTCCATGTCTGGTAGCAGTACATCAGGACGCAACAGGAAAGGCACAGGATATGGCACTTGCTTATGCATTGGCAATCGGTGGTGCAAGAGCTGGTGTGCTTGAGACAACCTTCCGCACTGAGACCGAGACAGACCTTTTCGGTGAGCAGGCAGTACTCTGCGGCGGTGTTTGTGCACTGATGCAGGCAGGTTTTGAGACTCTTTGTGAGGCTGGCTACGATCCACGTAATGCATATTTTGAGTGTATCCATGAGATGAAACTGATCGTTGACCTGATCTATCAGAGTGGTTTTGCGGGAATGCGTTATTCCATTTCCAACACAGCAGAGTATGGTGACTACATCACAGGTCCAAAGATCATTACAGAGGATACAAAGAAGGCGATGAAGAAGATCCTCAGCGACATTCAGGACGGTTCTTTTGCGAAAGAATTCCTTCTGGATATGTCGGAGGCAGGCGGACAGGCGCATTTCAGAGCTATGAGAAAGCTTGCTGCAGAGCATTCATCAGAGGTTGTAGGAGAGGATATCCGTAAGCTTTACAGCTGGAACGGTGAGGATAAACTGATCAACAACTAATGTGAATCATCAGAACCAATACAGCCCGGTTGGCATCACACTGACCGGGCTTTCTTATTCGTAAAGGCTCAAGCCGTGCATTCCAGAAACAATGGCACATTTGTGCTTGCACAAAAATGGGACATTGTTTCCTGGAATATAGGGCGTAGCCCGCGATGACGAGCCTGCGGAGCAGGCGAGGAATGCGCACGGCGCAGTTAGCGTAAATAGAGGGATTATAGTGTGAAAAAATCACGCCGATACCAAAGAACTAAAGTTCTTGGATTTTTCACATAGCGAACATAGTTCGCTTTAGCTATTTGTTTCTGAGCGAAATCAAATAGCTTTGTTCCGACACGAGAAACTCTTTGAGCTTTCTCGTGCGGTTCTTCGCAATAAATCGCTCAGGAAAGAGGATTATCATGATTCAGCTTGTTGTATGTGATGTGGACGGCACCTTGATAGAAGACGGCGGTTCCGCAGAATCACTGAATCCGGAATATTATGAAGTGATCCGGAAGCTGGGGGAAAAAGGGATACAGTTTGCTGTCTGTAGTGGAAGACAGAAAGTGAGTGTAGAAAAATTATTTGCACCGGTCAAAGATCAGATCTACCTGGCAGTGGATGGCGGGAGCATGGTATTTTATCGGGGAGAGTGTATCTATTCCAAAACTCTTCCCAAGGAATTGTGCAGGGAACTCATCGAGGATGCCAGGCAGATCCCCCAATGTGACATCATGGTCTGCGGTCTGAAACGTGCTTATGCTTCCAGTGCCGATTCGGAGATGTACCGATGGATGGTAAACGGATATGGATACGATATTCAGGCGGTAGGGGATCTGACGAAAAATGTACAGGATGAGATCGTAAAAATCTCTCTGTATCATCACAATATGGTTGAGAAGCTGACGGATCCCTGGTTTCGTCCCAGATGGGAGAACCGGGTGAGACTGAATGTGGCGGGTATCCAGTGGCTGGATTGTGTTCCGGTATCTTCCGGAAAGGGAACTGCTGTGGAATTTTTACAGAAGTCGCTGTCGGTAGGACATGAAGAAACGATGGCATTTGGAGATAACCAGAATGATATGGACATGTTAAGTTGTGCCGGGAAGAGCTATGCTGTAGCCAATGCGAGAGATGAATTAAAGAAGATAGCGACAGGGATATGTGGTTCGTACCGGGAAGATGGAGTACTGAGGGAGTTAAAAAAGTTACTATGAGGGATACTTTGAGAGGAGAAAAATAGAATGGAAGATAAGGTTACTGTATGGGTGGCAGTTATCGTAATCGTTGTGTTTACCTGTATGGCATGCTGTTTCCTTTTTATGCTGCGAAAGATACGGCAGCTGGAAGCACAGAAAAGGGGATACCAGAGCATTGTAAACCAGTCGCTGGAAACTTTTGCCCGCGCCATTGATGCCAAAGATCGGGATACCAATGGGCATTCGATTCGGGTAGCAGTATATTCCAGGGAAATTGCCAGGCGAATGGGGCTTACAGAGGATGAGCAGGAGCAGATTTATTATATGGGGATGCTGCACGATATCGGAAAGATTGGGATTCCGGACTCCATTCTCAAGAAACCGGGAAAGCTGACAGAGGAAGAGATGGAAGTGATCCGTAGCCATCCTGCCATTGGAGGCGAGATTTTGAAAGATTTTACTGCAGTTGGAGGCATCAGCGCCGGAGCAAGATATCATCATGAACGTTTTGACGGCACCGGTTACAATGAGGGACTAAAGGGCAGGGAAATTCCGTTGTTTGCCCGGATTATCTGCGTGGCAGACTGTTACGACACCATGTCAAGTAGACGGGTATACAAAGAACACAGGGATGAAGAATACATATTAAATGAATTTGAAGAATGCAGCGGTAAACAGTTTGATCCAGATATCGTACCCTATATGATTGATATGATAAAGGACGGGACGGTAAAGAAGTGGAATGGCAGAAGCTAGTGTACTTTCTTCAGACAAATCTTTCGTGTAACTGGTCAGACTCTGCCACAAATATCTTATAGAACTCCGTTCAAAGAGAAACAGAAGTTTTGTGTATCGAATAGCTTCAAAACGTTGGGCTTATGTATGCTCAATAGTTTTAATGAAAAAAGATATATTTTTGCTTATAGGAATTATAAAAATTGGGGTGTGCACTCAGTTCTATCGATGAGCTGGGTGTTTTTTGCTTATAAGGAATGGTCAGTGTAGTCGAATTCTGTCGCTTTATATCGAACGGTAGTTCTTGCGAGATTATATAAGATTATGTATAATAAAGATATTGTAAAAATACTATTATGTTAGCTCGACTTCTCAGGAGAAATTATTGTGTCGATACAAAAGAGAATCTTGTAGAATACATGTCTATGTAGTGCCCAACTTGTTAATAAAATGGGAACAACAGCTCTACAACGGGCTGGAAGTCTGTAGAAACATACAAATTTGCTATTCACAAAGAAACAGGCAAAGCATTAACCCAGATTCGTAAAGGGTATATGGAATAATAGATTATGGAGGACAGATGATGAATACAAGTAAATCGAGTTCTGTTGAACAACAGGAAGCTGAAGTGTTTATTGCTGATATTGTAGAAAGGTGGCTGGGATTTAGGTTAGAGCGAGGAGCAAAGGTAGCTCTTGGCGAAGGAGTACATATTGAGCCTAATTTATATTCAGAAGATAAAAGAATTATATGCGAGATATTCGCTCACATAGGAGCTTTGAAAGTAGGACAGAAGCATAAAATATCGCAGGATATTTTGAAAATGTTATTGTTAGAGAAAAGCACAGGTTTTCAATACAGAAAAATTGTTGTGGTAGCTGATGATAAAGTTGAAAAATATCTGCAAGGAAAATCATTTATTGCCGAAAGCATACGGCAGTTCGGTATCGAGGTAAAGAAAATAAATCTTTCTGACGAGGTTCGTATGAGCATATCAAATGCACAAGCCAGACAGATTATGATAAATTCGAATTAAATGTATAGGGGGAAATAGGTATGGCATATCAAACAGCGCTTACCATAGAGAGCGTTATAAAAGATATTGAAGCAAAGAAATATTTGCTACCATCAATTCAGAGAGAATTTGTATGGAGTACAAAGCAGATAGAGAAACTTTTTGACAGCCTTATGATGGACTATCCAATTAATGCATTTCTTTTCTGGAAAGTACCAAAGGAGAAAGCAAAGGAATTTAGTTTTTATGAATTCTTGAGGGATTATCATCAGAGAACTGGTAGACACAATCCAAAGGCAAACATAAGTGGCTCGAATGATATTATTGCCATTCTGGATGGACAGCAAAGAATGACTTCTCTTTATATTGGTTTGAAGGGGTCATATGCTTATAAGATTTCACATAAAAGATGGGATAATCCACAGGCTTATCCTGCGAGAAAATTGTATCTCAATGTACTTGCAGAATCAGAAGACTCTGATTTGACATACGATTTTAGATTCTTAACAGCATCAGAAGTTAAGAGCATGAATGAGCAGAAAGACCCAACAGGAAATCCAGTTTACTTCTGGTATTTGGTTGGAGACATTTTTGATGTAAAAGAAGAATTTGAAATCAATAATATTCTATTTGATAATAATTTGAATATGCTCCCACAGGCTAAATTTGCTAATAAAGCTTTATTCAAGTTGTTTACTGTTATTAGAAGAAATCAAACCATAAGCTATTATCTGGAAGAAAGCACAGAACTGGATAAGGTGTTAAATATCTTTATTCGAGTAAATAGTGGTGGTACTATATTAAGCTATTCTGACTTGTTGCTCTCGTTTGCAACTGCTCAATGGAAGGAAAAGGATGCTCGTGAAGAACTGAATAAATTCATGGATGAAGTGAATTTGATTGGACGCGGATTTAATGTTGGTAAGGATATCATTTTGAAGTCTTGTCTTGTTTTAAGTGGCTTTTCAGATATCTCATTTAAGGTAGATAATTTCAATCGATCCAATATGCTGGTTATCGAGCAGAATTGGGAAGAACTCACGAATGCTTTCAGAATGGCGGTAGAATTGATATCTTCGTTTGGATACAGCAGAGAAAATATTACATCAAACAATTTGATTATTCCAATTGCCTATTATATTAAATCAATTGATAGTCCTGCAAACTTTGTAACATCTAGTGTTTATACAGAGGATAGAAGACTCATCAAGAAATGGTTTATTGCTTCATTACTTAATAGAGTATTTAGTTTTATGCCTGACGGATTATTAAAACCTGTAAGAACTATTATTGATAATAATCCTGGCAAGTTCCCATATGACAAAATTGCTGATTACTTCCGTGGAACTAACAGAGATATTTTGTTTACTGATGACAGTATTGATAACTTGTTATGGACAAAGTATGGTACAGGAGATTTACTAATTGTGTCATCTGTTTTGTATCCTTGGGCAGATTTAAAGAACAACTTCCATATCGACCATATTTATCCAAAGAGCAAATTTACCACAAAGAAACTTGCAAAGAAGGGTGTTCCAGAAGATAAGATTTCATATTATATTGAGAATGTAAATTATCTTGGAAATCTTCAATTATTGGAAGCAACTCCTAATAAAGAGAAGAATAACAAAGATTTTGATGAATGGTTGAAAGAGACATTCCCAAATCCAGATCAGCTTAAGGCGTATAAAGAGAAACATTTTATCCCTGATGTTGATTTGTCATTTGGTAACTTCGAGGAATTCCTGGGTGCCAGAGAAGAACTGATTGTAGCTGCCCTAAAAAAGGAGTTGATGTGAAAACGGCAAGGGTGTGTATCTACACACCCTTTGTTAAATAGTGAACACCCCTGGATCAAAAAGTCAGTTGGGAGGTTTTCAGCAGCACTCTACGAAAGATATCAAGAGAAGCCTGCTTTTGCAATATGACCCGGACAAAGACGCTGTTTATTTTAGTACAGTTATCTTACAATAAATGCTGGTACTTTTGCTATAAGAAACGATAAATGATAGCGGCGATCACGATCCCGATGATGCTGGCGATGGTAAATTTGATCTTGAGCCCGAAGGTGAGAACGAGAACTCCAAGATTCAATGTGATGGGATTGTCCAGTCCAAAGGTTTTCCCAAAGGAAAGCCAGGAGAGTCCGGAGATTCCCTCCGTCATTTGGGCGATAAAACTTCCCAGTACGATACCCGCCAGTAGCAGTAAAAACAACGCCCATGTATTTTTCCCAGTTCTTGCCATATGTAATACTCCTTCTAAATATATTGAAATATATTAAATCTGTTATCCTGGCTGGACGGCGCATGACCAACAAGGTCTAAAATGGTGCCCTCCAGCTGTCTTAGAGTAAGTGTACAACATCGTGAAAAAATAATCAATAGAAAAAAAGGAAATTCCTCTTTCGTGTTGAAATAATAAAGTGTAGGCGTTTTTTTAAGAAAAAAGAGGTACATAGATGACATTACGGGAAGAGTTTGAGCAGAGAGAGCATGATATATTCAGTCCCTTTGCTGCGTTCAGCGACCAATCTCTGGGAAGAGACCATTCAGAGGAACCCTGTGACCTGCGTCCGGTCTATCAGAGGGACCGGGACCGGATCCTTCACTCCAAGGCATTTCGCAGGCTGAAAGGGAAAACCCAGGTTTTTCTGGCGCCGGAGGGAGACCATTACCGCACCAGGCTGACCCATACGCTGGAGGTTTCGCAGAATGCGAGAACCATCGCCAAGGCGTTGCGTCTGAATGAGGATCTGGCTGAGGCAGTGGCGCTGGGACATGATCTCGGGCATACGCCCTTTGGACATGCCGGAGAACGGATGTTGAACCGAATCTGTTCCGATGGATTTCATCATCAGCTGCAAAGTGTGCGGGTGGTGGAAAGGTTGGAAAAAAACGGAAGAGGTTTGAATCTAACGAAAGAGGTCCGGGATGGGATCCTGAATCATTCTACTTCTGGCAGCCCATCGACACTGGAGGGAAAGATCGTAAGGCTCTGTGACAAGATCGCGTATGTTAATTCAGATATTGACGATGCCATCCGGGGAAGGATTATCCGGGAGACGGATATTCCCGACGGGTGTGTCCAGGTGCTTGGCGCCACGCTAAGAGAGAGGTTGAATACACTGATACATGATATCGTCATTAATAGCATGGGGAAAGAAGACATCATTATGTCCGATGAAAAATACGAGGCATTGATCCATCTCCGCCGGTATATGTTTGCCAATGTGTATGTAAATTCTGTGGCAAAGGCAGAAGAGAGGAAAGCCGAACGAATGATAGGACAGCTTTTTGAGTATTATGTAAAACATATGGAAGAATTGCCAGAGGAATATACAAGAATGATTTGGGAGCAGGGGGAGACCGTGGAGCGTGTGGTGTGTGATTATATTGCCGGTATGACAGACCGGTATGCCGTATCCACCTACCAGAGTCTGATGATACCGAAGACATGGAGGGTTTATTGACAGGAGGACAGGCTGGCAGATGTATTACAGTGAGGAGTTTATCGAGGAAGTCCGGCAGAGAAATGATATTGTGGATGTGATTTCCGGTTATGTCAATTTAAAAAAAAGCGGGAGCAATTTTACAGGCCTATGTCCGTTTCATAATGAAAAGACTCCTTCCTTTTCGGTTTCGGGAGGCAAACAGATGTATTACTGCTTTGGCTGCGGAGCAGGCGGTAATGTTTTTACCTTTCTTATGGAATATGAAAATCTGACATTTCCAGAAGCATTGGAACAACTGGCTGGCCGCGCTGGAATGGCGCTGCCGGAAAAAAGCAATTCCGAGGAGGACCGGAGACGGCGGAATACGAGGGAGCGGATTCTGGAGATCTATAAGCTGGCCGCCAATTATTTTTACGCGAAACTCAATTCCGGGCGGGGAGATGAGGCCAAAAAGTATCTTTTGCAAAGAGCGCTTTCTGAGGAAACGATACGCCGGTTTGGCCTGGGATATTCGGACAAGTTTAGCGATGATTTGTATCAATACATGAAAAAGAAAGGTTTTGACGATACTATACTAAACCAGACAGGATTGTTTACCTTTCATGAGAAAAAAGGGGTTTATGATAAGTTCTGGAACCGGGTTATGTATCCCATTATGGATCGGTCGGGAAAGGTGATCGCCTTTGGCGGGCGGGTGATGGGAGATGGAAAACCGAAGTATCTGAATTCACCAGAGACAATGGTCTTTGATAAGAGCCGGAATTTGTATGGACTGAATTTTGTACACGGAAGGCAGGATCAGGGCATGATCATTTGTGAGGGGTATATGGATGTGATCGCCCTTCATCAGGCAGGGTTTACAAATGCGGTGGCCTCCCTTGGCACAGCATTTACCAGCCAGCAGAGCAGCCTTTTAAAAAGATATACAGATACTGTATATCTCTGCTATGACAGTGACGGTGCCGGCGTCAAGGCGGCACTCCGGGCGATTCCCCTGCTGAAAGAGGCGGGATTGACGGTGCGGGTTATTGACATGCGGCCTTATAAGGATCCCGACGAATTTATCAAGGGGTTGTCGGAAGAGGAGTTCCAAAACCGTATTCATTCCGCGCAGAACAGTTTTTTCTATGAAATTGGCATTTTGCAGAGAGAATACGATATGGGGGATCCCGAAGAAAAGACAAAATTTATGAATGAAGCGGCAAAAAAATGCCTGACGTTTGAAAATGAGATAGAGAGAAATAATTATATAGAGGCGTTTTCCAGAGAATATGGGATTCGCAGTGAAGATTTCAGACAGCTGGTAAAGCATCATGCGGCGGCAGCAGTGGGAATCCAATATGAAAAGATAAAAAGTGAGAGACAGAAAAAGAGAGACAGCGGGAAAGAGGATGGCATAGGGCGGATCCAGGCAATCCTGCTGACATGGATCAGTGAAGACCTGTCGTTATACCCTATTGTTAAAGAGACGATCCTGCCGGAAGATTTTCTGGATGAACCATACCGTGAAGTGGCAAAACTGCTGTATGAACAGGCAGAGACAGGAAGCATGTCACCGGCGACGATCATCAGCCGGTTTGACAGCAAGGAGGAACAATCGGTGGTGGCGGGACTGTTCAACCGCCAGGTAAAGGAAGTCAGAGAACACACGGAGCGGGAAAAGGCGCTGAATGAAGTAGTGAAGACACTAAAGAAAGCGAGTCTGGAAAAACAGAGCAGGGAGATCACAGATTTGTCCCAGCTGCAGGCGTTGATTGCAGAGAAAAAGAAACTAGAGCATCTGAGTCTGAGACTACCGGTACAGTGATGTCGATAGAATGAAGGAGGAAGACATGAAAGATAATAAGAATACAGTGGACGAGCGGGCGTTATTTTTAGAAGGACTAAATACACTTGTGGAGCTTGGGAAGAAAAAAAATGGGATCTTGGAATTCAGTGATATCAACGCCCAGTTTAAAGAAATTGATCTGGACGGTGATAAGACCGAAAAGATTCTTGATTATCTTGAGCAGAATGGCATCGTGGCAATGGTTCCAGACAGTGACACCGACGACGATATTATCCTTGATGTGGACGATGAGCCGACAGAAGAGGAGTTGGAAAATATTGAATTCTCTGTTCCAGACGGCGTGAGCATTGAGGATCCGGTCCGCATGTATCTGAAGGAGATCGGCAAGGTGCCATTGTTGTCTGCTGACGAGGAAGTAGAGCTGGCGAAGAAGATGGAAGAGGGGGATGCTGACTCGAAAAAGCGTCTTGCAGAGGCGAATCTGCGTCTTGTGGTAAGTATTGCCAAGAGGTATGTGGGACGGGGGATGCTTTTTCTGGATCTGATCCAGGAGGGCAACCTTGGCCTGATCAAGGCGGTGGAAAAGTTTGATTACCGCAAGGGCTATAAATTCAGTACCTATGCCACCTGGTGGATCCGCCAGGCGATCACCAGAGCCATCGCAGACCAGGCACGTACCATCCGTATTCCGGTGCATATGGTGGAGACTATCAATAAGCTGATCCGGGTGCAGAGACAGCTTTTGCAGGAACTGGGACGGGAGCCTTATCCAGAAGAGATTGCAAAGGAGATGCAGCTTCCGGTGGACAGGGTCCGGGAGATTCAGAAGATTTCCCAGGAACCGGTTTCTCTGGAGACGCCGATCGGCGAAGAAGAAGACAGCCATCTGGGAGATTTTATACAGGACGATAATGTACCGGTGCCGGCGGAGGCGGCTGCTTTTACTCTGTTAAAGGAACAGCTTACGGAGGTATTGGATACATTGACAGAGAGAGAACAAAAAGTGCTCAGACTGCGGTTTGGGCTGGACGACGGACGCGCCAGGACGTTAGAGGAAGTGGGCAAGGAGTTTGATGTCACCAGAGAGCGGATCCGTCAGATCGAGGCCAAGGCGCTCCGCAAACTCCGCCATCCGAGCCGAAGCAGAAAATTAAAGGATTATTTGGATTGATGCAGTTATCAGAGCGTTTAAAAATGAATGTATCACTAGTGCCAAAAGGAGCGAGGATTGCAGATATCGGGTGTGATCATGGCTATGCTTCGATCTGGCTCGTCCAGGAGGGAATCGCGGAGAGAGTTATTGCTTCTGATGTGAATCGGGGGCCTATTGAGAGAGCAGTCGAACATGTGCGCCTGGCTGGTCTGGAGCGGCAGATTGAATGCCGGCAGGGAAACGGAACAGAGAGGCTGCTGCCTGGAGAAGTGGATACGCTGATGATCGCGGGTATGGGCGGTCCTCTTATGATTCATATACTTTCCGAAGGAAGGGTAGTACTTCAACAGGTTCGTACTCTGATTCTGCAGCCTCAGTCGGATATCGGAGCCGTGAGACATTACCTCTATGAGCATGGGTTTACAATCCGTCAGGAGAAGATCTGTCTGGAGGATGGCAAATACTATTTTGCCATACGGGCGGAGCGACGTGAGGCAGAAGATGAAGAAAAACCGGAGGCAGAGTGGCAGTTCCGGTATGGTACATATTTGGCGAAGAAGCGAGATCCCGTATTTAAGAACTATTTGAATAAAGAAAGAAACACCTTTGAACGTATTCTTGAGAATCCTCAGTTTGCCTCTGCAAATCGGGAAGATCGGGAAGAAATTGTGAGAAAGATCCGGGAGATCGAGGCATGCCTTGCCAGTATGGAGATATTGCTTGTGCCGGCAGAGCCGGCATGTTTGAAAGGGTGAGAAAGAGATGGATATGATTCAGGTTACGATAGATGGCAGGACGATGGAATGTGAAAAGGGAACCACTCTGTATGAGCTGGCGGGACAGTATGGAACCTGTCAGGAGAGGGATATTATCACTGCCAAGGTGAACGGGGTGGTGAAGGAGCTGACTTCCGATCTTCATGAGGACAGTGAGGTACGTTTTTGTACTTATGAGGAGGAAGAGGGAAAGAAAGCCTATGTTCGGGGAATTACCATGATGATGCTGAAAGCCTTTTACAAAGAGGTGCCCAAGGACCAGTTTGAAAAGATCACAGTGGAAAACAGTCTGGATACTGGATTTTATTGTACACTTCGGGGGACCGGGGTGACAGAGGAACTCTTAGGGCGGGTTGAGGCACGGATGCGGAAATATGTCGAGGAGGACATGATATTTGAAAAGAAGTCCATGAGTGTGGATAAGGCGATCCAGCTCTTTCGTGAGCGCAAGATGTTCGATAAATGCAGCCTGTTGAAATATAGGAGAAGTTCCAAGGTAAATCTCTACCGTCTCGGTAAGGTGATGGATTATTTCTATGGTCCCATGCCTTACAGCACGGGAGTGCTCAAATGGTTCCGCCTGCAGAAATTTGATGATGGTTTTGTATTTATCGTTCCCAGAGCTGACAGGCCGGAGGAATTGCCGGAGTTTGCACCCAGTATGAAACTGCATAATAAATTAAAGCAGACTTCTGAGTGGGGACTGCGGCTGGGGGCAGAACATGTGGGACAGCTCAACGATGTGATTGTCAATGGCGGCATGAGGGAACTGATTATGGTACAGGAAGCGCTGCACGAAAAGCGAATTGGAGATATCGCCGAGCAGATCGCGGTCTCCGGAAAGATCCGGGTAGTGACCATAGCCGGCCCCTCTTCTTCCGGAAAAACTACATTTTCTTACCGGTTGTCGGCACAGCTCAAGACGCTGGGGTTAAAACCTCATCCTATAGCGATGGATGACTATTTTGTAAACCGGGTGGATACCCCGAAGGATTCTGACGGAAAATATAATTATGAGTGTATCGAGGCTATTGATACCGCCCAATTCAATGAGGATCTGGGAAAATTGCTGGCAGGAGAAGAGGTTCAGCTGCCTACCTACAATTTTATCACAGGAATGCGTGAATACAACAAACCTCTGATGAAACTTTCAGAGGAAGAGATTCTTGTTATCGAGGGGATTCATGGGTTGAATGATAAATTGACAGAAAAGATTCCGGCAGAGAATAAATTTAAGGTGTATATCAGCGCTTTGACATCATTGAATATTGATGAGCACAACCGGATTCCTACCACGGATGGCAGACTGCTGCGACGGATCATCCGGGATGCAAGGACGAGGGGACATGGGGCACAGAAAACCATTTCCATGTGGAAATCCGTGAGAAATGGAGAGAGTGAAAATATTTTTCCATTCCAGGAAAAAGCCGATGAAATGTTTAATTCTTCGCTCGTATATGAGCTTGCAGTGTTGAAACAGTATGCTGAACCGCTTTTGTTCCGGGTTCCCAGGGGGAGCGATGAGTACGCAGAGGCACAGAGGCTGTTAAAGTTTTTAGATTATTTTCTTGGGATCAATCCCGAGGAGGTTCCGTTAAATTCAATTTTGAGGGAATTTATCGGGGGCGGTATTCTGCTTGACTGAGTTTGTACCGCTCCATTGTATGATGCTGATTATATGAGCAGCACAGGTGATCGCACCTGGCTATACCGAAAGGTCCCAGGTGAGGAAAGTCCGAGCTTCACAGGGCAGGATGCCGGATAACGTCCGGTGGAGGTGACTCCCAGGCTAGTGCAACAGAAATATACCGCCTGTAACCTCCGCCATTTGGCGGCAGGACAGGTAAGGTTGGAATGGTGAGGTAAGAGCTCACCGCCTTTCTGGTAACAGAAAGGGCAGATGTAAACCCCATCCGAAGCAAGACCGAACAGAGAGCGATACGGCGGCCCGTCGTGCTTTCGGGTAGGTCGCTAGAGCCTGTTGGCAACAGCAGGTCCAGATAGATGATCATCCAACGACAGAACTCGGCTTATCGTGCTGCTCATACTAATAAAAACAGTTAAGAAATGAGGAAAAAGATGAAAGAGCGATATGAGCTTGCTTATAACAGGATCCATGAAATTATTTCCGAAACAAATATTCCGGAGGTTTACCGGGCGTACTGCCAGGAGACCGCTGTATTATTAACCAGACTGGATCAGGTGCTGGTACTGGCTGAGGGGGACGGGCTGCAGACGGCGTCCCTGGAACAGCTGAAAACATGGAATAAGCAGTTTTATGATCCTTTGAGAGATGACAACTACGAAAAGTTTTATGGAAATCCCCGGTTCTGCACAGAAAAATTCGGGGAGGAGCAGGGGAAACTGATGGCTTATTTTTACAGCCGTTTCCGTGATGGCATCCTGGATGCCTACAGTGGTGACAGAGAGTCCCTGCTTTTGCTGATGGAACTGTTTTTACAGGTATATACGGTGCTTACAACCGAAGAGGACCAGCCGAGATGGCTCAAAGAAACTTTATATTATTACGTTCACGACTATGATAAATATTATACAGAAAAGGGGATACGCAGGCTTCTCGATCCCTCGCTGGACAGGCTTGTGCGCATCGTGACAGACAGTGACCTGTCGGATGAAAAGTACCTGTATTATTATGGTGAAAATATTACAGAAAATGAGATCGCCACAGCGCGGTATATTTCCTCCCTTCCAAAAGAAAAGATCGAGAAGATCGCCACAACATACACCGAAGGTTACCGCCAGGGATTTGTGGCAGCGGGCATAGATCTGTCAAAAAAGAAAACAGTAAATATCCGCTATAATATCGGTTTTGAGGCAGTGGTCCGAGAGGCTGTCCGGCAGTTTGCCAAGATGGGTCTCTCTCCGGTTATTTCCATGAGCGGCAATACAAGACCGATGGGAGTAAGTACAACTCCGGCGAGCAAGCAGTATATTTATGACCACCGTTTTGACGATGCCCTTACGCTGAACCATGCCATTGTGAAGGAAAAACTTTCCCATGTGGAAGAGGCGTTTGAAACTTATAAAGAACTGGCATATACTTTTGCGGGGCCGGCAGTGATCGAGATATTCGGGGAAAAATTATTTGCGCCGGAAACAAAGAGCGAGAGTCCGTCTTACACGCCGGAGCAGCAGAAGCTCTCAGTGGATTACCGACGGGATTATATGCTGATACAGAACCGCTATATCCGTGAGGAGGAGCGGAGCTTTACGATTATTGCCTTTCCGATTCCGGAGATCGGCAGTGATTTTGAAGAAATATTTGACGAGACCATCAAGATCAATACGCTGGATATGGAACTTTACCGGAAGGTTCATCAGGCCATTATCGATGCGCTGGATCAGGGAGAGTCGGTTCATGTCACCGGCAGGGGAGAGAATGAGACAGATATCACCGTGATGCTTCATGAGCTGAAGGATCCGGAGAAGGAGACGAACTTCGAGAACTGTCTGGCGGATGTGAATATTCCTGTGGGAGAGGTGTTTACCTCCCCGGTACTCAAGGGCACCAATGGTGTGCTTCATGTCACAAAAGTATATCTGAACCAGCTGAGATATGAGAATCTGCGGATGACCTTTGAGGATGGAATGATAAAGGACTACACTTGTAGTAATTACAAAGAGGATGCGGAGAACCGCAAATACATCAAAGAAAATGTATTGCACAACAGAGACACTCTTCCCATGGGAGAGTTTGCCATCGGGACCAATACCACTGCTTACCGCATGGGACGCCGCTTTGGGATTGAGGCAAAGCTTCCAATCCTGATCGCAGAGAAGACGGGACCACACTTTGCCGTTGGGGATACATGCTATTCCATGAGTGAAGATATTGTTCTTCATAATCCAGATGGAAAGGAAATCATTGCGAAGGAAAATGAATGTTCTGCGCTGCGCAAAACAGAGATAGAAAAGGCTTATTTTAACTGCCACACGGACATCACCATTCCCTATGACGAACTGGGCGATATCGTGGTGAATACCAGAGACGGAAAGGAGATCACCATTATCCGGGAGGGCAGATTTGTGCTGGAGGGCACAGAAATACTAAATGATATGGAATAAGAAAGAGAGGATGAGAGATATGGCAAAAGTAGGAATTTTGATGGGAAGTGATTCGGATCTGCCGGTGATGCAGAAGGCTGCCCAGATGTTGGAGAAGTTTGGTGTTGAATATGAGATGACGATCATTTCTGCCCACCGCATGCCGGATGTGTTTGTGGATTATGCGACAAAGGCGGAAGAGCGTGGGATTCAGGTGATCATCGCCGGTGCCGGGGGAGCCGCACACCTCCCGGGCATGTGCGCCGCTTTGTTTGATCTTCCGGTCATCGGTATTCCGATCCATACCAAATCAGTAGGAGGCGTGGACAGCCTTTATTCCATCGTGCAGATGCCATCGGGTATTCCGGTAGCCACCGTTGCCATCGACGGCGCGGCAAATGCCGGGATTCTGGCGGCGAAGATTTTATCTGTATCGGATATGGAGCTGCGTAAGAAGCTGAAGGAGTATAAGGTGGAGATGAAAGATGGAGTGACTGCCAAGGCGGAGAAACTGGATCAGCTGGGATATGCGGAGTATATCAGGCAGATGTAGAGGGAACTGGCAGGTACGTATTAATTTGGAAGAGAGACCCACTGGGGCATAAATAAGTGTGCTTCGGTGGGGTTTTTGTAATGAAAATTCTGGATTGAAGTAATGTTCAAGAAGGAGAGAACAAGTTATGAAAATCGAACACATTGCAATGTATGTACAAGACTTAGAGCGGGCAAAAGATTTCTTTACACACTATTTCCATGCGACGGCGGGTGAAAAGTACCATAACCCCAAAACGGGTTTTCAGTCTTATTTTCTTTCTTTTCAAGTTGGGGAGTGCAGACTGGAGATTATGAACAAACCAGAAATGGAATGTCTGGATAAACCGCTTACCCGTGCAGGATATGCACATATAGCCCTTTCCGCAGGGTCAAAGGAAGAAGTTGACAGGTTGACGGAACAATTAAGGAAGGACGGGTATACTGTCGTTAGCGGTCCACGGACAACAGGAGACGGATATTATGAAAGCTGTCTGGTTGATTTTGAAGATAATCAGATAGAGATAACGATTTAGCGGAGGGCAGAATGAAAGATACGATTCTGATCGTAGATGATGAAGCGGACATCGTTTCTACTCTTGAGGATTATTTTCTGTATAACGATTATCATGTAATGACGGCAGCCAGCGGCAGGGAAGCGATGGAAAAGGCGGGAAAACAGCCAGATCTTATTCTGCTGGACATCAATATGCCAGATGTAGATGGATTGGAAGTGTGCGCCCGGATACGGGACTTTGTCAGCTGCCCGATCCTCTTTCTGACCGCCAGAGTGGAGGACAGCGATAAAGTGAAAGGATTTGGCATGGGCGGGGACGACTATATTGTAAAGCCCTTTTCTTTGGAGGAGCTGGGGGCAAGAGTAGCCGCACATCTCAGGAGGGAGCGGCGCCGGGGAGAGACGTCGAAAGTCCGCTTTGATGATAAGCTGGCGATTGATTATACCGGGAGGCGTTTGTATTATGATAACGAGGAAATTCCCCTCGCAAAAAAGGAATTTGATATTATCGAACTGTTGTCGGGTTATCCGGGGCAGATATTCAGCAAGGAGCGGATTTATGAGCTTGTGTGGGGGTATGACAGCGAAGGTGAATCCTCAGTGGTAGCGGAGCATATCCGCCGTATCCGCAAAAAATTTGTGGCGGCGGGAACGAAACCCTATGTGGAAACTGTTTGGGGGGTGGGATACAAATGGGCAAAATAAGAGCTTTTTTCAAGAGCAAATCAATCAAAAAGGCTTTTACATTATACATGTTCGTCGGTGTCGTCTCTGCCTTTTTGGTTTCACTGGTTCTCTCAAATCTTTGTCAGTTTGGGTGTTCTGAAATTTTTGAAAAATATGAAATTCAGTCTGGCATGCAGGATCCGGATATGAGAATTGAATTTAAAAAGACAGATGAGAATGAGCCGGACAGCACTTTATTCTATCAGTCGTCCTACGATTTTTTTGGGAAATTTACACCAGAAGACCGCAGCGTATATAATACTCTTGGTCTTTTGAGCGTAGGCGTTTATCCGATTTGCTTCATATTGTTTATTGTTGTTACCAGCATATTGTTTTATCGGCGTCAGCTGCAAAAACCCCTTGCCATACTGGAACACGCTGCTGCTCAGATTGCAGGCAGCAATCTGGATTTCAATGTGGTTTATGACCGGGAGGATGAACTGGGAAAGCTGTGCGCCTCCTTTGAGAAAATGCGCCAGGCGCTGCAGGAAAACAATGAAGAAATGTGGCGGCAGATGGAAGAGCGCAAGCGGCTGAACGCAGCATTTTCCCACGATCTGCGAACCCCACTGACTGTTCTGAAGGGACAGAGCGAGCTTCTTATGCAGTATTCCCCTAAAATGACAGCGGATAAAATAAGCCGTACCTCAGAAATGATGCATCGGCATATCGCCAGGTTGGAGGCTTATGTGCAGACCATGGGTGATCTGCAGCGGCTGGAGGACATAGAAATAACCAGACAGCCGGTGGCTCCAGGAGAACTTTGGGAACAGCTCCGGCAAACAGGAGAGACGGTGTGTAGCGGAAAAGAGTTCTCATGTGTTTTTATTGGGGACCAGGAAATATCTTTGAATATAGATACTGCCATTGTTCAGCGGGTATTTGAAAACCTTCTTGCCAACGCGGTGCGTTTTGCAAAGGAAAAGACGGCAGTAACCTTAGAATCCCGGGACAGGTATTTATATCTGACCGTTTCCGACGATGGGAACGGGTTTACGAAAAAGGAGCTGGAAAATGCAACCAAGCCCTTTTACAAAACGGTGCATGAAACAGACAACGAGCATTTTGGTATGGGGTTAAATATCTGCAAGATCCTTTGTGAGAAACATGGTGGCTGTCTCCGGCTGGATAATGGAAATGGCGCTGTTGTTTCAGCCGTGTTTCGGCAATAAAATATTTGGTAGGAACTTCCTGACGATGTTGGGAAGTTTTTTTATTTTGTAGACAAAAAGTTGAAAATCTCCGCTTATTCTATATTTATCAGATGTGAGATACATCTGGAGAAAGGAGTATTTTCAAATGAATCATTCCATTGAGATCAAAAATCTGAATAAGTTTTATGGGAAGAAACAGGTACTGTATGATGTCAATCTTTCGATCCATCCGGGGATGTTTGGTCTGCTGGGCCGAAACGGAGCGGGAAAGACTACGCTGATGAAGACACTGGCAACGTTGCTTCAGAAAAAAGACGGGGAGATCATGGTGTGCGGGGTTCCCATTGAAAACGCCAGGGAAATTCGTAAGATTACTGGGTATCTGCCTCAGGAATTTTCCATGTACCCGTCTATGAATGTGGGGGAAGCTATGGATTATCTGGCGGTCCTTTCCGGTATAAAGGGAGTTGAGAGAAGAGAACGCATCGATGTGCTGCTGCAAAAGGTGAATCTTTCCGAACACCGGAAGAAAAAAGTGAAGGCGCTTTCTGGCGGGATGAAGCGGAGGCTTGGAATCGCTCAGGCGCTGCTAAATGATCCCAGGGTCTTAATTGTTGATGAACCCACTGCCGGACTGGATCCAGAAGAACGGATACGTTTTCGGAATTTATTGTCTGAGCTGGCAGAGGATAAGATCGTTATATTGTCTACCCATATCGTAGGGGATATTGAAGCCGCCTGTGAAGATGTAGGCATTATTAACGAAGGCAGGGTTATCTATAACGGGACGGTAGAAGCGCTTCTGCAGGCAGCAGAGGGCAGAGTGTTTACTATGACTGCTGCCAGGGAGGAGCTTCCCCGGCTCAAAGAGCAGCTTTCTATCACCAGTATGCATCCCCAGGGCAATCTGGTTCATATCCGGTTTATCGCGGATGCTTTGATGCCAGGGGCAGAGGCATGCGAGCCGAATATCGAGGACGCATATATGCTTCATCTGCATACCAGTGGCCTTCAGGATATTCTGAATGAAGAAGAGACGGGAGGTGTGTGGTAATGCTGTTTTTACGGGAACTGAAAAAAATAGTCATGTCCCTTCCCTATTTGATCTTTGTCGCTGCCATTGTGACCACGCTGTTTTCCCAGGGCGTATTCCGTTTCCATAATGATCTGCTGCAGGAGCCGCAGCCGGGCGGCAGTTACGGTTTCAAACAGGAGGAAATCCCGGACATTATCATGCCGGCCGCGCTGAGCGACCTTTGGATGGAATTCTGTGAAAACAATTATACAACGTATCCCATCGGCTTTGTGAAACATGTCAAGCTTAGCGAAACTGATCAGGGAAAAGTGGCCGCTATCCTCTCCGAGATCACAGGAGAGCAAAAAGATGTGATCCTGGGAAAAAGTGATTCGGAAAATTCAAATGCTGTGGTGCGTGATGGAATGGACTATTCCCGATTTAAGGAGCTGATGGCACTTGTGGATGATCTCCTGGGTGGAGGCTCCAACTATGCGCCGGATACTCTGACAGGATACGGAACCGTTCCCTTAACCTATGAAGAGGCAAAAGAGAGATATGAACTTGCGGTAAGTTCTGACCAGGTCACCGGGGGATACGCCCGTCTGTTCTCCGACTATGCCGGCGTCATGGTGCTGTCCATTCTCCCGGTATTTCTGGCAGTTATCCTGTGCATGAAGGATCGGCGCGCCAAAATGGAGGCACTTATCTATACGAAAAAAATATCCACTGCCAGACTGACTCTGATCCGGTTTCTTGCGCTGGTCATAGCTGCTATGATCCCGGTGTTTATTTTGTCTTATGTGTCCAATATAATGGTGTGGGGCGCTGCCAATGGAATGCAGCTGGATTACCTGGCGCCGCTGAAATATGATCTGGGCTGGCTGTTACCCAGTGTGATGATCTCCACAGCTGTCGGTATGTTTTTAACGGAACTGACTGGCTCACCATTGGCAGCTGCCGTACAGGGCCTGTGGTGGATGATTGATGTAAATCTGGGGATCAAAACAGTTTCTTCTGGATATTCCCTGTTTCGCCTGTCTCCCCGCCATAATGCAGGGGCGGATTCCTGGTTCCGGACTGAGGATTACCAGAATCACTTCCAGGATCTTTTACAGAACAGGCTCTTGATCACGGGAATCTCTTTGGTTTTGGTGTTGTTGACGATTCTGATCTATGAAGCGAAAAGAAAGGGGAAATTTGGTGGAAACATTAAAAATCGCAAAAACAAATCTAAGGCATAATTCCTTTTTGTCCATTGCCGCCGCTGTGATGTTGTGCCTGATTACACCGTTACTTATCGGGACAGCCAATCTGGACCGGAATTCCGCCGCCATGCCGCTGGAGATGTTTGTTTCCCTGATCGGAATCCTGCTTCTGACCACAGTGTTCCAGCCAGAGCAGAATGAAGAAATCCATGATCTGGTGTCTTCAAAATATATTAGCACAGGAAAAGTATATCTGATCCGAACGCTGTATTCTGTAGTGGCTGCCGTTTTATTGATCAGTCTGTTTGCCGTGTATATGCAGACCCAGGGCAGTGATGTGAGGATAATTTTGGTGGCTGGTACCGTGGCGGATGCCATATTCTTAGGTTCCATGGGAATGCTTACCTCTGTGCTGACAGGGAATACAGTGATTGGATATATGCCGCCCTTTTTGTATTATGCACTCAATATCGGCATGGGACCGAAGCTGGGCAGCTTTTATCTGTTCTCGATGGCCCTGGGTAATTATAAGGCAAAGATCTGGCTGCTGGCAGCAGGTGTGTTGATGATCGTGGTATCGCTTTTTTCAACCCGGATTCTCCAGCAGCGCACATAAAATACCCCGCAACAGTGCATCCTCTTGTCTGGCTTTGTCATCCCAGACCACATAGTTCTGTTTTTCCCGGTAACCGGCACGGAAGAGGGGCGGCTGAATGGCTGCCGGATCCAGGCCGGCAGGAACCGGCAGGAAGGTGCCCTCCTTTTTGGTGTAACAGTTGGATGCCTTTGCCGGCTGGCGAAATTCTTTTTCCACATAGGTTCCCACACTTTTGTGGATGGCAGTATCTTCTGCCGGGAGATAATAATAGTCTTTATAATTCTTAAAAAAATGGCATAAAGTTCCGTGGTGCAGAGGGATCTGAATAGAGATCTCCTGTCCCTCCCAGTGGACAGTAAAGGGAGCTGGTTCCCAGTTCAGGGGAAAGGAAAAGGGACAGGGGGAAGTAATCGATATGTATATATGATTATTTTGTTCCTGCACATGTATCTTAGTTCCGTTCTGCAGCAGCTTTTGGGGGTTTTTGAAGTTTAGGAGCTGGGCGGAGTACAGTGTGCCGATGAGATCCTCCAGATTGTGGAGAAGGAGCTTTTGCTTTTCCAATTCCATTCCCTCGTCCCGAAAGTATTTTTTCTGCATAAATTGGGAATAGATGTCAATACAGTCCCTGCCCGACAGGACGTCTTTCCGCATAAATCCTGTCAGCCGTTCTACGGTAGGAAGTTTTAGGTCAGGGGCGGGAAAAAGGGATTTAAAGCGTCGGATTTCCCGGTAAATGTCCAGGTTCCGTATTTTGTGAAAAGGAGTATTCACATCCAGTTCCCCGCACTTTTTTTCGATATAGGGGATATCGAAACCGGTACCGTTGTAGTGCACGAGAAGGGTAAAGGGTTCCAAAAATTGTCCAAATGCCTGCAAAATATCTATCTCGCTGATGTAGTCATCGGCAAACCACTGGCGAATACAGAATTGCTCCTGGTCTCTGTTGTACCAGAGCGCTCCGATAAGATATAGAGATGAAATCTTCGGGGACAGACCGGTGGTTTCGATATCAAAGACGCAAAAGTGGTCTATTGACTGCTGGGTATATAATGCCAGAGTCTCGAGAGGCTCTGTTGGTAAATGAAGTGTTTTATCTATGATCTGCATAGGCTCTTTTCCTTTTAAGTTATGTTAAGATGCTGGGGGTAAAAGTATTTTGCCTGGATACTACGAATTTTGCCCCTGGTATCATCTCATTGTACTATAGACAAAAATCTCTGTCAAACTACAAGGTTTTAGAAAAATAGCAAAATAACGTGGAAAAATAAATACGAGTGTGTTATGATATGTGATAAGTGTAATTAGCCTGGTGGTGCGGATTTGAACTCTGTTTTGTTCTGCGCAGCCGGCTGGCAGGAAGAAATGGGGAGAAAACAAATGGTAAACAGACAAAAGGGACGATTGAAAAAGTTAAAGGGGAGAATGCAAAGCAGTCTGAGTGGTTTTTTCCGGGCATGTATCGTCGGTGCACTGGTTTTGCTGCAGTTTGCCATCATAGTAATCATTCCGCTTTTGTTCCGTGATTATGCGACTCAGTTCTATATATTGATCGAGGTTTCAGGGATGATCGGTATTCTTGCGCTGACCAATGACAGCCGGAATTTTTCTTATAAATTTTCCTGGCTCTGCGTGATTCTTTTATTTCCCATTTCTGGTCTGGTCATGTTCAACCTCTGGGGTAAGGTGGGAAAGAAAAATAGATTAAACCGCGCCATCGCTGAGCGGATGAAGAGAACCGATGACCAGCTGGTGCAGGATGAGCAGATCTCGGAAGAGTTTGCTTCCAGGCATCCGGTGTCTTCGAGAATGTCCCGGTATATGACCTCTATGGGGGCACCTCTTTTTAAAAATAATTCTGCTGAATATTATGCCTTTGGCGAAGATGCCTTTGAAGATCTGTTCGAGGATCTGGAAAAAGCGCAAAAATTTATTTTTATCGAATTTTTTATCGTGGCGGAGGGCGCGATCTGGGATCAGATTCATGAGATTTTGCTGCGAAAGATCAAAGAGGGAGTTGAGGTTAAGTTTCTCTATGACGATTTTGGAGCTTTGTTCCGCACAGGGAAAAATTTTGCGGCGGATCTTCGGGCCGAAGGCTTTGAGGTGGAGATCTTTAACCCCATTCATAAATATGCCAGCAAATTATATATGAATTTCAGAGATCATCAGAAGATCGTGGTCATCGACGGAAATATTGGGTATACGGGAGGGTTTAACCTGGCGGATGAGTACGCCAATCTTATCGAGCGTTTTGGTATCTGGAAGGATGCCGGAATTTGTGTGCAGGGTGATGCCGTATGGGGATTGACCGTAACCTTTCTGGAAATGTGGTCGGTATGTACGACAGATCTGGCCATTGATGTGGAAAAATACCGCCCTACGGAAGTTTTTCCAGCTTCCGATATGTACTGCCATGTGCTGCGGGATGGACCAGCGCTGGGTACAAATAGTTTTGTAGGAAGTGTCTATAAGCAGATGATCAATTATGCCGGCAAGATCATGTATATAATGACACCGTACCTGATTCTGGAGGAAACGATGATACGAAGCCTGATCGAGGCAAAGAGCCGGGGGGTGGATGTGAGGATTATTACGCCCAGCATACCGGATAAAAAGCATGTGAAGTGGCTGACAGAGTATAATTACGGAGAGCTTCTAAAACATGGGATACGGATTTATGAGTATCTGCCGGGATTTATCCACTCCAAGGTCGTGATGGCAGAGCATTGCGCGGTGGTGGGAACGATTAACATGGATTACCGCAGTTTCTATCTTCATTATGAAAATGGTGTGTGGGTCTACGACGAAGAATTTTTGAAAAAGATCATGGACGATTTTACTCATACCTTTGGGGTGAGCCGGGAGATTTCCTATGAGGAATGGAAGAACCGGCCGTTTAAAATAAAAATGGTCCAGCATCTTTTGAAAGTGTTTTCTACGCTTGTATGATGGCATGGAGGAAAGGAAGAGAGGATGATACATTTTGTAAAGGGAAGGCTGGACACCGTGTCTGAGAACATGGTAGTGGTGGAAAACGGTGGAATCGGTTTTGAGATCATGGTGCCATTGTCTGTCGTCTCCAGCCTTCCCCAGACAGGGAATGAAGTAAAGATATATACCTATACTTATGTGAGGGAGGATGCCCTACAGCTGTATGGTTTTCTGACCAGGGATGAATTGTCTATGTTCCGGCTGCTTATTACAGTCAGTGGCATCGGTCCTAAAGGAGCTCTCGGCATTCTTTCTGTGATGGACGCAGACGCTCTGCGTTTTGCCATTCTTGCCGACGATGCGAAAAGCATCTCTAAAGCGCCGGGTATCGGGGCAAAGACAGCCAGTAAGCTCATCCTTGAGTTAAAGGATAAGATGGACTTTGAGGAAGCTGTCACCCATGTTCTGGATCAGGGACAGGCAGAGGCAGCTGAGGGAGTTTCTGATGGCGGGATGGCCGCCAACGATGCCATCCAGGCGCTGGTGGCACTGGGGTATACCAGTACGGAAGCGGTCAAAGCAGTGAAGAAGGTGGAGATCACGGCGGATATGACGGTGGAGGACATATTAAAGGCTGGCTTGAAAAATCTGTAGGAGGCACATATGGAGAAGCGTGTTATTTCCACCGATGTGATGGAAGAAGATTATAAGATCGAAAACAGCCTTCGCCCCAGGCTGCTCTGTGATTATATCGGACAGACAAAGGCTAAGGATAATCTGAAAATATTTATCGAGGCGGCGAAGGCGAGAGAGGAAGCACTGGACCACGTACTTCTGTATGGTCCGCCGGGATTAGGGAAAACTACCCTTGCCGGGATCATTGCCAATGAGATGGGGGTGAATCTGAAGATTACTTCCGGTCCCGCTATCGAAAAGCCGGGAGAGATCGCCTCAATCCTGAATAACCTGCAGGAAGGGGATCTTTTGTTCGTGGATGAGATCCACCGTCTGAACCGGCAGGTAGAGGAAGTGCTCTATCCGGCGATGGAAGATTACGTGATTGATATCGTCATTGGTAAAGGCGCATCGGCGCGAAGCATCCGGCTGGATCTGCCTAGATTTACGCTGGTGGGGGCGACGACGCGGGCGGGCATGCTCACGGCGCCGCTACGGGACCGCTTTGGTGTGGTGAATAAGCTGGAGTTTTACACCGTGGAGGAACTGACGACCATCGTCCGGCGCTCTGCCTCGGTATTTCAGGTAGAAATTGATGAAAAAGGAGCACTGGAGATCGCCAGGCGTTCCCGGGGCACGCCGCGGCTTGCCAACCGTCTTCTTAAGCGGGTGAGAGATTTTGCCCAGGTCAAATACGATGGCAGAATTACGCTGGAGGTGGCAAATTTTGCCTTGGATCTTCTGGAGGTGGATAAGTTTGGACTGGACAACACGGACCGGGAGATTCTGATGACGATGATCGAGAAATTTGCCGGCGGACCAGTGGGGCTGGACACACTGGCGGCCAGCATCGGGGAGGACAGCGGAACCATAGAGGACGTCTATGAACCCTATCTGATCCAGAATGGATTTATTGCCCGAACTCCGCGGGGCCGGGTGGTGACAGAGCGGACTTATGGGCATTTGGGGCTGGAGATCAACAAGTAGAGAGGAAGTGGGAATATGGCAAATACAGGTGCGGTTAAAGATCCAAAAAACGGGGTGATATCCTGCTGGGTGTGCACAGGGGTGCTGATAGCAGCAAATCTTATGCGGCTCTTTATGCTTCGGATGAACAATCAGATGGTGGACGGAATTTTTCTTGCCCTGATTTTGATCTGGCTGGGCATATCGGTATTTGAAACCGTAAAATATAATAAAGAAAAAAACAGAGACGGGAAAAGGGAATGAAAAATAAACTATTTAATAACTGTACCAGCGAACAGATCGCCATGAGAGTTTCCAGAAACAGCATTCTGGTAAATGTGCTGCTGTCCCTGGGGAAGATGCTGGCGGGGGTCCTGGGAAATTCCACAGCGATGATCTCCGATGCCGTACACTCTGCTTCGGATGTGTTTAGTACGATCATTGTCATCATCGGCGTAAAGATATCGGGGAAGGAATCCGACGAGAATCATCCCTATGGACATGAGAGGCTGGAATGTGTGGCGGCGATGCTGCTGGCGGTGATCCTCGCGGGAACTGGCATCGGTATCGGTTATGGCGGGGTTATGGTGATCTGGCGGGGCGATATCTCTGAGATCGCCATACCTACGCTGCTTCCTTTGGTCGCCGCCATTTTTTCCATTGTGATCAAAGAGGCAATGTATTGGTACACGATCTACGCGGCGAAAAAGATCCGGTCCGGTGCGCTGAAGGCAGACGCCTGGCACCACCGGTCGGATGCGCTGTCATCTATCGGAAGTTTTGTCGGTATCCTTGGGGCAAAACTGGGTTTATCGGTACTCGATCCCATCGCCAGCATCGTCATCTGCGCCTTTATTCTAAAGGCGGCTTTTGATATATTCCGGGATGCGGTGGGAAAACTGACGGATGAGGCATGTGATTCCCAGTTGACCGGGCAGATGCGGCAGGCGATCATGGCTATGGAAGGGGTTCATGCCATTGATGATATGAAAACCCGGATGTTTGGGAATAAAGTATATGTGGATATAGAGATCGGTTGTGATGGCAGTATAACTCTCTTTGAGGCCCATGAGATCGCAGAGAATGTCCATGACCGCATCGAGAATCAGTTTCCTGATGTGAAACACTGTATGGTGCATGTAAATCCTCATCATCTGCCGGAGGAGCAGCTGGCATCGGATAAGGAAAATTAATAGTCCGGTCATGAAATGTTCATATATGTAGTGTAGGATAATAACCAATACAGGCACGACAGTGCCTATACAGCCAGACAGGACATTTCATGGTCCTGCCTGGGCAATAGATGATAAAGGAGATGGAGCCATGCGGTTCAGGGAGAGATTTCAGCGGATGATGTACGGCAGGTACGGCAGCGACCAGCTGGGGATATTTTGTTTTGTGGCGTATCTGGTATTATGGGTACTGTCTCTGTTTTTCCGCGGAACGAGGATCATGATGGTGCTTACGTCGGTGAGCTATCTGTTTGTGCTCGCTTACTTTTTCCGGTTTTTTTCCAGAAATATTTATAAGAGGCAGCAGGAAAACCAGAAATTTTTACAGATCTTTAACCGGGTTAAGAACTTTTTCAAATACCTGAAAATGAAATTCACAGAGAGGGACGGGGTGAAAAAGTTATTCCGGTGCCCCAAATGTCATCAGATCATCCGGGTTCCCAAGGGAAGAGGAAAGATTGCGATCACCTGTCCCAAATGCCGGTTTGAATTTATTCGGAGAACTTAACCTAAGGAGAGAACCATGTTTGGATACGTTACGGCGAATAAGCCGGAACTGAAAATGAGGGAGTTTGGCCGGTATAAAGCATTTTACTGCGGTCTGTGCAGGCGTCTGGGGAAGAACAATGGCACTGTCAGCAGGCTGACGCTTAGCTATGACATGACCTTTCTTATTCTATTGTTGTCCTCACTGTACGAGCCAGGGGAACAGCAGGAGAGGCATCACTGCCTGATTCATCCAGGGAAAAAACAATGGATGATCTACAATCCGATTACAGATTATGCATCGGATATGAATGTACTGTTGTCCTATTATCATTTTCAGGATGATTGGGAGGATGAAAGAAGCATTGCTGGTCTTTGTGGCGCGAAGGTGTTTGCGGGGCGGGCAAAGAAGATCGCAGGGCAGTATCCGAGGCAGGCAAAAGTGATCCGGGAACAGCTGGGCAGGCTGGCAGAATTGGAACAAAAGGGGATCTCAGAGCCGGATGACATCAGCCGCCCCTTTGGCGAACTGATGTCAGAGCTGTTTGTATACCAGGAAGATGCCTTTCAGGACATATTGCGCAGTTTCGGATTCTATCTTGGAAAATATATTTACTTGTTAGATGCCTTCATGGATCTGGAGAAGGATCTTAAAAAGGGAAGTTTTAATCCCTTCCGGGAGAGCGCAGACAGAGATGATTTTGAAGAGACTATGCACAGGATGCTGGAAGGCACGATAAGACAGGCGGTGGCAGAGTTTGAAAAGCTTCCGTTGGAACAGGATTTACCGATCCTTAGAAATATATTATACGAGGGAGTCAAGCTTCCTTTGATGAGAGGAGAAAATGATGATAAGCGATCCATATAGTATACTGGGGGTCAGCCGGGATGCCAGCGACCGTGAGATCAAACGGGCATACCGGAATATGAGCCGGAAATATCATCCGGATTCCTATGCCAGCAGTTCTGCGGCAGAAGCAGAAGCAGCGGCGGAGAAATTTAAACAGATTCAGGAGGCCTACAATCAGATCGTCAACGAGAGATCCGGCAGATCTTCCGGGGGGTATGGGGGTGCTTATGGCGGCTATGGAGGCAGTCAGTCCTATTCCGAAGAAGACCAGCATCTGATGGCGGCGATTAACTATATCCGTGCCAGACGGTATAACGAGGCGATCAATGTCCTGAATGGCATTAGCAACCGCAGCGGACGGTGGTATTATCTGAGCTCGGTGGCCAATATGGGGCTTGGTAATAATGTAGTGGCCCAGGATTATGCCAAAAAGGCGGTGGAACTTGAGCCGGATAACATGGAATTTCGTCAGTATTACCAGCAGCTGCAGAATGGCGGCGGGTTCAGTCCCTTTGGCGGCTACGGAAGCCCCTTTGGAGGAGGATATGGGGGCGGTTATGGCGGATATGGCGGTTACGGAAGCTACGGAGGCGGCAGCTATAATTCCTGCGGTACTGGAAATTTCTGCTGTGACCTGTGGTGTGCGGACACCCTCTGCGAGTGTATGGGAGGAGACCTTTGCTCATGTATGTAAACAAAACGAAGGCATTGGCAGGAGTGGCACTGCTCTGTGGGCTCAGTGTCCTTTTACAGATGCTGGGTACTTTTATATCTGTCAATACCCTGTTTTTTACGGCGCTGGCAGCCTATCTCATCGGTATTTCCATTCATCGGTACGGCTTTCGATTCGGAGGAATGCAACTGGCGGCATGTACCTTATTGGATGTGATGCTGAACCCGGACAAATTTCACTGGATCCTGTATGTCTGTCTGGGGATTTATATTTTCCTCAGCGAATTAATATTCTGTAAAGGAAACCGGATTCAGGACATAAAGAAAAAAATGCGGGTTCAGTTGATTTATAACTGGATCTTGTTTAATATAATATATATCCCTCTGGTTCTTTTTTTTCAGAATTTGTTGTTTGCCGGAACGCTTCCGGGTGGAATCTCCGGTAGTTCTATCCAGGGCATGGCGGTACTGTGGCTGGCGGGACAGGTCGGATGGTTCCTGTACGATAAGGCGTACCGGGTATTCTGCCGGACTTTGAGGGAGAGAAAAATTGGATAAAAGGAGGAGAAAAAATGCAGTTTGCAGATTTACAAAAAGAAATGATCGCTGCCATGAAGGCAAAGGATAAGGTGAGAAAGGAAGCCATTTCTTCGCTGGTATCCGCGGCAAAGAAGGTCGCTATCGACGAGGGATGCCGGGATGATATATCGGAGGATATCGTTACCAGAGTGGTGATGAAGGAGATGAAGACGGTGAAGGAGCAGATCGATGCCTGTCCAGATGACCGTGCAGAGCTCCGGGCGGAATATCAGGCAAGATATGATATAATTGCCGAGTTTGCTCCCCAGATGATGTCGGGAGAGGAAGTGGAGAACTATATCAGGGAAAAATTTGCCGATGTGGCAGCCACGAAAAATATGGGGCAGATCATGAAAGCCGTCATGGGAGACCTAAAGGGCAAGGCAGAGGGAAAGGTCATCAATGACATTGTGAAGAAACTCTGCCAGTGACAGCTGAAGGTTAAGTTTTATATGGGGCAGATTATGAAAGCCGTCATGGGAGACCTAAAGGGCAAGGCAGAGGGAAAGGTCATCAATGACATTGTGAAGAAACTCTGCCAGTGACAGCCGAAGGTTAAGTTTTTCTGCCTGTCTGCCGAGATATAGTGTATATGAATACACATGAAAGGAGTCATGGTAGAATGAGTTATAATGCATGGATGCCAGTACAGAATCAGGGAACGGCTGGGAAGACATATCAATACTCAGCAAAGAAGAATGAGCGTACATCCCGTGGGGGGGCGAATGCGGCGGCAGACAGAAAAAAAGAACAGGACAGCTTATGGGGGCTTTCCAGGGAAAGTTATGTGCCTTCCAATGAGGCAGAGCAGTACCAGATGAAGAAAACGGAGGCTTCCAAGACAGGGGCGGCAAAGCAGGCGAAGTTGAGTAAGAAGGCCCAGGAACTTCTGAAACAACTGAAAGAGAAATATTCCAATATGGATTTCTTTGTGGAATCTTATTCTACGGAGGCAGAAGCCCAGAGATACTTGAGCCGGGGGACCAAAGAATATAGTGTGCTGATTGATCCGGAGACGTTAGAGGCGATGGCTGCGGATGAGGATGTAAGGAAGCAGTATGAAGATATTCTTGCGGGGGCAGGGAACCGCCTGGAAGAGTTGAGAGAAAAACTGGGCAAGGATGCGGATCAGGTAAAGAGCTTTGGAATCTCCATTGACAAAGAGGGAAAGGTGTCCTACTTTGCGGAACTGGATAAGATCACGGAGTCCAGAAACCAGCAGTTAGAGCGGACTAAGGAGAAGAAGGCGGAGGCAAAAAAAGAAGCAAAGAGAAAAGAAGCGAAAGCCGAAGAGGATGCCAGAAAGGAACAGGAGATGGAATCAAAATTTGTAAAGGCAGATTCCATCGATGAGCTGGTAAAAAAGATCCGGGAAGTAGCTTCCTCAGAGGCTGCCCGGTACGAAAGTTTTGATCTTACGATGTAATATCGTGAATCATCTGGCGGAACTTTTCCGCAGAGGGATTGAAGGTAGATTCCTGTGAATAAGCGAAACCAACGGTGCGTTGCGAGATGTTTTGTTCTAATGATATCTCGGTCAGCGTGCCGTTTTTTATGTCTGCTTCAACCAGATCCCGGATCACACAGGCGACCCCCAGTCCGATTCTGGCGAATTCTACCAGGAGTTCCATGTTGCTTGTCTCTAAGATTTGCCCGGTCTCGATGGAATGATCCCGAAAATAATGTTCCACATGCTGTCTGGAGATATTTCCCTCATCCATGAGCATAAGGGTGGCTGCTTTAAAAAACTGATCGGTGTGTCTGGTGTGATCCACCTTCTCCCGGAGTTTGAGATTGGTCAGATAGGATGGGGACGCCACGAAGGTATAGGACAGATGGGACAGGGGAGTAAAGGTCAGATGCCTGACGGCATTTGTCTCTGCCACAAGCCCAAGATCCAGTTTGTTTTCTAAGAGCCTGGAAGCTGTTTCCGCCGATGAAAGGCAGTCGATGGTAATGGCGACATGGGGGTTTTTCTGGATGTAGCGCTGCAGGAGTGGAAGCATGATATGCTTGCAGAGAGTGGTGCTGACACCGATATGGAGGTGTCCTACTTCCAGTTCCCGGTTTCGTTTCAGCTGGAGTTCTCCTTCTTCGATGGAGGAAAATGCCGATGCGATATGCCGGTACAAAAGTTCTCCTTCTTTGGTCAGGGAAACCCCTCTGGATCTTCTGAAGAACAGGGTGGTATTTAGCTGTCCTTCCAGATTTTTGATGGCTTTGCTTACCGCGGGCTGACTCATAAACAGCTCTTCGGCTGCACGGGAAATATTGCCGGTTTTTGCGGCTGTGTAAAAGATATGATAATAGGATAAATTTTCCATGGGTTACATCCTCCAGATTTCTGAGTGTGGTTTTTGTACCATAAAAGTCCGTTAGAATTTAATATATCACAACAGAATAAAAAGGTAAAGAGGTATAACTATAAATTATGGTTTGTATGCAAAAGGGGTATTTTACTTTTGGCGGATTATCTGCTACAATGTTGGCATGTTAAAAGAAACGAAAGGAGAGAGGATAATGGGAATGACAATGACCCAGAAAATACTGGCCGCCCATGCGGGTTTAGACAGCGTAAAGGCGGGCCAGCTGATCGAGGCAGATCTGGATATGGTTCTGGCAAATGATATTACCGGGCCAGTGGCGATCCACGAGGTGGAGAAACTGAATAAAAAGACGGTGTTTGACAAGGATAAGATCGCTCTTGTACCGGATCATTTTACGCCAAATAAGGACATCAAGTCTGCAGAGCACTGTAAATGTGTCAGAGATTATGCAAAGGCACAGGGGATCACTAATTATTTTGAGGTAGGAGAGATGGGGATCGAGCATGCCCTTCTCCCGGAAAAGGGACTGATCGTGGCGGGTGAGACCTGTATCGGCGCCGATTCACATACATGTACCTATGGGGCTCTGGGAGCGTTTTCTACAGGAGTAGGAAGCACGGATATGGGAGCTGGTATGATCACCGGAAAGGCGTGGTTTAAGGTTCCTTCCGCCATCAAAGTTGTATTGAAGGGAAGTCTTCAAGAATGGGTGAGCGGCAAGGATGTCATCCTTCATCTCATTGGGAAGATCGGTGTGGACGGCGCTTTGTACCGTTCTCTGGAGTTTGCCGGAGAGGGCGTGGCAAGCCTTACAATGGATGACCGTTTTTCCATCGCGAATATGGCCATTGAGGCAGGAGCAAAAAATGGAATTTTCCCAGTGGATGAGAAGACTATTGAGTACATGAAGGAGCATTCCACCAAGCCATATACCATTTATGAGCCGGATGATGACGCAGAATATGACGAGGAGATCCTCATTGATCTGGATACGCTGCAGCCCACCGTGGCATTTCCACATCTGCCGGAGAATACAAAGACCGTAAAGGAGTCAGGAGTGGTAGAGATCGACCAGGTGGTGATCGGTTCCTGTACCAACGGACGTATCGGGGATCTCCGGGCAGCCGCGAAAGTGCTGGAGGGCAGAAAGGTGAAAAAAGGCATCCGCTGTATTATTTTCCCTGCCACTCAGGCGATCTACCTTCAGGCGATCGAGGAGGGGCTGGTGCAGACCTTTATCAAGGCTGGCGCGGTAGTCAGCACGCCGACCTGTGGACCATGTCTTGGCGGGCATATGGGAATACTGGCAGCCGGTGAGCGCGCGGTGTCCACCACCAACCGAAATTTTGTGGGACGCATGGGACATGTGGATTCTGAGGTATATCTGGCGAGTCCGGCGGTGGCAGCCGCAAGTGCTGTGACTGGAAAAATCTCGGAACCATCTGAACTTGGCAATGAATGATAGATATAGAATGGAGGTACGTACCTTTGAAAGCATTAGGAAACGTATTTAAATATGGAGATAATGTGGATACGGATGTGATCATTCCAGCACGTTATCTGAATTCTTCCGATCCAGCGGAGCTTGCGACCCACTGTATGGAAGACATCGATAAGGATTTTGTAAAGAATGTAAAAAAAGGTGATATCATTGTGGCGGAGAAGAACTTTGGCTGCGGATCATCCAGGGAACACGCCCCGATCTCCATCAAGGCAGCAGGGGTGAGCTGCGTCATTGCAGAGACCTTTGCCAGAATCTTTTACCGCAATGCCATCAATATCGGACTGCCGATCATAGAGTGCAAAGAGGCTTCCGAGAACATTGAAGCCGGCGACGAGGTAGAGATCGACTTTGACAGCGGCGTCATCGTGAACAAGACGAAAGGCCAGACCTACCAGGGGCAGGCATTTCCGGAGTTCATGCAGAAGATCATCAAAGCCGAGGGGCTGATGAACTATATCAATAGTAAGTGATATGGTGACAGAACGTCTCTTCCTGACATAGCCCGACGGCGCTGATTGCCACTGTGCAGCTTATTTTATATCCCTTGAAAACTCTTGTAGAAATAAGATGTTTTCAGGGGATTTTTGTATGCCTGGGAGAATTTATATGGAAATGTCCAGAAAAATATGGTATTCTAAATTTAGTTTAGATTCAAGTGAAAAGGGAGAAAGATTATGAATACAAAAAGAAAACTTCTATCCATTGTGCTGATACTGGCTCTCATCGTTAATCCTCTGCTGCCCTGGCGGCAGTCAAACGCTGTGGCGGGAGATGTTACGCAGACATTAACCATCGCCAGCACTAAATTGTATAATGAGCTGAAAAAATGCCTTGCACCAAACATACTTAATAATCAAGACGCGTTGATCGACAGTGATGATGAGACGCAGACAATTACGGTGAATCCTGAGAAGATCAAATTGATTGATATAAAGGGAGTGGATTTTACACAGAGTGATTCCCGGGATCATCTCGAAACGCTGCTCCGTGGCTGTACAATGTTGAGCGATTTCCGCCTTCAGGGCTGTGATCTCACCGGGTTTGATCTTTCCCTTCTCAATCACAGGGAAAGTCTGACTGGTCTGTATCTTGTCAGAGACAGCCTTGACAGGATTCCGGATCTGACATTGGAGAATTTAAAATATTTGAATCTTTCAGAAAATAATCTGTCTGCGGCGGGAGCCTGTGATAACCTTACCAGTGATAAACTGCCGAAATTGACTCTCCTGTGGATGGATGCCTGCAGCATATCAGATCTTGATTTTATAAAGAATGCGGGAGAACTGACTAAACTGTCATTGGGAGATAACAAGCTTACAGATGATTCTCTGGCGGTATTGCTTGATATGGGTGCGAAGAACTTATCCGGCCTGCAGGAACTTTATCTTGGAATAAAAGTTCATCATACCGATGGAATCAGCATGATAAATCGCAACAGCCAGAATAATTTTACGGATCCTGCAAAGCTGGCATTGATCCCAGAACGTTTTTCCGCGCTGAATACTTTGGATTTGTCATCTCTTAGGATTGATTCCCTAAAGGAATTTGCCCATGTAAGGGACGACATCAGTATTGATTTTACCAGGAATAAAATCTGTGATTTTGCAGGTCTTGAAGGGAACACAAATTTTACTTTAGATCGGCAGAATATTTCTATTTCGGGGGATTTTGCTACGGGAAAGGAAAGTGAGCTTCCGGAATTGGTTAAAAGAATTCTTGATGAGAATGATGTACTGAAGGGAAAACTGAGTTACGAAAACTGTAGTCTTTCTGACGACGGAACAAAACTTTTGATTCAGCCGGATGCAACAATGGCATATGTAACGGTGCAGAGTGGAAAGCTCAGGGGTTCAGAAATTTGGTTTTTATTAAAACGGATTCCCGTCTATACTATTCCTAAAAAACTGACAGCAGATGTGGGGGATACCCTTGCTGATGTTTCACTGCCGGGTGGGTTTACCTGGAAGGAGCCTTCCTTGGATGTGGGGACAGTGGGAACTCATGTGTTTAAGGCTGTCTACACGCCAAAAGATACAGATCGGTATGTGGTTGTGGATGATATTGATATCCCGGTAACCGTTAAGGGGGATGTAGAAGAACCGGCAGAGCCAACGCCGTCCCCGAAGCCGGAACCCACCGCAGAACCGATACCGACAGAACCGCCAGCACCGACCAAAACACCGGCGCCCACCGCAGAACCGACGCCGACGGAAGGGCCAGTACCGACCAAAACGCCGGCGCCCACCGCAGAACCGCCGGCACCGACAGAAGAACCGACGCCTACCATAATGCCGACACCGACTGTAACACCGACGCCCACTGCAGAACCAGCACTCACCGCAGCACCAACACCGGCGGCTGTGCCCACACCGGCTGTGGACCAGACACCACCGGTACAGCCAACGCCGCCAAGGGAACTGACCGAGCAGGAAAAAAAGGAACAGAAAAAAAGAGAGCTGGCACTAAACGCGAAGCTGAAGGTAAGCCAGAAAGGCAGAAAAATCAAAATATCCTGGGGAAAGGTGCCGGGTGCAGATGGATATGATGTCTATGTACAGTATTGTTCCAAGGATTTTGACGCAGGATCCATCACGCCCGTAAAGAACGGTAAAACTACAAAATTGACGGTAAAGAAGGTCAATGGAAAAAATCTGGATTTAAAAAAGGTATTTAAAGTGTATGTGTCTGCTTTCAAACAGGAAGATGGAAAAAAGGTAACACTTGCTAAAACCATAACCGCCCATGTCGTGGGCAGTAAGAATACAAAGTATACTAATGTGAAAGCAGTTAAGGTAAAGAATAGTTCTTATCATCTAAAGAAAGGCGGGACTGCAGCCATCCAGGCAGGTACTGTATTGGTCAGCAGGAACAAAAAGAAGCTTTCGGATGAGCATGCGAAGGAATTTCGTTATGCTTCTACCAATAATAGGATTGCGACGGTGTCTAAAAAAGGAAAGATTAAAGCAGTAGGAAAAGGTTCCTGCAGTATTTATGTCTACTCCAGAAATGGATATGCAAAAAGAATAAAAGTAAAAGTGAAGCTGTCAAAAGAGCTGTAGAATAAAGGCAGTATTGATCTGGCTGGATGACGCGGGTCCGCCTCGTCCAGTTTATAAAAATATTAGGAAAGGTAATAGTCTGTGAAAAAGAAGTATGCATGGATTCCTGTCATATTATCCTTAACGGCAGTGGTGTTGCTTTTTCATGCAACAGCCTCTGGCAAGGCTGAAACAAATGGATTGAATAAGTCGAAGCTGACTGTAAGGGTAGGTAAGACGAAAGTTTAAAAAATGAAAGGAATCAAGAAAAAAGTTTTATGGAAATCTTCCAATAAAAAGGTGGCGTCCGTATCAGCAGAGGGTGTTGTTTCCGGCATTGCCAGAGGTACGGCTGTAGTCACAGCCAGATATGAAAAAAAATGTGTCAAATGTAAGGTTCTGGTCATTGGGAAAAACGATTATTCCCCGGTATTGACAGAAAAGGTAATCCGTAAAGCTCTTTCGGTACCCCGTCAGGCGAAGGTCACGATCAAATATGGAAAAAAATTTTATAAACGGTCTTTTGGGGCGACGCTGGTTCCGGTGGTGGTATTTGAAAACGGTAAACAAGTTGCGGGGGCGAGTTTTTTTGTAAAAGATGGGGAGCTGGGCTGTAATATAGGAAATTATGGATGTTATTATGAATAAAGCTGCTGATATTTAATTATATTTATTCTAGGATTATTCCGAGGCTTTATTAAAAGCATTGCCTTTATTGCTTGGACTTTTTTAGTACTTGAAAAATGGTTGCAAATATCAGTTGGCTAAGGTATTATATAAGCAGTGAGAGTTAAGCTTTTATGGATGAGAATACTGAAAAAACAGAAAGGACTGATTTTTATGGCTGTGGTATTAAAAGAAGATTACCAACGAGCTTTAGACGAACAGAAACAAGAAGTCCGGGAGCTTGTAATGGCAGGATTGGAACAGATAAAAGAGGGAAAGACAAAAGACTTTAATACTGTGTGTGACAGATTGGAGAAAAAATACAGGGATGAGGCAATATCAAATTAGGATTACGGAGTTGGCAGAGAAAGATTTGGAAAATGCCGGTGATTACATTGCCTATGAATTGAAAAATCCGTCTGCTGCTGAAAATATAGTAAGTGGGATTCATACAAAGATAAATTCTCTGGTAAACTTTCCGGAGAGAAACGAATTGGATGAAGATGAATTGCTTGCTGGATTGGGTGTCCGAAAAGATTATTATCGCAACTACAAGATTTATTATGTGATTGATGAGGACACCATTTACATAGTGAGAATTTTGCATATGTTAGTTGATAGTAAAGCATGGCTTTATCGTACATTTGGGTTATAAATTGAATGATACCACGTGATACCCATATGATACCTGTTTACTCTGAATCTCAAAAAAATATGGAAAATATGTGAAATAAGTGGTATAAAATAGTAGGAAATGCGCCTAAAATATTAACAAATAGGTTAATTATTAGTGAGATGTATCAACAGATTAAAAATTTTTTTACTGATATGTTGTCATACAGGGCAGAAATAAATGCAATCGAGCTTGCTGCATGGACACATGCAGAGTTTGTAAAAATCCACCCTTTTGTAGACGGTAATGGTCGGACATCCCGCATGATCATGAACTATCAATTGATGGCGAATGGTTTCCTTCCAGTATCCATCGCAAAGGAGAACCGACTGGAATACTTTGAGGTGTTAGAAGCTTATGCAGTAAATGGCGAATTGCAGCCATTTATTGAGATGATAGCCTCACTGGAGGAACAGCGGCTGGATGAATATATTAATATTGTACATGAGTAGTTTAGTGTGTCAGAACAGATAAAGACAAACAATAATGAGATACGCAGTCTAGTCTGACAGGGGAATGCAAAGAGCGAAATAATCTGTATGAAAAGCAGATCTCTTCGTGGCAATAGAAAATATGCAATTTAAGTATAATGTGCTGCATATTTCAAATATAGACAGAAAGGGATGATTAAGATGAAAGAATTAGGATATAACCAGTATAAATTGAACAGGAGGGCGACTATACTTTAACCCTCCTACACTATAATTGGAGGAAAAAATGTATAACGAAAAGGATATAATAGCCCAATGGAATTGATGAATATATGTTGGAAAAGATTGCGCATAAAATTTCGAATGAAAAGATTAAATGGCATAAGGCAGATGTGATTTGTGATGATTGGGGGATTGATTTTGATGTCATAATTTTAGGCGCTAATTTTTTGTTTAATATTGTGTCTGATATGAATTATGAACAATCCCAGAAATTGATGATTCGGAAGTCTGCGGATGCGTTAACTGTTGAGGGCATATTTTTGTGGATTGTGCATACACACAATGTCCAGAGAAATGGTTTAATAATCCCGATGCGAATATTATATGGGAAGGCACAGACAGGCATGGAAACTTCGGAAAAATGATTTTACTTGATAGCGTTTATAATACAGAGAGTAGAATAACCAGATTTATTCGCAGGTTTGAAATGATACTTGCGGATGGAAGTGCTTTAGTGCAAGAAATTCCATCGGAGAAATACTTTGCAACACTTGAGCAGATACATAAGTGGTTAGATGAAGTGATTTGTTATTGAGCAAGAGTATGGCGATTATCAAGGGCATATGATAAGTGAAATAACGAATAGGGCTATTATTTGGGCAAGAAAGGATAGATAACCAAAATAAAATGTGCGTATTTGTGTGTAGTGTGGCAGGTAGTCATGGAGGATTACCTGCCATTAGCAGATAAGGAACAGAAAAACAAGCAGAGAGCTGATTGCTGGTCTATAAGAAAACGGTAGAATTGAACTAATACAAAATATTATTGACGAGGTATGAATATGAGAAACGAAGGACAGAGAAATATTCTTAATATTTCTTCGGAAGAAAAGAAAAAGTTGCAAGATGAGATTATTTATTTCTTTAAGGAAGAAAGAGATGAAGAACTGGGAATCATAGGTTCTGAGATGATCCTTGATTTTTTTATCGAAATGCTGGGAGAAAGAATTTACAATAAGGCATTGGATGACGTGAAACTGTGGCTTACAAGAAATGTAGAAAATCTGGAGAGTGATTATTATGCTCTTTATAAGTGACTCAGTGGAGAACTTTGGAACCTTGTTCTAGTAGTCTGTACTAGACTAGGCTCCTTTTGCTGGTCAAGCCAGCTTGAGCGCCATTGAATGAATTGAATATTTTTCCCCAATATGCCCATAATAGAAGATAGCAGTTGGGAGCAGACTGCTTTTTGCTCCTGACATCATATTTATGAAAGGACGGCAATTTTTTATGTGGGGTATTGTGATTGGACTGATCTCCGGTGCGTTGATGAGTGTACAGGGAGTGTTTAATTCAGAGGTGACAAAACAAAGCAGTATCTGGCTGGCAGCAGCTTTCGTTCAGATTTCTGCTTTTGTTGTTTGTGTGGCAGCCTGGCTGGTGACAGGAAGGGATGGATCCATCAGCAGCCTGTGGGGGGTACAGCCAAAATATATGCTTCTTGGCGGTGCCATCGGTGCGTTTATTACGTATACGGTTATACAGGCGATGAACCAGTGCGGCCCGGCGAGAGCGGTGGTGTTTATCGTAACAGCACAGATCGTTGTGGCATACATTATCGAGTTGATGGGACTGTTCGGTGTGGAGAAACAGCCCTTTGAGTGGAGAAAGGTGATCGGGCTGGCGGCGATCATAGCAGGGATCATTACCTTTAAATGGAAATAGGCACTCCCGCATCCAGCTCCCCGAATTCGTATTACGAGCTGCCGCTCTCCATACTCATTCGGTTAGCCCAGGGGGTGTCTATAACCCACTGCATGCAAGCATGCGTGGCTTATAGCCGCTGGATGGACCGGAGATAAAGCTGTCTGCTCCGTGCCACGGGCACTTCCGCATCCAGCTCCCCGAATTCGTATTGCGAGCTGCCGCTCTTCATACTCATTCGGTTAGTCCAGGGGGTGTCTATAACCCGTTCCGTGCAGGCACGGACGGCTTATAGCCGCTGGATGGACCGGAAATAAAGCTGCCTGCTCCGTGCCGTGGGCACTCCCGCATTCAGCTCCCCGAATTCGTATTGCGAGCTGCCGCTCTCCATACTCATTCGGTTAACCCAGGGGGTGTCTATAACCCGTTCCGTGCAGGCACGGACGGCTTATAGCCGCTGGATGGACCGGAAATAAAGCTGCCTGCTCCGTGCCGTGGGCACTCCCGCATTCAGCTCCCCGAATTCGTATTGCGAGCTGCCGCTCTCCATACTCATTCGGTTAGCCCAGGGGGGTGTCTATAACCCACTGCATGCAGGCATGCGTGGCTTATAGCCGCTGGATGGACTTTATAGGAAAAATCTAATTTTGTGGTTGTCAAAAATATATTTCATTGATACAATTAGAGTATGCACTCTGGTCTTTATCCCGTGAGAACAAGTCGGGAGAGAAGGACAATGAAAGAAAATCAGATCAAATATATGATAGTGGCTGCGGCAGTTGTTCTTTTTGGTGTCTTATGGATTTTTACCGGACAGAAGAAGGATCACGGCAGCAAAGAGGAAACCAGTATCTTTAGCAGTGAGACAGATTTTGGAGAAGAGGAAAAAGCGGATCTGCCGGAGGGAAAGATATATGTGCATATAACCGGAGCAGTGAGAAAACCAGGCGTCTACATTTTTGAGAAAAAACCAAGAGTGATCGAGGTGGTGGAAAAAGCAGGGGGATTTAAGAAAAATGCAGCCACGTCGGGGATCAATCAGGCAGAACTCGTAGAGGATGGTACCCAGATCGTGATCAAGAACAGAGGAGATACAAAGACTTCTGGAAGGGATTTGCCAGGGCAGGAACAGCCGGAGCAGGAGAAATCCAGTCTGATCGATATAAATACTGCTGCTAAGGAACAGCTTATGACTCTTGCCGGAATCGGGGAATCCAAGGCGATGGCGATCATTGCTTACCGGGAAGAGCATGGCAGGTTTAAAAAGATTGAAGATATTATGAATATAACAGGGATTAAAAACGGTGTATTTGACAAGATCAAAAGTCAGATCAGAGTATCCTGAGAAATGAAATAAGCACCATAAGGAAGGTGCCAAAGGTATTGTTTGAAAGGAAGAATAGGGAAATGGCGAAGAGAGTTCTGGTAGTGGATGATGAGAAGCTGATCGTGAAGGGATTGCGGTTCAGTCTGGAGCAGGATGGAATGGAAGTCGATTGTGCCTACGATGGAGAAGAGGCGTTAAATGCAGCAGCGGAAAAGAAGTATGATGTGATACTTCTGGATGTTATGCTACCTAAATTTACTGGGTTTGAGGTGTGCCAGCAGATTCGGGAATACTCGGATGTGCCGATCATAATGCTGACGGCAAAGGGAGATGATATGGATAAAATTCTGGGATTGGAATATGGTGCGGATGATTATATTACCAAGCCTTTTAATATTCTGGAAGTAAAGGCAAGAATCAAGGCGATTATGCGAAGAAGCAGTAAAAAAAAGGAAAAACCTGTGGAGAATACTTCCATTCACACTTTTGGAAGCATGAAAGTTGATGTGGACAGCCGTCGTGTGTTTATCGAAAATAAAGAGGTGAATCTTACGGTCAAAGAATTTGACCTGTTGGAGCTTCTGATCCATAATCCCAATAAGGTCTACAGCCGTGAGAAACTGTTAAATGATGTTTGGGGATATGAATATCTGGGGGATGTCCGTACCGTGGATGTCCATGTGCGCCGTCTGAGAGAGAAGATCGAATCAACGCCAAGTGATCCGAAATATATACATACAAAATGGGGTGTTGGCTATTATTTCCAAGCTTAGAGAAAAACTGAATGTAGTGAAAAGTCTGCACATCCAGAGTATGGGTGTGCTTATCCTTATCGGCGTCGTGCCACTTATAATATTTTCCCTAATATTCCTGAATACGTACCGCGCAAGAAATATCAGTCAGCGGGTATCAGAGATCCAGGTCAGAGGAAGTGTGATCTCCAATCTCATCGTCAGCTCTGGTTATCTCACAAGTGATCGGAAAGATGAAGTAAATGCGGAACTTTCCCAGGTATCCGATATGTATGATGGAAGGATCCTGATCGTGGACTCTAAACTGAAAGTGCTTCGTGATACCTATGGATTGGAAGAAGGAGAGATCGTTGTGCTTCCGGAAGTGATAAAATGTTTCAGAAAGGATGCTGTTAAAATAGTCAACCAGTACAACGACAATGTAGAGATTTTTGTACCCATTATGGGAACCGATGAGATGACGGTGAATGGCGTGGTAGTGATGAATTTTTCCTTTCAGTCCATCAATGCACTGTATGATAATATCCGCACTGTCACATTTTCTGTTATTCTTTTGTTTGCTGTTATCATCATTGTTATATCCTGGATCCTGTCTGGAAAGCTGGTAAAACCGATGAAAAAGGTGGTGGATTCCATCCGGCATATCGGTTCCGGAGATTTCAGTGAGAAAATGGAAGTCCAGGATAATTTAGAGGTGGCAAATATTTCCGATGCGGTGAATTTTATGCTTACCGCTGTCCAGAGTATGGAGGATTCCAGACAGGAATTTGTATCAAACGTGTCCCATGAGCTGAAGACGCCTATCACCTCCATCAAGGTTCTGGCAGAATCATTGACCATGCAGGAAGAGGTTCCGGTGGAGCTTTACAAGGAATTCATGGTGGATATCAACCAGGAACTGGAGCGAATGAATAAGATCGTGAACGACCTGTTATCTCTCGTCAAACTGGACAAGTCGGCTGTCCAGATCAATATTGAAGAAGTCAATATCAATGAATTTCTGGAGGGAATTCTTAAAGGGATCAATCCCATTGCCGCACAGCGCAATATCGAAATCATATTTGAAAGTGTGCGTCCTGTATCAGCGCAGATCGACAGTGTGAAACTGGGAATGGCGATTTCTAATATTATAGAAAATGCGGTGAAATATAATTTTGATAATGGATGGGTCAAAGTGACTCTGAATGCCGATCATAAGTTTTTCTATGTGAGGGTATCGGATTCTGGTGTGGGAATACCGGAAGAACTGCAGGATCATATTTTTGAGCGTTTTTACCGGGTAGATAAGGCACGTTCCAGAGAGACGGGAGGGAACGGACTTGGTCTTGCTATTACGAGAAATGCGGTTCTTCTGCACCGTGGTTCCATCAAGGTGCACAGTGTGGAAAAACAGGGGACGACCTTTGCCATTCGTATTCCGCTGATCTATCAGGCGTGATTCGGCAAGAACAGGGAGGAAATGAGGGACAGCATGAGATTTGTGAGATATATCCTAAGTATATTTTTTATTAGTCTTTTTTTGTGTAGTTGCGGGAAAAACCAGCCGGATATACAGGAGGGGAAATTTATTCTATACCAGGTAGAAGAAGATGGAAGTGGATTGAGGAAAACGCTTTATGAAGTTCAGGCGGAATATGAGGATACGGTGGGGATTGTGGAGGAACTGCTGGATAAGTATAAGAACGTGGATATCCGTGATTTTCAGATCAAGGAAAAACAGTTGTCTCTATATTTTTCAACAGCTTACAAAAATCTGCATGGAATTCAAGAGGTGCTTCAGCGGGCTGCCATCGTAAAGACGTTATGTCAGGTTCAGGGAGTGGAATATGTGGAGTTTTTTGTGGATGATATTTCTCTGCTGATCGACGGTGAGCCGGTGGGAGTTATGAGTTCCCTTTCCTTTCTGGATTCCATTGGAGGAGACGGCGATACACAGGATAAATATGTGACGCTGTATTTTTCGGATAATTCCGGAATGGGAATGAAGGAAGTGAATTCCAAACTTACCCATGATATGACGGTGCCGCTGGCAAGGCTTTTGATCCAGCAGCTTCTGGATGGTCCGGAGGGATTGGAGGATGTGAATACTTCAGATCTCAAGCAGACGATACCTGACGGAACCACACTGAATTCACTCACTATCCGGGATAATGTGTGTTACGTGGATTTTAGCAGGGAATTTCAGAATATCCAGACGGAAGTAAAGAGTGAGATCGTAATCTACAGTATTGTCAATACGCTGTGTGAGCTTTCAGATGTTAATAAAGTACAGTTTACCATTGACGGAGAGCAAAAGGAGACCTATGGGGACACGAAAAAATTTAATATTCCTTTTGAGCGGAATCTGGATCTGGTAAGCGGGGGCAGTAAGGGGTGAGGAGGATCATGTTTCGCAGACCATTGTTTGCTGTTTTTTTACTACAGATACTATTTATCGGTATATGGTATCATATATCTGGCGGAGAAAAGACGCCCCCGCAGGAAGATATCCCGGTGGAATGCGAGGGGCGTGTGGGTGAGATACGCATCGGGACATCCGGAAAAGTGCTGGTACTATCGGATGTAAAAGCAAAAAATAAGAACACAGGCAGGGAGATTCACACAGATCAGTGTATCGTCTATGATTTTTCAGATAAACTTCTATTTTCAAATTCCAAGATCGGAAATACAATCCATATTCAGGGAGTATATTCTACCTTTCAAACGGTCTCAAATCCTGGCGGTTTTGATGAAGACTTGTATTATAAAAGCCAGGGGATAAGCGCAAAAATCTTTGCCGAATCATTGGAGATAGTCAATAATCGTTTGGATCCCATCCGGCATGGCTTGTTCCTGCTGCGCCAGCGGGCGATGGAACAACTTCTGGCGGTGATGGAAGAGCGGGATGCGGGTGTGCTTGGTGCCATGATACTGGGAGAAAAATCTTATCTTCCGGCGGACAGGAAAGATCAGTTTCAGAAAACGGGTATCGGACATCTGCTGGCGATCTCAGGACTTCATGTGTCACTGCTGGGCGCTGGTCTGTTCTTTTTTCTACGCAGCTACTGCCTTCCCATGAGACAGGCTGTGGTTGTCACGGTAGTTTTTCTATTCTTATATGGGCAGTTTACGGGATTTCCGGTGGCGACAGAACGGGCTGTGTTGATGATGGCCTGCGGGCTTTTTGCCAGGTATACCGGCAGGTGTTATGATGCACTTTCGGCGATGGCGCTCAGCGGGATCATCACGTTATTACAGCAGCCGCTCCAGCTGTTTCAGTGTGGATTTATTCTTTCCTATACGGCCATAGCAGGAATTGTCCTGTTTTCTCCGGTGATGGAAAAACTCGGTCCCTATTTTAAGAAAAATGGACTGCGGGGAAGGATTCTACAGGCTGTGTTGTCTTCTGTCTCCGTATTTATGGTTACCGTGCCGGTGATGCTCTGGTTTTTTTATGAGATATCTCCTTATTCTATTCTGGCAAATCTTGTGGTTCTTCCCCTGCTTTCCCTGCTGGTGGGAGCAGGTGTATTCGGATGCATTCTATCATTCTTCTGGAAGGCAGCAGGGGGCTTTCTTCTTTCTACGGTTCATTATATCCTAAGATTTTATGAAATGGTATGTCTGGCAGTGGAGGAACTTCCGGGACGCAGTGTTGTGACCGGACGCCCGGCGCCAGAATTAGTTTTGTTATATTATGTGGTTCTTGTGGGGGGCATCTTTCTGTATTTGAAATGTGAGAAAAAATGGATTGCCACTGTCGCAGGTATGCTTCTGGCTGGAATTTTTTTTCTTTTTCCGCCCGACGTTCCTTTTTTGTACATGCAGCTGGATGTGGGACAGGGGGATTGTTCTGTGATATTGTGCGGAGAGAAAACTTATTTGATCGATGGTGGAAGCACAACTCAAAATGAGGTGGGGAAATATGTAATCTCAAAATGCCTCAAGTATTTTGGAAGGAGCCAGATCGATGCTGTATTTATTACCCACAGCGACGCTGATCACACGAATGGGATTCTGGAGCTGGCGGTGAATCAGAAAAATTTGGGCATAAAGATTGAAAAAATAATTATGCCCGGAATACAAAAGATAGATGAGGGATATAAAAGGTTATACCGCAGTTTTCGGTCTTATAATATAAGTGTAAATAGAATGAAAAAAGGAGACGTGCTGTCCTGCCAGGAACTTCGTATCCGCTGTGTCCATCCAACCCCGGAGTATGAATGGGAAAGTGAAAACGATTATTCCCTGACACTGGACATTACATACCGGGATCTGAGGATTCTGGCGACAGGAGACCTGGAACAGGAGGGTGAAACAGCGGTCGGTGATCTGCGGGGCGGCTATGATCTGCTGAAAGTGGGGCACCATGGCTCAAAAACTTCTACTTCCCAGGAATTTCTTGCGATGGTATCACCCCGCTATGCGGTGATTTCTGCAGGTAAGAAGAACCGGTATGGACATCCGTCTCCGGAGACAGTAAAGAAGCTCAGAAATGCCGGCGTGCGGATCAGAAATACTATGGAATGCGGGGCTGTGTTTGCGGAATGGCGCTCAGGAAAGAGAATTTATGTTTTTCGGGAAAAATAATAAAGTGACGAATGAAGTGCGTATTGTCGAATTTTGTCGTTTTATGTCGAACACTAGTTCTTGTAGAATTATATATAATTATGTATAATTAAGATATTGTAACAATATTCTTACACTATCCCGACGTCTCAGGAGAAAACTGGTTCTCTGTTGGCACCGTCGGGCAAAATGACAGACAAAAAGGATCGGGGGAACAGGATGAAAAAGAACACAGAAAAAAACAAAAAGATCATACTGGGCGGCCTGCTGGCAGGCGGTCTGGTGCTGGCTTCCTATTATGGCACCGGCCTGCAGAAAGAACAGGAGACCAGGGCGGATGCCGCCATATCGGAAGCAGTCCAGACAGATGCCTCCATCACTGGAGAGATACCGGCAAAAAGAGACAGGTTCGCCAAGCAGTTTGCCATGTCGGACGGAAGCTATACTTGCCGTTACATACTCTATGCCGGTCCATTATAAAAGAAACGGTACATGGAAAGAAATCGACGGTTAATCCAAGGATTTTTCCCGCCGTTTCGTTGTTATATACATAATCATAGGATGTGCCTGTCACAACGACTTCGCCAACTTTCTTTCCTCCGTCATAAATACAAACCAGATATTCTTTGGCATTGTCTATCGCATTCCAAGGGATAGTTACTTTGTCCTGTCCTTTGATAGCTGTCGGTTCCGGAATGACAAGACAAACCGCTTTTTCAAGTGGAGAGTATAATTTCCCGTTCCCTTATTCTTCACACTGACCTTTAGGTATTTCCTGTCGTTATATGCCCCGGTAAGTCCGTTTGTGACAATGCCAAACTTAAAGACATGCAGAAATGCCCGTTGATATAGAGCTGTTTGATCTCCTGATTGGCAGAAGCATGGGAAGGCATGGAAGTGTATGTAGCAGCATAAGGGTTGTAATTCTTATCGAAGCCCATAGTTTTTGCATAAACATTTAACCGTTTGATGATCCGGTTCGCATATTTGGGATTATTTTCAGTAACCCAGGCTTCGATGCCGGAAGTATCAAAGATGGTCATGTCAGCTTCAGCAGAATCAACAGCCTGACATATGGGTTCGGTAATATCAACAAGGTTATCAAACACAGCTGTAAGTCTTCTAGGAAAACCTGTTTGGATCTGGTGATTTTAGAGGCATCGGGGACTTTAGTAAACCCACAGAACTCTCTTAAAGGTTTGGAATAGTGGAGAAAAGTAAGCAGAAGCTGGTTTGTGGGAATGGAAAAAATACGTTGGATAATTAAAGCCCAGAGCAGGGCATGTAAAGGGTATTTACGGGTTCTGCCCGTTGAAGCATAGAAGTGGTTACGGAAGGTAACCGGAATAATTTCATCAAGATGGATATGTTGCTCTAATAGAGAAAGAAACTGAGGTTTGTCATCTTCAAAAATAGTCTGGCAATCTTCAAAATATCTGCCAAAGAAAGCTGTTTATATGGTATCAGAATAACTCCTTTCTTAGATAGCGTTTTATAGTTTTTTAGCAACTCTATTATACCATATCCGGTGAGGAGTTATTTGTTTTTTGTAACAATAAATGCTGTATTTATGCGGTCTGTGGCGTTTCGCAAACGCCTATATAGTATGTTTATCTAATGAGGAGGCTGGGGAAATTATGAAGTGGATGCACATATCAGATATTCATTTTAATTTGAAGGGGTACGATGCGAAGAATATAAGAGAACAACTTTTGGTAAAGTTAAAGGAATTGGAATTGAAATTAGATTTTATATTGATTACTGGGGATTGTCTATTTAGATTTGGTAAGGAATCGTTGAATCAAAAAGAAGTAATCAATTATATTAAGGAGATTGCTTCCACTTGTGGATGTTCAAATAGAAAAGTATATATTTGTCCAGGAAATCATGATATTGATAGAGAGAATGGTTCTAGGAATGAACTC